>JANQFB010000289.1 GCA_028278085.1 Chitinophagales bacterium
AGCCAATTACCGAATGGGTGACTATTGTGCGGCTGTTACTGATGATACCAGGGCATTGGAGCTCAATCCGGGAAATAATTCGGCGCTGTATATCCGGGCCAGATCCTATTATGCCATGGGAGATTATCACGACGCCATTCAGGATTTCACCCGCTTGCTGAAAAATTACCCGCAAAAGGATTCCGTCTATTATTTCAGGGGTATGGCGAAAAGGCATTTGGGGGAACACAAAGCAGCCTTATACAACTTCCAGATGGCTATCTCTGTGAATGAATATTTCACGGAAGCCATTCGCATGCGGGGGATCATCCGGAAAGAAGAACAGGATTATCAAGGCGCCCTGCAGGACTTCAACAGAGTACTACATTTGGATCCCGGACTAATTGGCGTGTACAAGGAAAGAGGCTTGGTATGGATAGCTTTGGATAAACGCTCCCAGGGCTGCGAGGATCTCCAAAAAGCGTCGGACCTCGGGGATGAAGAAGCCATTAAATGGCTCGGTAGTTATTGCTATTAGCCGGCATTAGGATCCGGGGCTTCCGGGAATGGCGCCACAGCCATCGGCGGGGCGTGTGATGCCTCCGGCGGTGGTGCCCTGGCTGCCGGGTTCGTGAGCACTGCATCCGGCAAATATGCCATTTCGATGGGCAATCACGTTAAAGCAGCCGGTGGCAATGCCATCACCATCGGTTCCGGCGTTTTTGGTGGTAGCCGTTTGGTAAATAATATGGATAATTCGTTAATGGTTGGCTTTAACAGCGATATTCCCACCTTCCTGGTGAGTGGCGCTCCGGGCCCGGGTACTACCGGTAGAATTGCCATCGGCAGCGCTATTGTCGCCCCGCATTACAAAGTATTTATCCGCAACGATTTCGACCAGATCGGCTTATGGTCGAAGACTGCTACAACCGACCAGGCCAACGCCGGTTCTTTGTCCGAAGCCTTACTAGCGGTTAAGAAATCGATCGGTGCGGTGGGCAACGGATTCACCACGGGTTTGCAAGCGGTTGGTATTCGTGGCTGGGGAACAGGTTCCTCCGAAACAGCGATCGGGGGTGAATTTGAAGCCAGTTTTGCCGGTATCGCCAATATCGGTGTTTGCGCCTATGCCCCGGATGGGAATATGCCGGACAACAGCCCGGATTGCGCAGCATTTTTTGACGGCGATATCTGTGGCACCGGAGATGACCTGTATAACTTGTCCGACGTTAAATTCAAGCAGGATATTCAACCCCTCACCCAAGCAACGGAATTGCTTTCGAAAATAGAACCCAAAACTTACCGCTATCGCAAAGAGGATTATCCCCAGATTGCCCTGCCTCATGGCCTGCAATACGGCATGATCGCGCAGGAAGTGGAGGAAGTGATCCCGGAATTCGTCAAAGATAAGATCTACCCTTCCCGCATCGATAAAGAAGGTCATGTCAAAAGCGAAATGGTCGAGTTCAAAGCCTTGAATTACGGTGAGTTCATCCCCATCCTTATTCAGGGGTTCAAGGAGCAGCAAGCCGAGATCGAACGCCTGAATGAATCCCTGGAAGCCATGAAAACACTGCTGGATCAATATGGAGTGGATGAATTACCGGAACCGGTACAACTGGAAGGTGGATCCGAAAGAGTGGTATTGCAGCAAAACCATCCCAATCCGTTCAGGGAAAAGACAACCATCAGCTATTTTATCCCGGGATCTATTCACCGGGCCAACATCATTTTCTTTGATCAAAGCGGTAAAATGATCCTGGAAAAACCGGTCGATCCGGGCCAGGGCTCCATCGAGGTATTCGCCCACGATCTGAGCAGCGGTCTGTATACTTATTCCATCGTAGCCGACGGCAAAGTAGTCGAAACCAGGAAAATGAACGTTTCCAAGTAAGAGTGTGAGTGTAGAGTGTGAGTGAGGAAGAGGTTTTTCCCTCACACTCCAAACTCACTCTCACTCTCCAACTGACCACTGTCATCCAATCCCATAACGACCGTCATTTACCGGTTGGCCCATCCTGGCGGATCTTTACGGGATGAAATGGTTAGCAATTACCCACATATGGATATTATCAGTGTTCCTGCCGCTGATGGTAGCGGGGCAATCCGCAAACGATTCTTTACTGTTTACCTTTATCCACCTTAGATCCGGAGATGTATTGATCGGTAGATCGGTGGGTGAAAATGATACGATCCACCGCTTCGAGGAAGTTAACCTGGGAGAAATAACCGTAGCTAAAAGTAAGATCGTTTCAACGAGGCATGTTTACCGCAACGCTTATGTCATCCTGCAATTGGGCGATAACACCCGGTATTCCGGGAAATTGATCGACGCCGATGAACAGCACTATATCCTGGAAAGCAGTTGGGGCAGAAGCCTGTTGATCCCAAAGATGAAAGTAGTCAGTCTCAAAATGACCAAATCTCCCAAAAAGGTTTGGCAAAACCCGAATGCTACCCGCTATTTCTTTGCTCCATCTGCTATCCCCTTGGATAAGGGAGATGGTTACTACCAAAATGCTTACCTGTTATCCAATTCCGTCAACTTCGGGCTAACCGATAACTTCACCCTGGGTGGAGGGGTGATCATTCCCTTGTTGTTTTACCTGACACCGAAGGTCGGATTTAAGGTCGCGAAGAATTTATACCTGGGCGCGGGATTCATTGCAGGGTCGACCTTTATACCCGGCGCTATCGTATCAGGAGGTATTCCTTTCGGATTGATCACCTATGGAAGCCCTGAGAACAACCTTACCCTCGGGAGTGGTTACGGATTATTGTGGAATGAAGGAGAATTCGAACATACCCACTATCCGATTACCACCGTGAATGGCATGATGCGCTTGTCGAACCGGCTTCACCTGGTTTCGGAAAACTGGATCATCCCTCGCAAACATACCAAAGAATATTATTCGCCGGAAGAAGGCTATTTTGATGACTCCGGTATCTGGGTGGAACCGGAACTGATCCGGACCGAAGAAGTGACAGATCTGTACATGGCGCTTTCCGTTGGATTGAGAGTATTGACTGGCGCCAGGAGTACCGTGGATTTTGCTCCGGTATACCTCTATGGAGAAGCTGACGGTATCATGGTCCCCTACCTGGACTTTGTGTACAAGTTTTAGGATCTTATAGCCGACTCGCCACATCAGGATAACATCCGGATGATTTGCCGCATTTGAACTAAAAACACTTAATTTCATGTTCCCGATCACTCCGAAACAGCAACGTCCAAACCTGCTAAATGGCTACACCTCATCAATTGCCGCTCCGGAAAAAAATACTTTTTTCTACGATTATTGTCAGCTTCTTTTTTCTGCTGGCGGAAGGCATATTGGCTGTTAGCGGCCTGGATTACCGGTCCAAACAAACCACACTCACCAGCGACCAGCTTCCGGACGGGCCCGGAGTCAGGGTACCCGAGCAATTTGTGGGTCAGCTACCGGTAAGCGTCCTTCATAATGTTCGCAGCAACTCATTAACCTATCCTGATCCTGACCTGATCTTCAAGGTCAGGAATAACCCGGCAGGGAACCCCATTTTCGGTTACACCGGGATCAATTCCCAGGGTTTCCGGGGTCCCGAATTCGATGCCGATGTCGCAGGCCGGAAAATATTATTGCTCGGGAATTCCTGCGCTTTCGGCTGGGACATTAAAGACTATACCCTGACTTTCCCTTACCGGCTACAACAACAACTTAATACGGCTGGTAAACCCTTTACCTTGTATAACCTCAGCCAACCCGGCTACAGCACTACCCAGGCTTATCAATTATTTGAACGGTGGTACGACAAGATCGACCCCGATGTGGTTATCCTTTACCTGGGCTGGAACGACCTCTGGGAAACACCCCTCCTCACCGATGCTCAGACCATGGCTTTATTGCAGTTACATAATCATTGGATGGCCGGCTTGTTGAGCCGTACACGGATATTTGCAGCTATCCAACAGTTGATGCAATCGACAGGCCTACTACCGGAGCCGCCGGAGATCAACCGGTTAACCAGGGGAAACCGCCCCCGGGTACCGATGGATGAATCCATACGGAATTTATCGGCCATGCTGGCAAAAGCGCCTGCGATCCTGGTGCTACCGCCTTTTTGTTGCCAGGAAAAGCTACAGCCCATGGAAACTTTCAAATCGAGGATGATACAAGCCCTGGAAGGAAAGGCTGAATTACTGCGTTTGGAAGCCATGGAATATAACACACCATCCAGCCACCTTTACTTCTCCGATGATGGCTTTCATCCCAACGAGTTGGGTGCAGCAACCATTGCCAGGGAACTATACCAGGCGATTACCTCAGAAGACCTCAATAGATAACTAATTTCGCGAATTTTCCGGGATCGCCAGAATGATCCTATCCTCACCTGGCCGGTATCGGAAATCATTAATCAGGATTAATTAAATAAATAAGATCTTCATTATATGGAATTTTTAATTTTATTTTTTAGATTTATGAAAAATACTTTTTTTGATAACCCTTAAATGTTACAACCATGAAACATCAAGAATGGAGAAGAATTATCTTCCTGACTTTCCTGATCCCGGCCGCCATGTTAACAGCCGGATTAAACGCACCGGTGCCTGGTAGCAGCAGTGATGACAACAATGATTCCAACATTATTGAAAAAGTCCGTAAAAACAGGCTTGTCCGTCATTGCCTAAGGAATATTGACCCCAGCCCCATTCAACAACTTGATTTTTCGGTAGTGGAAACCGGTACCTGCAGCTTAGGCAGTAGCAGCAGCAGCAGTAGCGATGATGATGAAGCCATTAGCCGGACAGTATTTATCTCTTTGGGCCCGGCCTGTCCCGACCCACCCTTTTGCCCGCAATTCCCGACCATCCTGATCGCGGAAGTAGAGTTGTGCGGTAATAAGGTGGTGGATGTTACTTGCCTTCGTCCGCTCGGCGTTCCTATTCCTGACTAGATCACGGAATGAACGATACAAATTGATCTCAATTGAAACCGGTTTCAGGATTGGAACCGGTTTTTTTATACCTGAGGAACAGTTAGGAGCAACCGGTTTGTTGACGATATTTTTCTCCCTTAGACCTCATCCTGATAACCTTATATATCATAGCTGAACATTTACATACATTTCCTAAAAAATCTATTGAGGGATTTATCAATCATTTGTATATTCGGCCTTTGCTATTATTGGCTAAACTAAAATTACTGTATGATGGGAAATTCAATGTCTCAGATCAAGCATGTGATCTATTACATGCTGGAAAATCGTTCATTCGACAATGTATTGGGTTGGCTTTATGATGCCGCCAATCCCCCTAAAAACATCATCGCTAAACCGGCACAGCAGGACATCCCTTTTATGGGTTTGGAAGAGAACAAATATTTCAACTGTTTTGCCGGTGACGATACCAAACACTATGTACAAAAAGGGACAAGCAGCATGAATGTCCCCCACCCGGATCCCCACGAATCTTATCAAAATGTTTGTTTCGAATTGTTCAATAAGATGGGAAATCCTGAGCCCGGAGAACCGGCAACGATGAGTGGATTTCTGCAGGATTATTCAACGGTAAAAATCGATATGGCATTTGAATACAGTAAAACGCTGGATAATATTGCCCATGACCTGGATCTTGATAAAGAGATCATCATCAGCAAGGAAGATGCGCTTCAGATAATGGAAACCTATAGTCCCGAACAGTTACCGGTACTCAATGGTATAGCCCGGAACTATGCCGTTTCTGACCATTGGTTTAGCTCGGTTCCTTCCCAGACCAATTGCAACAGAGCCTTTTCGATCTGTGGTACTTCCATGGGACTGGTTAATAACCAAGGCTCCTATCACGGCCTGAGACCTTCAAAATTCAAAACCCGGAGCATCTGGAACGTATTAGCAGATAACGGGTTGGCAAGCCCTGAGGATTGGATGATCTATTATCAATCTTTATCCTATAGCAGCACCTATTGTTATACCCAGGAAGCTTTTAATGTCCCTGGCAATGGTGCCAACGTGGCAAATATCAGCGATTTCTTCGAAGCCGCCGCAGCCGGAAAACTTCCTAAATTCAGTTATCTCGAACCTGATTTTATGGGTATCCAAATGACTTCCGGACCAGATGACCAGCAGGAAATACAGAACACCTCTTATAATGGTAATTCCTATCACCCACCGGCCCAATTAGCACCGGGAGAACAGTTTCTGAAAAAACTTTATGATGCCATGAATGCAACGCCTGCAGCAAAAGAAGCATGGCAGAACACCCTGCTGATCATTACTTTCGATGAACATGGAGGCACTTACGACCATGTACCGCCGCC
>JANQFB010000329.1 GCA_028278085.1 Chitinophagales bacterium
GGAAAAGAACGGAGGCGCGGGACAGGGAGGCTATGCGGGCTTCGATCTGCTGGGGGGTGAGGTTTGGTGATTGGGCCTGCAAGTGACCTAAACAAAAAACCTGGCATATAAACACCAGTTTTATACCCAACCAACGCCAAGACAAACCGGGTATCCTTATTTTCTGATATTTCAGCGGGTAGAACATTAGCAACCGTTCGAATAACCGGAAATGTAAATATAAATGTAAATATTTTTATGAATAAATAATAGCATAGATCTTTCAATGAATGAAAGTTCTAAGCTGGAAGGAAAACCAATGCCATTATTATTAATACGTTTTTACGATTGCGAGCGCTAACAAATACCCATAAATTCTTATGGTAAGGGTTGTTCAGGCTATCCGGGTGTTTGATTGAGGATGTAAAACGTACAAGTATGTGTCAATTTTAGGTTAAATTTGACATTAATTTATGTCAAATTTGACACATGATCCTGATGGGTATTTGGCTACATATCTGTTATCCATCACCACTGGACCGCCTGCAAATTAAAAAGTAGGTAAAAGTATAATTACCAGGATCTAATCCATGGGGAGCTTTTCCAGCCAGGCGGGTATCTTTTGGTGGAAACCGATCACACAAACCGCACAGCCTTCACGGCCATCCTTAAAGCTGACCTCGATAAAATACTGTCCGGAACTTTTACAGGTATAATCCAGGACTTTGTAGATCTTATCCTTCACCGGATTATAATTGGAAACCACCATGATCCCTTTTTGACCAAAGATCTTGAGTACCAGCTCACCGCTGTACTCTTCGGCATTGATGGTCGTGATCCGGTAACGGGTACCCCGGCTCAGGATAATGGAGTATCGCTGGGTAGTCGGTGGGTTCGACTGCCGCATGCTTACTTTTATGTCTTTGATATAAGTGTAGTCTTTCAGTAACTCGGCAGATTTGTTGACCAGTTCTTCATTACATTGCCCATAGCCGAAAAACGGGATCATAGCTAATGAAAACAGGACGTAGATGCTCCGACGGATCATTGTGGTTGTGTAATTTTTGATCGGATCGCAGCTACGATCTCCGTAATTTTTTCTTGCTGTTCCTGGGTGATGTTCATTTTGCTGGTCGTATTATCCTCGACAACCAATCTTCCGCCCACTTCCTTCTGAATGGGATCACCGTAGGTATAGATGATCTCTATTTTGTCATATTCTTTTTTAAGCGCCTGCAGGTCTGAGGTCAGGTCGGCGAAGAGTGCATCCCTGTCATATTTGCCCATCATGATCAGCAGGTTATCCAGTGTCGCTTTCTGTACACCTATCCTTTCCATGATCTCAAAACTATCATTATCTTTCATGATCTGGGTAGCAAAATACAGCCCTTCGATAAAAATACCGGTTTGGATCAGGGCGCTCAGGTTTTCCGATTCCACTGATCTGAGGTAGTGATCGGTTTGATTATAAGCGAAGTTCATAATATGGGTTAGCGAATCCTGCTTCCCTAAAAAAGCCAGTTGCTCCATGGTAGTCAGCTTAAAATAATAGCCTACTTCCAGGCTTTCGGCCAGGTTCTTAATGGCACGGATGTAATCGGAAGCAGCACCACCTTTGCCATATACATTCATATACCCGAAATCCACACCATACACGCCAAGGTTCAGGGCCTTAAAATTTTTATCGGTATAAAGCTTTAAGTTGTCGGGGGAATTCAATAAGGCGGGCAGATAGGGTAGTTTCAGCGACTGCAGCAAGGTCGACATCTCCAGGTGAGAAGGCACGGCGTGCGAAGTTTCGATCTGACCACGGTTTTTTATTTCATGGTCCAGGGAATCCAGGCCGGTGCTCTCGGAAGTTTCTCCTGTATCTTTAACTTGTCCCTCCTGGCAGGCATAGCAGAGCCATAAAAAGACAAACAAGACGCAACTCAATACTTTGTTAGTCATTTCAGCCATGTTTTATTCAACCTTTCCTGCAACCCACCCCGGAAAGTTACCGGTTATCAGGCCCGGGTCGAATAACTGCAATCCGGGTAAATAAAAACAACATCAAATTTAATATAAAAATCCAACTTACCTAAAAATAATTGCTAAAGTAAGCAAGCCGACAAATACCATGCATTTGGACCATGATTGAATTCATGGTAATAAACAGGATGCTCCGGAAAAATGCCCTGGATAGAGAAACGCCGGCCTGCTTCGTTCAGGTATCCAAAGCGCCCAGGGTGTCGACGATAGCCAGCTCTCCGGGCTCATACGCAATTGTTACATTCGCCTGCTTAGGCAAGGCCGCTGCCGTCGACCGGCCGATGGCGATGATCTGTTGATCCGGCACGATGGGATAGTGTTTGACATAATGCTCCACATTCATCGGGCTTGTGAAGATCAACACGGCCATTTTCGGGATCTTCGGGTCGGGTATGGGTTGGTTCCGGTAAACGATAAGATCTTTGACCACGGCGACGTTTTCCAGATGCTGCTGTATGGTACGAAGCGAATGTTCCGCCCGGGGGAAGAGGATCGTTTTTCCACGGACCAGGCTTTCCAGGGAAGCTGCAATTTGAGGCATATCATTCCCTTCCCCGGTGAAATCCGGATCATGGCCATACCGGCGAAGCGTTGTTGCGGTACCCTTCCCTATCGCCCCTATTTTAGGCATATCCCAGGCTTGTGGAAGCTGCTCAAAAAAATAGCGGACCCCGTTTTTACTGGTAAAAAATAACCAATCGGCCGGCGGGATCTCTTTGACCCGAACCGGTGAAAAGCTAACCAATGACTGATCGTGGAAGGGCACGCCCCCCTGCTCCAGTGTTTTCCTTAAATAGCTTAGAGGCGACAGTTTCCTGGAAATAAAAACGCTGGGCGGCAATGGCTGCTTTAACTGCTTCACCACTGCCTGTGCATCAGGCGTATCGGTTTCCCAATAGACCCGTTTGGGGAACTGCTCCCATTCCCCGGCCATTACCGACCAGATCTTATACAGACCTCCTTCCTGTTCGCAATATACACCTACAGGCATCTGACATCCACCCTGAAAAAGGTTCAGGACTTGCCTTTCCAAATGTATCCCTTGGGCAACCGATGGATCTCCGATCTGCTCCAGGGCCCGGATCAGGTCCGTATCCTCCTTTCTGACCTGGTAGGCCAAAACGCCTTGTGCAGGTGCAGGTATCATCATTTTCGGCGATAGCGGTAACACCTCCAGGTCATCCAGTTCCAGCGCCAACCGTTTGATCCCTGCCGCTGCCAGGCAAATCGCATCATATTGCCCTTTCCGTAATTTCTCGATCCGGGTAGGTACATTTCCCCGGAGATCTTTCAGCCGGAGGCCGGGCTGATAAGCCAGCAATTGCATTTTCCTGCGTGGCGCACTGGTTCCCACGACCGCGTCCGCTTTCAGGCCAAGCGGTTGAACCGGATCCTTTGCCGACGGATGCATGAGCAGCCATTCCGAAGGATCAGCCCGGTCGGATACGGCGGCAATGACGAGATCAGGATGAGGGGTGGTTTCCAGGTCTTTACAGGAATGAACGGCCAGGTCGATGTCTTTGTTGAGCAAGGCGGCCTCGATCTCTTTGGTGAAAAACCCTTTCCCTTCCAGCTTATCGAATCCAAGATCGGTGATCTTATCGCCCTGGGTTTTGATCACCTTGATCCCGACGGACCAACCGGCGGCTTCCAGCCGGGCTTTCGTATCATTCGCCTGCCACAGGGCCAAACGACTGCCCCGTGAACCTAAAACCAGTTTTCGATCCATGGAGATGTTGTGAAGGGTAATGTCCGTTTCATTCGTTTCATTTCACCACTTCATATGGCAGAGTCTCCGCCGGCTGGCGGATGACACTGCCATATGAAGGAAAATATGATGAGAGGGGCAGGTGAAACTGCCATATGATGTCAATACATTAAAGAGGAGATCAATCAACGGCCGGGATCGCTTTTTTGGCCACTGTAATAGGGATGCTGATACACTTCTTTTCCATGTAGTTGAGGGCTTTTTCAAGCACTTCGCGGGAAGCATCGTCCATATCCGCAATATCTTTGGCGAAAACGTTGTTCACCATATTCGACCGGACCTCTTTGATCTTAACAGGAATTTCGTTCAAGGCCTTTTCCAGTTGACGTTCCCTAAAGATCCGCATAAAGTCCGCCAATTGCTCTTCGATCATTAGCAATGCTTTTTCCCGTTCCGCTTTCCTGAAAACCATATTGGTTTGGGCTTGCTGCTTTAAGGCTTCTATGGGAATATATTGCACCTCCGGCCTTTGACTGATCTCATGGCTGATATCATTGGGTACCGACAGATCCACCAGGATCTTTTTGGTTCGGTCGTTATCCACTAATTTTTGATAGATGGCGGGCGTGATCAACGATTCGGTAGAACCGGTGCAACTGATGATCACATCAAAGGAACCCTCCCATTGAGCCAGTTCGTCCAACGGAAAAGCGTCGGCATTGAGTTTCATGCCCAGCTTGACCGCATTTTCGAAAGTCCGGTTAAACACCTTGAAGTTCCTGAAATTATGTTTCAGCAGGTATTTGGCAAACAAGTGGTTGGTTTTGCCGGCACCAACGATCAGGAAAGTCGATTGCTTATCGATCCCCGATGCCAGCAGCTCATTCATAGCCAAGGAAACAACGGATACGGGCCGTTCGGCGATCTTGGTGTGGGTAAAGACCATTTTGGCAGTGGTAACCGTATGCTCGATGGCCAGCCTGATATCATCACCGGTCAATCCCAATGACCTGCTGGTATCATAGGCTTCGCGCAGTTGCTTCAATATTTCCCGTTCTCCCACCACCATGGAATCCAGGGAGCAGGCTACTTCATATAAATGTTGTAAGGCATCGGCGCCTTCAAAATACTGGCATAATTCCCGATACCTGTTAAGCTCATCGGATCCGATGGCCGGATCGAAAGCTTGCAGGAACGACGCCAGGAAATCATTGGTCAGCGCCATATCGCCGGTAAAGAAAAAGGTAACGCGGTTGCAGGTAGCCAGGTAGAGCATTTCCGACAAATCCAGCCGGTCGACCATACGATTCAAGGTTGTTTGAGCAGAAGAGCCTCGGGTGTCGTGAGCCACCACAAACCTGCCGAGCTGGTTTAAGCCGCAGCGTTTGTGGGTAAGGGTGATTATCTTGTAGCGATCGATCACGAAATATACCTGCAGGTTATTTCTGCAAGTATACTTATGGCATCGCTATTGTTTGTCATAAATTTGTCAAAGAAATCACCGCGAAAAGGCCACCGCCTGGAACTCAGGAATTGATGGTGATGGTGGCGGAAACCACTTCATTGCTCCAGTTTCCTGCCCGGTCTTTCATTTTGATGGTGAAAGTAGTCGTTTCGGTGGTATTGTCTTCATCGAGGATAGCCGTCCTTTCCAGCTCGATCTCAAAAGTACCTTTAATGCTGACGTCACTTCCGATAGGCGCTAAGGGCGGAATATGATATTTCTGGATCAAATTATCCGGATCTCTCTCGTCGATCAGCCAAAGTGACAAAGAATCCGCATCTTCAAAACCGAGATCCCCGTCGCCATCCTGGTAAGAAACCGTGAAATAGATCGGATCCGCATATTGGGTGACAGTGGTTGCGGATACCTCATCCAGGGTAATGCTTGGAACATCGCTCATGGGTGTCGGAGAGCCCGGATCTTCGGTTTCCGTTTCATTGATCGGATCCAGTTCCACTTCCCGGGTACAAGCCGACAGGACTATGGCTATTCCACAAACAAACAGGCCTATGTTTTTCATAACGTTTATTGAATGACGAATGAGAAAAATGATTGCAGGTAATACATTTCGATCGAGGTTACCTCCGGTATTTCCGTATTTTCGGCATGTTCGCCATCGTTCACATAGATCCTCATGTAAACAACATCACCGATATTATATACCGAAGTATTCAACTGGTAATGGAGATAAAACGGGAAGTCACCACCCCCGATCTCGACCGGTTCCAAAAACGGTGTCAGCGGATTAGTGATTTGCATCATGGGAAACTCCGTACTACCGCTGAAGTCAAACGCATCGGAGGAGAATTTAATGCCTGCGTGCGTAAAGGTTGCAGCAGCCGTAAAATCTTCAAACGGTTCTCCGTCATTATCGACCACCCCAAACCAAAACTCAACGGTGGAATTATT
>JANQFB010000345.1 GCA_028278085.1 Chitinophagales bacterium
CCCTCCCTGGGGTAAAGGTAACCAACCACCTGAAGGCGTTACGCTGGAAGCCGGTTTCCAGTTCGATCGCTTTGGTATTCGGGTTCCCACGATCCTGGCTTCACCGTGGGTGGAAGCAAACACCGTTTTTCGTTCCCTGACCGATGTTCCTTATGATTCCACTTCTATGATCGCCACTGTTTTAACCTGGTTGGGTATTCCTCGGGAACAATGGCAATTAGGCGAGCGGGTGGCTAATGCTCCGACATTCGACAATGTACTGACCCGTACCACACCGAGAACCGACTTTCCTCAAGTAGAGGTTTCAAAAGAACTGTCCGGCCCACAGCCACTCGAAAGCGCTCCGGTTACCGATCTTCAAAAGCTGGTGATACCCAAAGCTGTAGCCCATGCCACTGCCGGTAAAGTATCTACCGAAGAAGCGGTAAATAAAACCAATGAGATCCTGAACAATTCCGGAAATATGGCCGATGTCCAAAAGCAGGTCAATGACTTTATCAACGGATTGCCGTAGGTAGGGTATTTGGTAGTGGGTACAGGGTATTGGGACACACCCCTGTACCCATGTCCCAATACCCACATCCTTCACAACCCAAACTCCGACTGATAGTTGATCAATATACTTTGGATCCTGCTATCCCGGTAATAACGGGTGTTGCTCAGCTTTTCCAGGAGAGCCTCGTCTTTAAGGTGCATTGACAGATCCCAGGTATGATAATCGATATCTTCGCCGATGATCGGTTCGAGATGATCTTTGACAAAGGGATACAAGGCAATATCGAAAGAAATGGCTTTTACCGCTTGCTGTTGAATTTGCTCCCGGAGCACTTTCGCCTTTCGGGGCAGTCTTTGCGTGGTAATATTTTTTAGCGCTGTTGGTAGATAATACGATGTATGGTAGCCCGCTTCCGAAAAGATGGAAAAGGCCTTAGAAGTGATGCTCGATTCTATGATCGCCAGTTTTTTCAGCCCGAACTGTTGATCCAGTGTGTTCAGCCTATCCAAAACCGCCAAATGGTTTTCTTCACTGAGGTTTTTAATATCCAGCCAGATCTTTGAGGCCTGGCCGGTATCAATGTGGCTAAGCAAGGATTCGAAGGTTATTCCGGACATGTTGTGTTCATCATGGCCTACTTCGAAAAATGATCCTTCCCGGAATACAAGATCCGTTTCGAAGGCCCGGCATCCCTCATACTGGATCTGATTCAGTTTCCCCAGCGAATTTACACGGTGTGGGAAGATCCTTTGTAGTTGTCCGGCCGAATCTATTGCGGCCAGATTCTCCCGTTGCACCACATAATGATTGCTACGGCTGGTATAGCTGACCTTTCCGTTTAGGGTGAAGCAATCTTTCGCGTCCAATTGATACTCACGTGAGGAGATATCGCGAATGGCCTCATAATGGTCCGTTGAGATACCACTTAATCCGACCAGGAGGTCGTATACCAGGTCGTTGGAAAAAAATCGTCGCTGGTTGTTGACCAAGGCTTCCCGGATATGAGGGTATTTTTGCCGGTAGCTTTCCGATAGCCAAATAAACATGGGTATTTGCGTCATGGCAAAGCTGAATTGCCCCGAATTATGCCCGCGACGGTCGAGCACATCGTCAGCATGGTCGGCAAAATAAAGGGTAGCAGAAATATAAGGACTGGCTTCCACCATTTGAACGATCCGGGCAACCACCTGGTCGTGATAAAGGATACTGTTATCGTAGGCATTGAGGTCGTGAAACACATCTTCCCGTTGCCTTCCCAAAATCCCGGGTTTAGGAGTGCCGTGGAACCGCGCAAAATCCGGAGGATATCGTTCCGCATATTCCCAATGGTTGCCGATGAGATGGATGAATACAGCCGTGTTTTTTGGGATCCCACCTTCCAGGATCAGGGCAAACTGTTCCGCCAACTTCTCATCATGATGCACTGTCTCGACAATCGTATCAATATTGTCGTTCAGGTAGAACTGATGATCCGCCCGTTCGGCGAGCACTGACACGGGATTATCCCAACTGCTGAAACGTACTTGATTGCTGAGCCAATAGGTATCGAAATCCGCGCCTTCGAAGATATCGAGGATCGAGGGTGCGGAAACATAGTTTTGGCGATTTTGCAGGTTGGCAGCGGTCAGGCTTCTCGGTAACACCACGGCAGTGTGTACATGACAGGAAAAGGCCTCTTCGAACTTGATCAGTTTATCGCTTTCGTCAAGCGCCATGAGATTGGGCGTCGTAGGTCTGGCGTATCCATATAAACTCGTGTGATGCTTGTTCAACGATTCGCCGATAATCACCACGTACAACTCCTTCCCGGCAGGTTTGTCCGCTTGGATAGCCGTGATACCCTTCTTTCTTCTCTCCAACAGCCTTTTGAAGAGGCCGACTTCCTCCTGGTAAGTTTGAAGGCTATCTTTCAAAAAACCGGGGAATTTCAGGGTATCTTCCGGATCAAAAGTGCCCAGGAAACTCACTGAGGCCAGGATCAGCCAAAACGAACGCTGATTGACCGGTTTTCTTGGGGATCTCTCCAGGTGGATCAAAAAAAAACCGAAGGTTCCCGCAATACCTGCAAGAAGCAACGGCCATCCCGGAGAAATGTAGCGTTTCAAAAATGCCAGGGCCTCGGGATAATCGGTTTGGTAGATAGCATACAACTGCCCATGCCTGACCGGGGAATCGAAAACCATGGCATAAACGATAAAAGCGGCTGGAATTATGAGGAGTAAGGTATAAACGATCCAGACCACTACACTGCTCAGGTACCGAACCCTTTGGGCCAAGGTATCATAGATCAATAAAAATATGGCGGTAATTCCCAGGGCAAACAGGGTATAAAAAGAAAAATTATTGGAGCTTACTTTGCCAAAGGTTACATCTATCGCAAACATATACAGCCAATAGAAAAGGAAGCTGATCCACACGAGATGTTGATAGCCCAGGCCCCTTAAATATATATAGAAAACACTCCATATAATGGCATTGATCAGGATGATAACCAGCAGATGATCGGCTATGATAATACCGAATCCGGCATGTAGCAGCCAGAGGATTCCCAGCGGCACCCATAGCCTGGAGTCAGCTAAAGCTTCGAAGGTTAAACGGGGCCGGCGAAATAGAGGATCGGCAATAAACTTAACCAGTAAAAGCACAAGGATGAGTAACAACAGCAGCACTTTGAACTCCATCCTCCAAAAATAACTTTTTTATCAACGGTTTGCTGCTTGATGGGAATAGGATGGTAGATGTGGGGGAACAAGTTTATCTCCACGCACCCTTACTTCAAAGTCCACCGAACCCAGCCAATCCAGATCCAAAGCCCGGCAAGGATAATGACAACAGGTTGAACAAGGTCGTGAAACAAAACAAAGGCGAAATGATCATAGCCACCGATCAGCAATAAGGCGACCATTCGAAATACATTTAACACCGGAACCACCATCAAAAAGATGAGGATCCCTTTGATCTTTTTGTGCAGGGGAGCCGGAAAGATCAGGGCCGCAAGAAGGAACAACAGCATAACGGCAACACCGTCGCAGCCGGGCCCAACGAAAAGGGTGAATTTATTGCTCAGCGAGATCGAATCCGCTGACTTTAAATAGGTATCGAACCCCAGGAAGTCGGTTACCCAATAAACTGCCAGCGCATAGCCGGACGACAGAAAGGGAAAAATGTATACCTGGTAAAACGAGGTATCCATGAACCCAAAACACAAACCTAACAGCAACAGGTATTTAAACCCAAAAAGGAGTGGCCGGAACCAGCCACTCCTGAGATTAGATCTAAGCCATTTCAAGGCTAACATGGGAAAACCCGGGTTAGCTTTGTAGCTTTTTCTTTCGGATGAAAAATAATCCGCTGCCAGCAAGTGCGCTGCCGAAGATCAATAATGCCCACAGGGGTAAAGCAGGTGCGGAGCCGGCAGGAGCAGTGGAACCGGCGTCGTAAATCCACCAGAAATAAGTGTTCCAAAGGGCTTCCCATCCGGAAGGTTGGTCAGATACACAGGTGCATCCGTCCAGTACTTCGACCCCACTGTCGGTGGTAGAATAGTTACCTACACATCTTCCGCCTTCAGCTTCACAACCATTGTCAATACAATAACGTCCTTCGGAATTACACAATTGCGCATAAGATTCGTTCACACTGGCTAAGGAAAAAGCGAGGACCATGCTGAAAGCCATAGCACTTTTGAACAGAGATGACAAGTTTTTCATAATACGTTGATTTGTTTAGTGCCTACTCTTTGATCGGGTTTTCGGCTTCGCCCGTGTTTGTGTTTTCGTCAAAAGTAAAAGCATAAATCTCCCGTCATGATCAAATTATGATGCAAGGCCACGAAATAAATTTGAACTGCCGGTTTTTAATGACGAATGGTATCCAACTGCCCTGAGCTATCCTATACACCTTCGATCTCTCCATCGAACCAATATCTCCCTGATTGATTATCTTTATATCATCCATGCGTAAAATAGCCATCATCCTAACACTGCTGTTTCCGGTACTGGCTCAGGGTCAGTTGGCCGAAAAAGAAAGCTTGCTGTCCGTACATGCCTATAAGGGAAGCATTAACAAACAATCGGTCAAACGCAAATCCGACAAGCGGTATACCCGGACCGATAGCTTCTACCTGGAAGAGGGTGACCAGTTGTATTATACCGTTCAGGCCTTGCAAAGCCAATTGAACCTGGAGATCTGGAAAGCGGATACCTTGCTGCAAAAGGTTGCCGGACGGAAAGCCGGCACCGGCTACCTGGCCGAACTGGTGCATAGAGCCGATACGGCAGATTCTTTTGCCGTGGTCATCACCAACGCGGTTCCTAAGGAAACCACAGACTTTATGGCCAAGTACACGATCGAAGGAAAATTATTGAACCGGGTCGGAACAGATTCCCTGTTTTGCGACAAGGTCGAATACCTGATCATTCACGGTTTTGAATCCTTCCGATTGCTCAAGCAGGGATTTGTTCAAAAAGACGGCCCCGAATCGGTTTTCAACTCCTCCTTTCAATTCACCTTTGATTTTCCGGGGCAACACTTTGTCGGACGAAATACCAACCGCTATGAAAGCACTCTGGCCAGATCGTCCGATCATGAAGAAGCCCTGGTGGATTATGAAAACCTGAAGCGGTCTTTTGAAACCTGCCTGGCGGAATACGGCGACATCATCCACGATGATTCGGGCTATGCCATCCAGGAAGTTCGGGTAAAAGTGCATAACCAAAAAAAGTCCAGGCATGTTATCGCCAAGGCATCCCTGATCAGGATAAAGGAAATATACGCGGTTGTCTTCGCGGTATCCAGTCCATAAAACCGGAAAGATCATGCAACTTTTCAATCACTTTCCAAAAGGATCATGAGATTCCTGATCCGGGAACATCAGTCGATCCGGTCGGCTATCGAAAGCAAGGGCCTGCCCTACCGGGATTTTTCCTTCATCAAAAAGCATGGCCGGTTAAATATCCGGTTCCGAAAGGAAGAGCCGGTATTTACCTTTTTTCGGAAAACTCAGACCCTGTTGGATGAGCAAAATCAGTGGGTAAAAAAAACGACCTACCATTTGCAGCTAACTGAACCCGAAGGCCCTTATGACGACTGGCAGGAGGTATTAACAAGATTTAAGGCATGGCTGGCTATGGTATCTAAAAACGGGGATTCAAATGTCATCAGTTGAGGATAGATTCGACCCCCTCGATCCGGCATTCCCGGCTAACCGGTTAGCGGTTTACCGGCATTTCCTGGAGCATGACCGGGTACATTTCGGCAAAGGGCCGGCCTTGGGAAGGTCGGATGCCTGGTATGTCTTTGGTTATGAAGAAGCCCAGATGGCATTAACCGACAACCGGTTTATCCGTCAATTACCGGGCGCTCCCCAGCCTGCTATCCCGGAAGTGATCAGGCCATTCATAGAAATGACCCGTCAATGGATGTTGTTCAAAGACCCGCCTGATCATACCCGATTACGCGCATTGGTCTCCAAAGCTTTTACGCCCAAAAGGATCCGTTTATTGCAACCGCGGATCACCGAAGTGGTGGACTTCCTGTTGAACGACCTGCCCTCCCAAGGCAGCATGGACCTGATGACCGGGTTCGCCTACCCCTTGCCGGTGATCGTGATCGCCGAGTTGTTGGGTATCCCTCCGGACGACCGGCCGCTGTTCCGGGACTGGTCGGCGGCGCTTTCGGCAGCCGTTGATATCCGGTCTTCTCCTGAGATCACCATAAAAGCCAGCCGGATGACCATGGAGATCCAGGCCTACTTGCAGGATATCCTGAACAGGAAAAGGAACGATCCCTCAGACGATCTGATCAGCGCACTGCTGGATCCCTCCGGGGCTATGGACACGCTGCTCGAAGGAGAATTGGTTACCATGTGCATCACACTCCTGGTAGCCGGACATGAGACAACCATGAATATGATCGGCAACGGCGTTTTAGCCCTTTTACAACACCGGGATCAATTCAACTGGTTACGGGATCACCCGGATAAAACATCCGGGGCCGTAGAAGAGATCCTGCGCTACAACAGCCCGGTTCAGATGACCTTCCGCTTTATTACCGAAGACCTGGAGCTCGGAAACCGCCATTTGCGAAAAGGCGAACAGGTGGGTATTGTGCTGGGGGCGGCCAATATGGATCCCTTGCAATTCCAAAATCCTGAAAAATTCGATCTCTCTCGCCGGCCGGGGCGGCTGGCTTCTTTCGGCTTCGGGAATCATTATTGCCTGGGCGCTTCGCTGGCGCGTTTGGAAGGTGAGATAGCCTTCAGCGCTTTGACCGGGCGGTTTCCCGGTCTGAAGCTGGTCCGGGAACAACCCGACTGGCGGCCCTCCATCTTATTTGCCGGATTAAATACCTTGGAAGTGCAGGTATAAAACCAAGCCCCTTTTATCCAAGCAACGAGAGCAATCCCACCGATAACCCCAATCGCAGCAGGTCGGTTGGAAAGGCAAATTTCCGTTGGGCCAGGATCAGGCCGATGGTGTAAATGCCCATGCTGATCACGCCCAGGAAGATCAGCTTTTCCCATAATCCGTAAACCTCATGATTGAAGAGGAAGTACAGGGCAAAGGTGAAAAGCCCGAAAAACTGGAGCAAACAATAATATTGCAGCCACGGGTTAGCGGCCGGTTTATGGGTATGAGTATCCCCCTTCAAACCCCGGAAATCTTCCAGGTTGAAAAAATCCATCACTGGGTACCAATTGGCATACCAGGCGCTTTTTGAATGAAAGGGCTGATGGAGGCCGTACCGCTCCACGACAACATCCGGTTTCGCCAGTGTGCCAAAACAATGATCCCAGATCAATAATACGCCACCCAGGTTCTTCCCGGAATCCTTGGTATTGGCGCTGTGATGAACCCTATGATTCCTTGGGGTCATGAAAAGCTTATCCAGGATCCCCAGGTTATGGCAATATTCCGTATGTCCAAGAAATTGCAAAGCAGCGTTCACTCCTGAGATCACCAAAAATGAAGTCAGATCGAAACCGGCAACAGCCATCAACATATAAAAGGGAAAGGTCAGTACGGGAGCCAGCAATCCCTGGCGTAAACCCACGGAAAAATTGAACAAAGTACTTTGATGATGCACCGAATGCCCTATCCACAGGAAGGCATAACGGTGGCTGCACCAATGCATGATATAATAGATAAAGTCGAACAGCACAAAGCCTGCCAGGAAGGTATATACGTTCAAAGGTATGGCCCAGGGTGCGAGGTTGTCAAAACAAAAATC
>JANQFB010000354.1 GCA_028278085.1 Chitinophagales bacterium
TTTGAAGGGAGCCTTCGCCTTTCCATTGATCGATGGCATTTTTGAGCGCTTGTTTTTGCCCTTCCATCGGCTCATGCTGGATCTCAAAGATCAAATTTCGAAAATTCCTGGCGGTGAATTTTTTGTTGTTCGGCCCGCCGAACTGGTCGATATAACCATCGGAAAAGAGGTATATCCTGTCTTCGGCAAGAACAGGAATCGTTGTTTGGCTAAACGGCTTTTCATTGCCCATATAAGATCCGACCGGTTGCTTGTCCGGCTTTAATTCAAGGATCCCATATTGTCCGTTTTCATGGATCCGGTAGAGTTCTTCATCCAACGATCCGGCAGTTTCCTGAAGCTCTGGATGACCGTTGGCCTTCGATCTTACCAGGTACAGTGGATTGTTGGCTCCGGCAAAGGAAATGGTTGATTTTTCCTGGTCCCAGATACACAAGGCCATATCCATGCCATCCTGTCGTTCTTCGGTATGCGTTTGCAAGGAAAATACCTTCATAATACCATCCCTCAACTGGCTCAGGATCTCATTCACCTTCATCACACCATTCTCCACTATGATCTCATTCAGCAAGGCATTACCGATCATGCTCATCAAAGCGCCCGGCACGCCATGTCCGGTACAATCCGCAGCCGTCCAGATAACCTTCTTTTGGTTTTTGGGGGCATAGGCCCAGTAAAAATCACCACTGAGAATGTCTTTGGGCAGGTATAGAACGAAGTGATCAGGGAATAGCCTGGTCAAATATTCCTCGGAGCTTAGGATGGCTTCCTGGATATGCTTGGCATAGTGAATACTATCCGTGATCTTTTTGTTCTTATCTTCGATCTCCTGCTTTTGAAGCGCTAGCTGCTCATTGGCCTTTTTCTTCTGGGAATAGCCCCTGAACAGCACAAATGCCAGAATACCGACCAGGATCAGCCCGCCGATCGTGGAATAGCGGATCAGCTTCTCATTGTGCAGCTTTGCTTCCTGCTCTTTAAGGGTCAATTCTTTCAGGTTCAGCTCCAATTGTTTTTGTTGGTTCAAAAGCTCCGACTTTTCCAGGGTTTCTGCCGTTTCCTTCAACTGTTCACTGGTGGTTTGCAATTCCTTGTCCATGGCAGTCATCTGCGCTTCGGCCTGGTAAGTGCGCTCTCGCATCTCCGAAATTTTGGCCTGGTTTTCTTTTTCTTTGCGCTTTAACTCATCTTTTTGAAGCTTCTTTTCAAAAGTGGTGTACAAGCTGAAATATTCCATAGACTTTTGAGGATCGCCTTTTTTTTCATAGATATCGGCCAGCATGCCGAAACAGCTACGGGTAAGCTTCAGGTCGTTTAATTCTTTAGCTTTCGCCAGGGCTTCTTCCATTTTAACAATGGCTTCGTCATACCTTTTCAACTCTCCCAGGGCTACACCCATATTGTTCAGCGCATTGGCAACAGCCTTTTTATTGTTCATTCTTTTACCTACATCCAGGCTATTGCCGAAATGCTCCAATGCTTTTTGATACTCGCCTTTATCCGAGTGTATCATACCGATATTTGTATGGATGGAAAGGACCCCGTTATTATTGCCTAATTCCCGATTGAGGGATAAAGATCTTTTGAAATAAGCAATGGCGTCGTCATGGATCTCATTTTCCCAATATAAAAAGGCGATCTTGTTGTAGAAGTGGGCTTCCTGGCTTTTATTCCCGGCCTGCCGGTATGTATCTGCAGACGACATATAGCCGTCCAATTCCTTTTGCAGGGCCCCGGACAAAGCGGTTTGCCCAAAGGAAGGATGGATCGAATGAAAAAAAATCAGGGTGCAACAGCAAACGAATAATACGGAAGATATCTTAAAACCTAACATTAACCTATGATTCGAGACTGCTTAATTGAAAGCGTTAATATAGAAAAATTCCCCTGAACTACAAATAGCATGCAGGAATATTGCTACTTTGGAAATAAGTGTTTGGCTATCTAAGGGAAAATAGGATCAGCCATTAAAATTCCTGACCCCGGAAAAACCGGGAGATTTCAGGGGGTAATAATTTGGGGAAATGTGGGTAAATAATTGGCTTGCGATATTTAAGTCCTAGGCTTAATAAATTAACTTTGCACCCAAATCCAACCCTATGCCAAAGGACACTTCCATTCAGTCTGTTTTGATCATCGGCAGCGGTCCGATCATCATCGGACAAGCTTGCGAATTTGACTATTCCGGCTCCCAGGCTGCCCGTTCCCTGAGAGAAGAAGGAATAGAAGTTTCATTGATCAATTCCAATCCGGCCACGATCATGACCGATTCGGTAACGGCCGATCATATATACCTTTTACCCTTAACCGTGGATTCCATTGTAAGCATCCTCGAAGAGCAAAAAATAGATGCGGTACTGCCCACCATGGGTGGACAAACGGCCTTGAATCTTTGTAAAGAAGCTGGAGAAGTAGGGGTCTGGGAAAAATACGGGGTAAAGCTGATCGGAGTCGACCTGGACGCCATTGAAAAGACGGAAAACAGGGAAGAATTCAAGCAGTTAATGGCTGAGATCGATATCGGCGTTGCTCCTTCAAGGATCGCCAATTCCCTCCTGGAAGGCAAAGAAATTGCACAGGACATCGGTTTTCCGCTGGTTATCAGGCCTTCCTATACCTTAGGAGGCACCGGCGGAAGCATCGTTGAAAACAGCGATGAGTTCGAAGAAAAGCTGGAAAGGGGCCTGAAAGCTTCTCCCACCCATGAGGTATTGGTGGAAAAAGCGGTCTTCGGCTGGAAAGAGTTCGAACTGGAGCTGCTGAGGGATGGTAACGACAATGTAGTGATCATCTGTACCGTGGAAAACATGGATCCTATGGGTGTTCACACCGGGGATTCCATAACCGTGGCTCCGGCGATGACCTTATCGGATACGGCATTTCAGCGCATGCGGGATATGGCCATCAAAATGATGAGATCCCTGGGTAATTTTTCCGGTGGTTGTAATGTACAATTCGCCCTCGATCCGGATACCGAAGAGCTTATCGCTATTGAGATCAACCCCCGCGTTTCCAGGTCCTCGGCCCTGGCCTCCAAAGCCACCGGCTATCCCATCGCTAAAATTGCTTCCAAACTGGCTATCGGTTATCACCTGGATGAGCTCAAAAACCAGATCACCAAAACCACCTCCGCCTATTTCGAACCTACCCTCGATTATGTGATCGTTAAGATCCCCCGGTGGAATTTCGACAAATTCCAGGGCTGTGATGAAACCTTAGGCTTGCAAATGAAATCCGTTGGAGAGGTGATGGGTATCGGCAGAAGTTTCCTGGAGGCCCTTCAAAAGGCTTGCCAATCCCTGGAAAATAACCGTATTGGCGTCGGCGCCGATGGGAAAAATTACCGGAAAACACAAGATATCCTGGATGGTATGCAATATCCTTCCTGGGACCGCTTATTTCGGATCAAAGACGCCCTGACGTTAGGCGTTCCGGTAAAATCCGTCCAAAAAATGACACGGATCGACCGCTGGTTCATTTTGCAGATCCAGCAGTTGGTGAAAGCGGAGGCGGAACTGAAACGCTACGACCTGAAAGCTATTCCCGAAGCCTTTTTCAAGGAGCTCAAACAAAAAGGTTATTCCGATGCCCAGATCGCCTATGTGCTGGGCAATACTACTGAAGACGAAGTATATCAGCGGCGCCGGGAGCTGGGCATTTCCAGGACCTACAAACTGGTCGATACCTGTGCCGCCGAATTCAGCGCCCAAACGCCTTATTATTATTCCACTTTCGATACGGAAAACGAAAGTACGCCCAGTAAGAATAAAAAAGTGATCGTGCTGGGCTCCGGGCCTAACCGCATCGGGCAGGGAATCGAGTTCGACTATTGCTGCGTGCACGGGATCCTGGCGATCAAGGAAGCCGGCTATGAAGCGATCATGATCAACTGCAATCCCGAAACCGTATCGACAGACTTCGATATTGCCGATAAATTGTATTTCGAACCGGTTTTTTGGGAGCACCTGTATGAAATAATCGAACATGAAGATCCCGAAGGTGTGATCGTACAACTGGGGGGCCAGACAGCATTGAAATTATCCGGAGAATTGCATAAACGGGGGATCAAGATCTTCGGAACATCCTTCGAAGATATGGATCTGTGCGAAGATCGCGGCGCCTTCTCCGACTTGTTGAAAGAATTAAACATCCCCTATCCGGAATATGGCGCGGCCACTACGGTCGACGATGCCCTCGATATCGCCCATGAAGTGGGTTATCCGGTATTGGTACGACCATCTTATGTGTTGGGCGGCCAGCGCATGCGTATCGTGATCAATGACGATGAACTGGAAATGGCGGTACTGAAGATCATGAAACATATCCCCGATAATTCCATATTGATCGATCATTTTCTCGACCGGGCCATAGAAGCGGAAATAGACGCTATTTGCGACGGTGAGTCCGTAGCCATTATGGGCGTGATGGAACATGTGGAACCTGCTGGCATCCATTCGGGCGATTCCTCAGCCGTATTACCTCCCTATAACCTGCCCGATAGCATCATCAAGCAAATGGAGGAACATGCTAAAAAGCTGGCCCTGGCCCTTAAAGTTAAGGGGCTGATCAACATTCAATTTGCCATCAAAGGTGACCGGGTGTACGTGATCGAAGCAAACCCCAGAGCCTCGCGGACCACACCCTTTATTTCCAAGGCCTATAAAGTGCCTTTCCTCAATTATGCCACCAAGTTAATGCTCGGCACCCATAAGATCGATGATTTCAAGATCGAAAAGAATCTGACCGGCTTTGCGATCAAAGAGCCGGTATTCTCCTTCGACAAATTCCCGAATGTCAATAAGGAACTTGGACCTGAAATGAAATCGACCGGCGAAGCGATCCGGTTTATCGAAGATCTTTACGATCCCTTTTTCCGGAACATCTACAAAGAGAAATCTTTGTTCCTGAGCAAATAGCAGGGGCCATCGCTTTCGCGGGAACCTTTACCCGAATAAAGTTGTAATTTTATAGCATGGGATTGGTCCGCTTCATACTGATCATTTTAATCATATACATTACCTTCCGTCTGTTTATGCGGTATGTGGCTCCGTGGTTACTGCGGTTTTTTATCAAAAAAGCTGTTCAAAAAACACAACAATACCAGCAGGAACGATCATTCAACAAACCTCCTCCCTCAAAGCCCCCGAAATCGTTCGATGAAGGGGAATACATCGATTTCGAAGAGGTAAAATAAAGAGGGAGTCTCTATAGGCTCGGAGTAGTTCATTTGACAAAAATTTGACACCACTGATCCCTTCCTTCGGAAGGGCGCAGGGATGGGTTAATAAACTCATCCGTCAAATTTTTGTCGATTTATCGACTTTATATACAGTTCCTACCGCTTGCAACTTAAATTCACAATTCCGGGTCTAACAAGTAAGGAATTACCTGTCGCCGGTAAAACTTTCTTATGTCAATCAACAATAATTTGTTAAATTTATAGTTAACCAAACAGTGGGCAAACGCCGGATCATACCTTCCCCGGTTGACCGGTAAACGACAGTAAAAATGAAAAAGATCTTATTATTCATATGGTGTATCGGATCCTTTTCCCTGGTTAATGCACAAACCAAGATATTCCTGAAAAATGATTCCGTGATCCATTGCAAGGAGGTCAAAGCCATCAACGATTCGCTGATCATCTACGAACAGGATGACCAACTGAAAGTGCTGCCGTTCGTGGAAGCCGCTTTCATCCAAAGCGCTTCCAGACTCATATACCTCGACAAAGATCTCCGGCCTTCCCACTATCAAAGCCCCGAACCGAATAAAACAGAACCCAGGCCAAAGTCAAATGTACCCTCATGGGATACCCTACCCATCGATTCTCATGTGTTTATCTTCAAATCCACCCCATTTAATTTGCTGGAACCCGAACCTTATTTGCAGGCGGTTTTGGAATTCAACCTCACCTCAAAACTCAGTGTTCAGCAACAAGTCGGCTATTATCTCGATTACGGGGATAACTGGTTCCTGGATATCAACAATGAATTCCAGAATTTAAGGGGCTTTAATTTAAGAACCGGATTTAAATTCTACCTCGATCAAAAAAGAAGGTATCTGAACGGGGGCTATATCTCCGGACAATTCATGTATAAAAGAACCAAAACCTCTTATTCCTTTCAAAACGAAGTCTGGAATATAAACGGCGAATGGCAGTTCTCTACATTTTCCAATGAAATGATCAAACAGGTATTTGCCGGTTCGTTCCTGGCCGGCTATCAGTTCATTTCCAAAAACAACCTGGTTGTAGACCTCTACGCCGGATTCGGCTTGCGTTACCGGATCAAGGATACCACCACTACTACCACTGATTCGGACTGGAATTTCACCAATTCAACACGCCGGGTGGATTACCGGATCTTACCGCATATCAACGGGGGCATATTCTTCGGCTTCAGTCTTTGATCCGCACCGGCCGGAAAACCTTCACCAGGGTAATCGATCCAGGTCCACATTGCCACCCGACAAAATAATGCCGGCCTTTTTCCCGCTGATATTCAGTTGTTCGTTAAGCAGGATGGCAAGGGGAACCGCAGCCGAAGGTTCTATGATGATCTTCATCCGCTCCCAAACCAGGCGCATGGCTTCCAGGATCTGATCATCATCGGCGGTATGGATATTTTGGACATAGCTTTTGATGATCGGGAAGGTTTTGGTGCCCAGCGAAGTCCGCAGGCCATCGGCAATGGTATCCGGATCTTTAACCGGGATCAATTTACCGGCCAGGAAAGACTGACGGGCATCATCGGCCCCGGAAGGTTCGGCGCCAAATACGTCTATCTTTCGCTCATGGTAATGCGCTGTCAGGGCGGTGCCGCTGAGCAGGCCACCCCCGCCAACCGGGGTAATGATCATATCCAGATCCGGGACCCTTTCCAATAATTCCATGGCAGCAGTAGCCTGCCCGGCAATGATGCGGTAATCATTATACGGCGGGATATAAGTAGCACCGGTACGATCGACGATCGCTGCAAGGGTTTGCTCCCGGTCGTTGAGTGTGGGCGGACAAAATGTAATGCGCCCGTCGTAAGCCTTTACCGCCGCAATTTTCACTGCCGGAGCATTTTCCGGCATCACTATATGGGCAGATAGGCCTCTCAGCTTTGCCGCCAATGCCAGGGCCTGGGCATGATTCCCGGAAGAATGAGTGGCCACGCCTGCCGCAGCCTCCTCATCAGTCAACGAAAAAACGGCATTGGTAGCGCCCCTCATCTTAAAAGCGCCAACCCTTTGAAAGTTTTCACATTTAAAATACAAGGATGCCCCGACTATGGCATCGATACCGTCTGAACGCATAACCGGGGTGGTATGGATATAGGGCTTGATCCGCCGGGCGGCGTTTTTGATGATGGGTAAACTGGGAACCGGCTCCATGATCCAGCTTTATCTAATCCGCAAAAGCATTCGTATCCTGTCGGAAGGTCATACTAAAGTATTTGTAGCCATGATCACAATTATAATTTAAAAATACCGTTAATCAAAACATTGGTGTGATGGTCAAATTTCGAAGGATCAGTAACAAACGAGATCCTTTATCCGTCATAACCACAGGTTTCCGCACGGATAAATAAGATTATCGATCCGGAGCTTGCAGATTTTAAATAACTTTACGAACCGGGCAACGGACAGCGCTTTCATGAAAACGATCAGGCCCAAGT
>JANQFB010000395.1 GCA_028278085.1 Chitinophagales bacterium
AGCAGCAAAGGGGCACCCAAAAGGAATTTTGAATGGTGAAATGGTCCGCTACAAATCCCTGGATCACGGGAACCAGGGCCCCTCCGAGGATCATCATCACCAACAGGGATGAGCCCTGGCTGGTAAATTTCCCCAGGTTTTTAATACCCAGGGTGAAGATATTCGACCACATGATCGAATTAAACAGGCCTATGCTGATAACGGTCCACATGGCTATTTGTCCGCTGGAATAGATGGTAAGGACCAGCAGGCCCACGGTTAATGCGGCAAAGACAGCCAGTGTACGCGCCGGCAACGACCTGCCGATGACGAATCCCCCGAGATTGATCAACAGGAAGATCCCATAGATCAGGGCGGTGTCCATACCGTTGTAATAATAAACCACGGAAAATGCCAGCAATGGGATAAGGATCATCAGCAGGGATTTTACCCGGTTGTTGGCCTGGCTCAGGGAAATGGCGCCTAAAAACCTGCCGATCATCAGACCTCCCCAGTAAAATGACAGAAAAATGCTACCGGAAGTTTCATCCAGCCCGGCAATTTCCGGCAATTCGAAAAACCTGATCAAAATGCTCCCGATGGCTACTTCACCGCCCACATATACGAATATGGCGATCATACCAAATGTCAGGTTGGGGAATTTCAGGGAACCGGCGCCGCTCACAATTTCCTGCTGGCTGGTAAAATTGGGTAGCTTAAATCGCCAGACCAGCAGCGCCAGGATCAAGAGGATAACCCCCAGGGCCAAATACGGAATAATAATTGCATCGGCGCCTTCAGCGTTTTCCGAGGCAAAAACGGTAAAGACCAGGTAACCCGCAATAGCGGGAGAAATGGTAGTGCCCAGCGAATTAAATCCTTGTGCCAGGTTAAGCCGGCTGGAAGCCGTATCCGGAGGTCCGAGGATCGCCACATAAGGATTGGCCGCAATTTGCAGCAACGTAAATCCCAGCCCTAAGATAAACAGGGCGCCTAAAAACACCCCGTATAATTCAAATTTGGCCGCCGGTAAAAAAAGAAAACAACCCAACGATGCTATGATCAGTCCCCAGATCATACCGTTTTTATAGCCGATCCGTCCGATCGGATCACCGGAATGGGTCGAGATCAGGAAATAAACCAGGGAACCGATAAAATAAGCGCCAAAAAAGGCAAATTGTACAAACATGGAAACGCCGATGCTGAGGCTGAAAACATCTTGCAGATAAGGGATCAGGATGTCGTTCATACAGGTGATAAAACCCCACATGAAAAACAGGGAAGTAACGCCTGCCAGCGCCCGGGAATGATTCGTAGGATTCATAAGTTTAACCGTTTGGGGCTCAGATCTATTCCATATGATAAGATGAATCGATCAATTGATTGCTACCGTTTTTCATCAGGGCATAGTTGAAGCCTTTATGGATACAATAGGAACCATGGTTGCCGGCCTTGTCGATGGCCAGGTATCCGATCTGGAAATCTTCGTAGACTTGTTTGCGGATGATCCGGTTGACAGCTTCTTCACAGGCTTCCTGTGGTTTGGCGCCGTTCCGCATCAACTCTACCACCAGGAAGGTTCCGAGTGTTTTGAGCACGGCTTCTCCGAGGCCGGTAGCTACGGCGCCGCCAACTTCATTATCACAAAACAGGCCTGCGCCGATGATCGGTGAATCGCCCACCCGGCCCTGCATTTTGAAAGCCAGGCCACTGGTGGTACAAGCGCCGGAAATATCGCCTTTTTGGTCGATAGCCAGCATACCGATGGTGTCATGATTTTCGATATTGATAACAGGTTCATAACGGGCCTCTTTTTTCCAGGCTTCCCAAGCGGTTCTGGCTTTGAGTGTCAGGAGATTTTCTTTTTTAAAGCCTTTGGATAAGGCAAATTGTAGGGCGCCGGCGCCGCTTAAGATCACATGCGGGGTTTCGTCCATCACCTTTCGGGCCACCGAAACCGGATGTTTGATATGTCTGAGAACGGAAACAGAGCCGCAATTGCCGGTTTCGTCCATGATACAAGCATCGAGGGTTACGTTCCCGTCGCGATCGGGTAGGCCGCCATATCCTACGGACGTCGACTCGGGATCGGCTTCGGGTACCCTGACGCCCGCTTCCACGGCATCGATGGCTTTCCCGCCTCCCTCGATGATCTTCCAGGCGGCCACGTTGGCGGCCAATCCATGATCCCAGGTAGAAATGACTAGTGGGCTGGTCTCTTTTTGCTTTGGGAGGCCGAAAGCTTTAGCACCCAGGCCGGTGAGTGAAACCGCGGCGGTGGTAAGGGTGGTATTTTTGATAAATTTTCGCCGGCTTGACATGAATTGATTTTAGGAAATTCCCAGCAATATCACTGGTCATGAAAATCATACGGGATGCAAGTTAATGCTTTGAAGGCGAAAATTTGTATCCCCGGCGGAAATAGTAGATCCCAGGGAATGATGACGTTAAATTTAACCGGTTCTAATCCTAGCTCTATCACCAGACAAGACGAGCCGTATTTATAGATTATATCTTTTTTCTAAGTGTCAGATAGATGATTTGAAAGAAAAAAGCGAATATTAAAAAATCCCTTTTGTGAAAGAGAATTATAAAATTCCGAGAAACCAATAATTGCCAGTAATTTTGTTTACTGGCGTTTTTTTGATTTCAAAAATATGCCAGAATTTTCTATCTTTGGTAAAAATTGGGTTTGTAATGCCACAAGTCATAGAGAGCAGGCTAATTAAAGAATTCAAAGATAGAGAGTACTTTACGAGAGAAGAGCTCTTTGACTTCTACCGTCACTTTGAACCAGAATTAAAAGAAGGTACTTTTGGATGGAGAATATATGACCTAAAAAACAGGAACATCATCAAATCTTTAAAAAGAGGCATTTATGTAATTTCCTATAAACCTAAATACAAACCAGACATCTCTCCTGGCCTCTTAAAAATGGCCAAACAACTAATAGAAAGGTTTGATGAAGTAAAACACTGCATCTGGGAAACAAGCTGGCTCAACGAGTTTTCTCAGCATCAGACCAGCAAATCTACACTCTTCATCGAAATAGAGAAAGGGTTCGAAGAGTCGCTGTTTTATGAACTAAAAGATACTACACGAAGAGAGGTGTTTTTGAATCCTGACGAAAAAGCCATTGATTTCTATATAGCTGAAAGTAATCAACCTGTAATTATAAAGAAGCTACTCACAAGAGCTCCACTATCAAAGAGAGCCGAAAAGAAAGTCAAATTCTACACTCCCACTCTGGAAAAAATTTTGGTCGATTTATTTGCCGAAGAACGACTTTTCTACTACTTACAAGGCTCCGAATTGATACACATCTATGAAAATGCGATCAGTAACTATACAATCAACTTCACGAAGCTTTTCAGCTATGCTAAAAGGAGGGAGCGAGAACAAGATATAAAGCAGTTCATGACCAACCATATGTTTCACCTGCTAAAAGACATTATAGTTGATTAAAGATCATTGCTTTACAGAAGAGTGGTTGGATAGTTTTAAGAAACAAAAAGATCACAAAAGAATCGACAAGATCATTCTTGAAAAAATGATCTATGCCCTGCATTTGTTGGAGCGTCTTAAGTCTAATGGCCTTGACTTTGTCTTTAAAGGAGGAACCAGCTTGATACTGCAATTTGAAGAAGGTAACCGGTTCTCTATCGATATCGACATTATTAGCAAGACCAGCCGGGAAGAACTGGAAGCAATTCTTGACAAGGTCATTGACTCATCTCAATTCACGGAATGGAAACTGGATGAACACCGCAGTTATCAACCTGGAGTACCCAAAGCACACTATAAATTCTCTTTCGATACCATGTTACTGGGGTCTGGAACCGTCCTGCTGGATGTATTGATTGAGGATATCATTTATCCGGAGTTGATAGAAAGACCTGTTGCAACCAAGTGGATTGAAACAGATGAAGTGACCATGGTCACTGTACCATCGGTTGATTCCATCACTGGCGACAAACTAACCGCTTTTGCTCCAAATACGATCGGTATTCCATATTTCAAGGGTAAGGATAATCAACCCTTCTCCATGGAGATCTGCAAACAACTTTTTGATCTAAGCAAATTGTTTGAACGAATCGAGAACATGGAGACAGTGGCGGAAAGCTTCAAAGTTTTTGCTGAAAAGGAAATCGTATACCGTAAAAATGGGAAACCAGATTCAGCATTAACACCTGAAACTGTTTTACAAGATACGATTGATACTTGCCTGATTATTGCGAAAAGAGGTGGCGGTTCGGATAATGAAAAGAACAAGTTTGTGGAATTGCAAAGAGGTATAAAAGCCTTCGACTTTGGCTTTCTGATGAGTGGAAATTTCCGCATTGATGATGCAATACCGGCGGCAGCGCAAATTGCTCACTTAGCAGCTAAAATATTGGTAAACAATTTATCGCCTATTGCTCATTACAAAGGGCAGGACATCAAAGAATGGAACATTGAAGATCCGGACTGGAATTTTCTGAACAAACTGAAACGGCAACCGGACAAGTCATCATTTTATTACTGGTACCTTACGGTACAATTATTAACCACTAAAAACGCATGACACAAGAACAAATCAAACAACTCGAAAAAGAACTATGGGACGCAGCCGATCAACTACGGGCAAATTCCAAACTAACGGCTGCCGAATACAAAGACCCGGTTTTGGGCTTGATACTGTTACGTTTTGCACAAAACCGTTATGAAGAAGCCATAGTTGTGGTGGAAAAAGCCATTCCCGAAGGGCCGAGAGGAAAACGTAAACCTACCAAGGATGATTTTAAGGCAGCCGGGGCCATTATGTTACCGGAAAAAGCCAATTACGACTATTTGGCCAACCTACCCGAAAGCCATGATATTGCAGAAGCGATCAACAATGCCATGCGTTTGATTGAGGCGGAGTATCCCGACCTGGCCGGTATCCTGCCGAAAAACTACCAGGATTTTGAAGCTGATCTGTTGCGGGAACTGGTGCGTGTGTTCAATAAAGACGCTGTGAAGAAAACGACCGGAGATGTGTTCGGGCGTATTTACGAATACTTCCTGATGAAGTTTTCCATGATGGGAGCCGGTGCACAGGAAGGTGGTGAGTTCTTTACGCCCCCCTCACTCGTGCAATTAATTGTGAATTTCCTTGAACCCGATCACGGCATCATACACGACCCGGCCTGCGGTTCGGGCGGCATGTTTGTGCAAACCGGCTATTTCGTGCGCAGCCATACCAACAGGGAAGTAAATGAAGCCATTACCGTTTACGGCACCGAGCAAAAAACCAACAACACCAAGCTAGCCAAAATGAATCTGGCCATGCATGGCATTGAAGGAAAGATCATTGAAGCCAATAGCTTTTATAGCGACCCGCACAATTTGGTAGGAAAGTGTGACTTTGTTATGGCCAATCCACCTTTCAATGTCAAAAAGATTGACAAAGGCAAAGAGTTCGTAAAGACAGACAAGCGCATTTTCCCGGGTATTGGCGTACCCAAAGCCGACAACGGCAACTACCTATGGATGCAGTATTTCTATCACTACTTAAACGACAAAGGTCGGGCAGGTTTTGTGATGGCTTCCTCTGCAACCGATGCCGGGCACAGCGAAAAACTCATTCGCCAAAAACTGATTGGAACCTGCCATGTGGATGCTATTGTAGCTATTGGCAATAACTTCTTTTACACCCGCTCCCTGCCCTGCCACCTGTGGTTTTTTGACAAAGGCAAGCGAAAGGAAAACAAGGATAAAATACTGATGATTGATGCCCGCAATGTAAAGCGCAAGGTAACCAGCACCATTAACGATTTTTCGCCCGAACAACTGGAAGGGTTGACTGCTATTATAAGAATGTACAGGGGCGAAAATCCGGAGGTGCGGAAAGATAATACATGGTTTTATGACTATTTCCCCAAAGGGACTTATGAAGATGTGGAGGGGCTTTGCAAGATTGTGGATTTGGAGGAGGTTGAGGAAAATGATTACAGCTTGAATCCGGGAAGGTATGTTGGAGTCACATTTATTCTAGATGAAGGTTTCGATTATAATAAAAGAATGGCTGAAAGCCATGAAGACCTTAAAATACTTAATTTAAGTGCTGATAAACTAATTTCATCAATAAACCAAAGCCCGACAGATCAATGATTAACTGGCTAAAATATAAGCTTGGGGATGTAATTCATATTAAACACGGTTATGCGTTTAAAGGAGAATACTTTGTTGATGAACCAACAGATAATATTCTTTTATCTTTTACTATTTCTCACACAAGCGGAAAATTTAAGCCGTTTTCAAATGCTTTGAGAGTTCACAGATTTTTTCTAAATCTATGTCAAAGAGGTTCGACAATTGTTCTGTCGGGTTCCTAACTAAAAATCGAACTGAAAGTTGAAGCGGATGTATTCTTTGCCTTTGAAGAAGTAACATTGGCCGGTTTGTTCTCCGGCGCCTTTCAGTCCGGCGTCAAAATTTCCGTCAAAGCTGGGCGGCCAACCGTCGTCCTGCATCCAGATGCTGACCGGTTTGGCATCGGGGAATTGCAATTGCATGGTATCGAAGTTGAACTTGATGTATTCTTCCCCTTTGAAAAAGTAAGCCTCATGATCATTTTGGGACGCGGCCAGAAATGCACTGTCCAGATCATAGGTGAAATTTTCCGGCCAGCCCGGCCAGTTTCCGGCGATGGGTTTCGGGTAGCCTTCATCCACCTTCATTTCTGCAAAATCGAACTGTAAATATTCCGATCCTTTAAAGAAAAAGGCCTTGCCTTCCACTTGTCCGGCGCCCAATACCGCTGCATCCAGGTCGGAGGTAAAGCTGTCGGGAAAACCGGTCCAGTTCCCGGCGATGGGCTTTGGATAACCCGGGTCGACATGCATCAACGGAAAATCAAACCGTGCATATTGATCTCCGGTAAAAAAATATGCTTTCCCTGCCCATTGTCCGGTACCCAGTAAGGCAGCATTAATGTTTTCACTGAAAATAGATGGCAGTCCGCCCTGGTTCACCCAATTGTCCAGGATGCTCGCAGGTCCCAATGTTACGCCAAAACCAACTTTGTTGACAGATAAAGTTCCCATGTTTGTCGAGGTTTGATGATGAAATAATTTCTTAAAAATGCCGATGATTCCATGAAGTATACGGAGGATCCATTTGATCATGTTCGATCACAGTTTTAGTTCCGGCTAAGGTAAAAATATTTCGAGGATTTGTATGAGTTCTGATACAAATAAAAGCGGGAGACTATATGCTTACTCGATCAGGATCTCATCGGCAAAGATCCAGGCCTTCCCACCGGCGCCTTTATGCCAGGGTGGACATTCCCCGTTATTTTTAGCCACCATTTTGATGAACCTGGCTTTCCGATTGGTTTTGATCTCGAAGTCTTTGAGCACGGTACCGGTTTGTTTGGGTGAAACATCGTTTTTTACCCGTCCGGCCACATTGAAGATCTTTCCATCCATGGAAGTGGCAAACTCCACCCAGGCCGGCATAAAGATCCAGGAGTTTTCATCCTGCAAAAATCCGATGCCGAGTTTTTTGATGGCTTGCGCTTTCCCCAGATCTACAATGGCTTCAATATTCACGCCCTCATAACCTTGCCAATATCCCGTCCGGTAGCTTCCTGATCCCCTCGTAAAATCGATCAGCGCGAGGTCGCCGCCTGCGGAATATTGATTGGCATATTGGGTATTCAGGGTAATGGTGCGGCCCGGGGGTATCTTTTTAAAGGTGGCTTCAATGATCACACTGGAGGGAAGGCCCTTCTTATAGGCAAATGCTTTCAATGTAGTGGTTTTGTCGATGGTTATAGGACCGGTATAGATCCCGGATCTCCGGTCGGGGGCGGTTCCGTCGAGGGTGTAATAAATGGTAGCGCTGTCGGTATTGGTACCCAATTCAAAGGTCAGATGATCCAGAAAGGTTCGCTTACCGTGCAAGACATGCGGTACGGCAGTGATCTGGTAATCGCTTATCCTGGAAACGGGCACATCGTCATCCATCACCCCCCATTCCTTGTAGGGTTTGTCGGTCATGGTGAATACCAGTTCACCTCCCGCCATAATATCTTCATGGGTGATATAGCTACGGGAATAAGGCTTTTGATTCAGCCGGGCATCGCGGATGTATATATGCTTGTCGGAAACATTTTCCGCCCTGACCGAAAACTGGTTGCCATTTTCCAGGTTGATCGTAACTTTCTTGAATACCGGCGATCCGATGACGTATATCCCTTGTGCCGGTGTCACGGGATAGAAACCCATGGCGCTAAACACGTACCAGGACGACATTTGACCGCAATCTTCGTTGCCCGAAAGGCCGTCCGGTTCGTTGGTGTATAATTCCTTCATGATCTTCCGGGTGAGCCGCTGTGTTTCCCAGGGCATATTGACATAACTGTATAAATAAGCCATGTGATGACTGGGTTCATTACCATGGGCGTACTGACCGATCATACCCGTAATATCGGCCTGGTCGCGACCAGTGGTTTTGGAGTCGGCGATGAACAGGGCATTTAACTGCTTGATCATGGTTTCTCTGCCGCCCATCAGTTCGATCAGGGTGCTGATGTCCTGGGGAACATAAAAACTGTATTGCCAGGCATTGGCTTCGGTATAATTGTAATTCACTTCCGCCGGATCGAAAGGACTGAACCAGCTATGGTTGATCTTTGCCCGCATAAACCGGGTCGAAGGGTCGAAAATGTTCTTATAGTATTGTGCTCTTTGGATATACCACTGGTAATCCTCATCCCTGCCCAGGGATTTGGCCATCTGGGCAATGCACCAATCGTCATAAGCATATTCCAGTGTTTTGGAAACGGATTCCGGCTCCACATCGGCCGGGATAAAACCCAGCGCTTTATAAGCGTCGAGTCCCAAATGATCTTGTTCCGCACTGTGTTTCATCGCTTCAAAGGCCTTGTCGGGATCGTATCCCCTAATGCCTTTCTGATAAGCATCGGCAATGACGGGAATGCTGTGGTAGCCGATCATACAGCCGGTGTAGTTGGCGGCAAGTTCCCAAACCGGCAACTGCCCGCCTTTTTCATATTGGGCCAGAAATGTTTTGATAAAGTCGTTGGTTCGTTCCTGTTCTAAGATCGTAAATAAGGGATGGGTAGCCCGGTAAGTATCCCATAAAGAAAATACCGTATAATTGGTGTGATCGGCCGCTTTATGGACTTTGAGGTCTGTTCCCCTGAACTGGCTGTCGACATCCATATACAGGTTAGGGTTCAACAAGGAATGATACAAAGCGGTGTAAAATATGGTCTTTTCATCCTCCGTACCGCCTTTGACCTCGATTTTTCCCAAAGCCTCGTTCCAGGTTTTACGGGCCATTGCTACGGTATTTTCGAAATCCCAATCGGGTAATTCCGCATCGAGGTTGCTCCGGGCGCCTTCAATACTGACCGCAGAGATCCCGACCTTTACTAAAATAGATTCCCCATCCTGGGTTTCGAAGGACACGTAGCCTTTGATATTATTCCCTTCTTTCTCTTTTTCATCCCCGATAACTTTAATGGATTCGATCTCTTCGGCTACGCCGTAATTGGAAAAGGGTTTGGAAAACCGGGCGACGAAATAAACATGCTGATCCTTCGCCCATGCCTCAGACCGGCGAAAACCTTCGATCTCGATCTTGCCGACAATCCGTAACCTGGAATCAATGGTTTTATCGCGATGATTGAGGTCGATAACAATGGTGGCATTATTGGATTCGGGAAAGGTATATTTATGAAATCCTGTTCTCGGCGTAACCGTTAGTTCGGCCCGGATATCATCGTCTTCCAGGTGTACGGCATAATAACCGGGTCTTGCTTTTTCCGTTTTGTGGCTGAACCGGGAGCGGTAGCCGGGATTGCCGTCAGCGCCATTGTTCAAATGGATCTGTTCCCGGTTGGCCGTGGGCTTCAGCAAAATATCGCCGTAATCCGAAACCCCTGTCCCGCTTAAATGGGTATGGCTGAAACCATAGATAATACTATCGGAATAGTGGTAGCCCGAACAGCCATCCCAACCGGTCAGGCGGGTATCGGGACTAAGCTGGACCATCCCGAAGGGCACGGAAGCGCCGGGATAAGTATGCCCATGGCCACCGGTACCGATGAAGGGGTTGACGTATTCGTGCAACTTTTGGTTTTTTTTATCGGTATCCCCACAACCCGAAAGGATCAACCATATGCCCGCTAAGCCTAAAAGGGGCCATTGCAGGAGCCTACCGATAACTGGGGGTAAGTTGTTTTGAAGGTACATAAGAAGCTTGCCTGTGGGTTAAACGTATTTAGGGCGCTGATTGAATTGAACAAGTTGTCCGTTATCCATCTGCCAATCAGCAAGCAAATTAATAAAAGTGTGGTGAAATTTTAACATAAAGGAATTTTGGATTTACCATTTCGAATGAATGGTTCAAAAGGTCAATTGAATCAGCACCGGAAAGTGATCGGATGGATATTTTTGATGGAAATGATCCGACAAGGTCTTTTCGATCATGACAGGCCTCTGTGCCAGGATATTTAGTTCATCCATCAGGGGCTATCACTTAAAGTATAAGTATCGACCAATGACATGATCGACAAGGATCTTTCCAGGGCTTCGATCCCCAGGTCTCCTTCATAGGTTATGACAATGGGTATTCCGGGGATCATATCGAAATAATTATCGGAAAAACGGCCATCGCCCGGAATACTCAAATATACATTTTTGGCCAGCTTATCGGTCGACCCTTCGAGCCGGATCTTTCCGACTTGCTCCGATGCCCGGAATGATATGGCTGCAGGGGCCAGGTTCAGTTGAGCGGGTTTGACCAAATAGGCCAGGTTTTCCGACAGGGTCGAATCCTGTGCAACCACCCTTGTACGGATCACCAAGGCTTCTTTAGGCCGGTTTTTCCGGATTGCTGCCAGCTCCAATGTCCAAACCGGTGCACTGGAAAGCGCTTCCAGGGTAGTATCTTTATCCCCTTGCCATACGGCTTGTCCTTCAAAATCAAAAGTCTCTGCCCGGATGGTTACCGGCACCGGACGGGTTAGGTCGGAGATCACATAAACCTTTAGTGTTTCAACGTCTATGAGCGGTGATACCAGTACCGGGCTGTATGCTTTGCGGACATAATGATGTAAGGCTTTCCACCGGCCGTAGTAATCCCGCCCCGACCAGGAAGCCACGGGCCAGCAGTCGTTCAACTGCCAGTATAAGGTGCCCATGCAATAAGGCTTTGATCGGCGGTGTGCTTCGATACCCAGGCTAATCCCCCCGGCCTGCAGCAACTGGCTTACATAGACAAAGGATGGGAAATCTTTGGGGGGCCGGTAGGAGCGATCCATATAGGTTTGGA
>JANQFB010000405.1 GCA_028278085.1 Chitinophagales bacterium
CCTTGGGACCCAGGGTAACTTTAACAGCATCTGCCAAAGCATCGACACCTTTTTTTAGTTTGTCTCTTGCTTCGGCATCATATTTAATGATCTTAGCCATAATGTTTAGATTTTAGATTTATTCGTGTTTTTAAATGGATTGATTTAAATCGGTGTGATCAATTAAATGATCGCAAAAATGTCGGATTCGCGCATGATGAGGTAGTCTTTCCCATCGATGGTAATTTCGGTGCCGGCATATTTGCCATATAATACATTGTCGCCGACTTTAACCGTGATCGGCTCGTCGGGTTTACCCTTGCCTACGGCTACAACACTACCTTTTTGAGGCTTTTCTTTGGCCGTATCGGGAATAATGATACCACCGGAAGTTGTTTCTTCGGCAGCGGCTGCTTCGACCAAAACCCTGTCAGCTAATGGTTTGATATTTACTTTTGCCATAATGTTATGAATTTTTGGTTTGTAAGATTATTCAATGAATGTTCTATAATGCCCTCTTTGATCATATACCATACCAATCTGAAAATCACGTCATATTTACCGCTTTGCCGGGCATATCGGCAAATCTTGTCAGTTTGGTCTGCCAATTATGCAGGCTCCTGGCGGCAAAACAACTTTTAAGTGCAAAATTCGTATATATTATACATTTTCCGGCCCGGATGTGTAAAACTATTTTAGGGTTGCTCGATAATATTTGGTAACATGCAATAAAATCTACCCGAATATTTCTCAATTGAAACAAAATCCATATGAAACGGTTGAATTTGAACTGGGTCACCAAAGGCTTAATGGATTTCGAGTATAAGCAGTTCATTCTCCTGGCTTATTTACAAGAAGTTTCCAAAGAATTCCGGCAAAATAAATTGTATCCCTCCCTGGCCGACCTGATCTCCCAATATCAGAACCTCATGTCCATCCGCGACAATCAGCAATTTGTCAGAGAACAGTTTCCCAAAAACATCAGTGGATTGGATTTCGAGCAATTCAAGCTTAGATATGAGGAACTGATCGAAGACAAGGGGATCATGCAGGAGATCGAAAAGATCATATCCTTTGCCATTCCCCGCATCGAAGACCACATCAAAGATGGCAAGGAGATCTATGAATTTGTGGAAGACCGTATAAAGATCCGTCCTATCGGCCTGGTACCACTAAACCTGGAAGCAGGTTACCTGATGTTAAAAAGAGATCTGAAGAGCGATACCCGGGTCTATGAATACGAGATCACGATCTTTGAGAATGCCAGTGAAAAGTACCGGGGGATCAAGGTGGATTATGTTACCTCCTACCCCAAATCCATTACCCAAACCTTTGAAAGCATCAAAACCGAATTGGTTTCCACCCACCAGAAGTTTGCCAATCCGGCTACCTACGTCATCGAAAGCAGCCTGACTTTTCCGTTTACAGAAACCTTTTTACCCATAGCCAAAAGAAGCCTGGTTCGCTATATTACGGATCAAAGTAAGGAAAGGTAAAAGAATCCGCCGGTTACTCGTTAAGCGGGAGGGGTTGACCGGTAGTTGTGGGGAAATCAGGAGCATCCTGAATTTGCTGCTCGATCTCGGATTTATTAACATCTACGGCCCCACGTTCGACAAAAAAACTCGTTAATAAACTTAACGCTAATAAACTGATTGCCAGGGTCCAGGTCGCTTTTTCCAAAAAATCGGCCGTTCGCTGCACACCCATCAACTGGCTTCCACCGCCGCCAAATGTCGCTCCAAGACCACTGCCTTTGGGGTTTTGAACCAACACCACCAACATGATCAATACACAAACAATAATGATCAAAATGGTAATCAGGTTATACATTTCTTATTGTTTCTTTTTGATTTTTTCAATTTGATCTGCAAAGTAACGACTTTTTTCGGGATATTTCAAACTTAATTTTTCGTACATCTGCAGGGCTTTATCGTATTTTTCCTGCAAGGTCAGGATATTGGCGAGTGTTTCGGAAACCAGGTCATCATGTTGTTGAATGCTCTGCCTGGCCATTTCGGTAACATCCCAGGACTCAGGCACTTTTTTTTCAGCAGGCGGACTTTTTTTCCGTTCAGACCTTTGCTTTTCAGCAACCGGAGCAGCCTTGGTTTTCTTTGTTTGCTGTTCCGGTTCCTTGTACCGGCTCAACCATTCCAGGAAGGAATGCTTTCCATCCTGCGGCGCTGCCTTCTTCTTGGCCGGCTTTTCTTGCTGCGGAGCGGGCGGTTCTTTTCCGGTTGAGGATACGGGCTTCTCTTGCTTGAGTGAATCGGCTTTCTTTTCTTTGGCAACAGAGGGCTGTTTTTCCCTGGCAGGTTGTTTTGGGGGATCCGCTTGCGGCGCTTTACCAGTCGGGGGTGGTTTTTTGACGGGTTCAACCGGCTCCTCGGGTGGCTTACCGGGATCCGTCGATGGACCGGCCGGAGCTTTTTTCATAGCTGCAGCTTTCGGTTTTTCCTCAACTTTCGGAGGAGGTGAAGGCTTTTTATCGGGCGGTGTTTTCTGCCCCGGTTCGGGTTGAGGGCTGTCTGTTGTAGCGGCTTTTTCTGGTTTCTCCCCGGAAGCTGCAGGCGGTATGGTTTGTTTTGGTTCCACGGGTTTGGCCGGTTCGAGTTTCTTCGATTCAGCAGGTGGAGTTTCTTTTTCAGGTTTGGCAGGTTCAACCTCCGGTTTTTTATCGACCTTCCGGTCAGTCGCTTTAATATCGGCCGGCCTGGATTTTTCACTTTCCTTAACCGGCGTTGAAGCCGCAGGTTTTACCGGAATAGGTGGCGGCGTTTTGGGTTCTCCGGATTTTACCGGTTCGGATTTCCCGGGTTCAGCAGATTTGACTGGCTCCGGTTTCTTAGGTTCAACAGATTTGATCGGTTCCGGTTTCCTGGGTTCAGCAGGGGGAGGTACCGTCTTTTTAATGGTTGGATCAGCCTTGACCGGAGTACCGGACGGTGCTGGCGTATCCGTGACTTTTGCAGCCGTTGGATCTCCTGTTGGTAGCGGTGGCGCCTTTATTTTGTCCGGTGGACTTGCGGCAGGTAAACCCGCTTTCTCCGGATGTATTCGATCATAAAAGCGGTTGCGGTCACCGGCATACAGGGCAGCCTTTTTTAATTGTTTTTCATAGCCGGGATGGTCGATCTGGCGGTATTTGGCGGCCAGCAACAGATGTGCGGTCTGAAAATGGGGATACTTTTTGACCAATTGTTCCAGTTCACCGACATCGATCTTTTCCAGGTTCTTATGGTCATCCAGGGCGGCTATAAAAGCGGAGTGTTTCACAAGCTACCAGTTTACGACGGCTTTGTTAAAGATATCCTGGATCAATTGATCATTGATCTCGGCGATCAACTGCTCCTCCACAGAACTCAGATCGACCTGACTGTCAAAATCCGCATACCTGGAAAATGACTGGTTCCAATTCTCTTCCTCATGCTTATGATTCACGAAATCCACCTTTACCTTGATGGTCAGGCGGCTAAGGGATGAGGTTTCATCACCTTTGGGTGCAATCGGGGTTACATGATAACGGGTAATAGCGCCGGAAAGCTCCAGGTCTCCCCCTTTTTCGATCAGTGATAAGCTGGTTTCGGCGGTAAACTTATCCCTAAGCTTTTCCGTAAGATCCTGGCTCAACGTCGGTACAATGATGGAAGCCCTGTTTTGCAGGTAATCGATAGATATCGTTTTGACATCCGGGGCAACAGATGCTCCCGTAAAGGAATAAATGCCGCAGCCATACCAGCAAAAGCTAGCCGTCAACCCGATCAGCATCATCACCGGCGATATCTTATTCAATAATATCATACTCTTTGATCTTTCTGTATAGGGTTCTCTCGGAGATCCCCAGGTCAGAAGCGGCATCTTTTCTTTTATTGTTATGCTTTTTCAGGGCTTTGATGATGAGTTCTCTTTCCTTTTCGGCAATGGAAAGCGATTCATCGACCGTTTCCCCCCTGAACTCATCGGCTTGCTCGATAATGATCGGCATTTTTTCGTCCGGGGGAGCCGGTGTGTCCGGATAGGCTTTAAAAGGTTCCTCGGGAATGTTGAAACCCGCCTCTTTCTCTTTGTGAAAGAGCTGGAGCATAAACTGTTTGATATCGTTGATATCTTTTTTCATTTCAAATAGCAATTTATACAGCAGTTCCCGTTCGCTGAAATCACCATGCTCTCCATTTGCGGCCCCCGATTTGATGGGGAGGTTGGAACGGTTGATATTTGGGATGAAATTCATGAGTTCTTCGGCAGTAACCACCTTGTCTTTGGATAAAACGGAGATCTGTTCGGCAATATTTTTCAATTCCCGGATGTTGCCCGGCCATGCATAATCTTCCAGCATTTGACGGGCGCCTTCATCCAATTGAATGGGAACCGCTTTATATCGCTCGGCAAAGTCGATACTGAATTTCCGGAACAACAGATAGATATCTTCTTTCCGCTCTCTCAGGGGCGGCACATGTATCGGTACGGTATTCAGCCGGTAGTAAAGATCCTCCCGGAATTTGCCTTTCCGGATCAATTCGGGCAGATCCACATTCGTGGCGGCGATCACCCGTACATCTGTTTTCTGGACTTTAGACGAACCGACCTTAAGCGATTCTCCTGTTTCCAATACCCTCAATAATCGTGCCTGAGTACCCAAAGGCATCTCCCCGATCTCGTCAAGGAAGATGGTTCCGCCGTTTACTGTTTCGAAATATCCTTTCCGTGTGTCGTGAGCACCTGTGAAGGCGCCTTTTTCGTGGCCAAACAACTCGGAATCGATCGTACCTTCCGGAATAGCGCCGCAATTCACCGCAATAAAAGGATTGTGCTTTCGCGGTCCCAGGCTGTGAATGATCTTGGAAAATATCTCTTTCCCTGCTCCGCTTTCCCCGGTGATCAGGACGGCGAGATTCGTGGAGGATACCCGCATGGCCCGGGAGATCGCATAATTCAATCCCGGTGAATTGCCGATAATCCCAAAACGTTGTTTGATCGCCTGAATGTCCATCTGAGGGTTAATATAATTTAGTTAAAGGCTTGCCTGAGCAGTTCCATTTGAATTGCAACCAAAAGCGAATTCCGAACTGGGAATGTAGAATGATGAATGATGAAGTAACTTCCTCATTCTTTATTCATCATTCCTGATTCGTCATTCCTTTATTCTTTTTTCGATCTTCCCCTTTGGATTTTAATATCCACTATATTACTACCTTCCCAATTAGCGTTGCGGAAGTACACGATTCCACCAATACGTTCACATAGGAGCCGGGTTGGTATTGTTCTCTGGGAAAAACCACCATTTTATTCTGGTCGTTCCGGCCACATAGATCCTGATCCGACTTACTGGATACCCTTTCGATCAAAACTTTTTGTACTTTGCCGATATCCTGCCTGTTCCGTTCTTCGGCATGTTGGTTCTGCAATCGAACGATTTCCATCAGCCTTTCTTTTTTAACGGTTTCCGGAATATCATCGGTATATTTTTTGGCAGCGGGGGTACCGGGACGTTCGGAATAGACAAACATATAAGCCATATCGTATTTCACATATTCCATCATCGTCAACGTTTCTTTATGATCGGCCGGTGTTTCGGAACAAAAGCCGGTAATAATATCGGTCGATATGCCACAATCGGGAATGATCTGCCGGATCGTATCGATCTTCATCTTATACCACGACCGGTCATAGGTCCGGTTCATTTTCTCCAATATCCTGGAACTGCCGGATTGAACAGGCAAATGGATATAGTTACAGATATTGTCAAAAGCTTTCATGGTATGCAATACCTCGTCAGTGATATCTTTGGGATGTGAGGTCGAAAACCGGACTCGTAATTCCGGGCTGATGTCGGCAACCATGGCCAGCAGTTGAGCGAAATTGACGCTGCTTTCCTGTTCCGCTACAGTCAGGTTTTTAAAGGCTTTCTTCGGCCCTCCTCCAAACCACAGGTAAGAATCGACATTCTGGCCTAACAAAGTGACTTCTTTATATCCTTTATCCACCAGATCCCGCGCTTCCGCTACAATAGATTCGGGATCGCGGCTTCGTTCCCGGCCACGGGTATAAGGCACCACACAAAAAGAGCACATATTATCACATCCCCGCATGATCGAGATAAAGGCTGTAACCCCATTACCACCCAGGCGAACCGGGTTAATATCGGCATAGGTCTCCTCCAGCGATAACATTACATTGACCGCTTTCTGGCCGGTTTCCGCTTCGTTGATCAATGCCGGTATCGTTTTATAGGCATCGGGGCCGACCACGATATCGACCATTTTTTCTTCTTCCAGGAATTTCGATTTCAGCCGTTCCGCCATACAGCCCAAAACACCGATCAGGGCGCCGGGCTTCGATTTTTTGACAGCTTGCAGGTTTTGGAGGCGATTCCTCACCCGTTGTTCCGCATTATCCCGGATCGCACAGGTATTGATAAAGATCAGGTCGGCCGTTTGGTGATCATCGGTGGCATGGTAGCCATGGTCCTTTAAGATGGAGGCAACGATCTCGCTATCGCTGAAATTCATCTGGCAGCCATAGCTTTCCATGTAGAACCGCTTGCCGCTATCTTCCGGCACCGGGTTTTCGGCCATATAGACTTCTCCTTGTTTGGCTTCGTCTATATGATGCAAGGCTTCTTCGATCGGTAATGCTGATGGTCTCATGGCTGAAAACCCATGGATTTATTGGTCAATAACAGCGGAATGCTGGCGGCTTTCGCTTTACAAAAATAAGCTATTTTTCGGGCAATTGTGACATTTTGGCAGGTATTTGAAGACTCCCCCAGGTAACCGGATCTCTTTCCTTCTGAGCCGGGCCAGGGGCTGCAGCATGCCGGGTATTTGGAAAGCTGCCTTCTTTTAATACCTTTATGACGGTATTAATAGCGGACAGATGTCGGGCGTTAGTAAAAATCTGATCTTTATCATCGGTGGTCCTGTTGTGGGACTTGTAGCTTATATGGTTTTCCAGCAACTCCAGCCGGATGCCCAGGTGTCAAAAATGGCAGGCATTACGCTGTGGATGGCGGTGTGGTGGATCTCCGAAGCTGTTCCTTTGGCGATCACAGCCCTCCTACCCGTCTTTTTATTTCCGCTTTTCGGGATTATGGGTACGAAAGCGCTGTCGCCCTCCTATATGAACCAGATCCTTTTCCTGTTCATCGGAGGATTTATCATCGCCTTCGCCATGGAAAAGTGGAACCTGCATAAAAGGATCGCTTTGAAGATCATCCTGCTCATCGGAAATGATGTGAACCGGATCCTCCTGGGCATGATGGTGGCCAGTTGGTTTTTGTCGATGTGGATCTCCAATACGGCCACCACCATGATGTTGCTGCCCACCGCTTTGGCGGTGATCCAGAAATTGAAGGATTATATCCCTACCCAAGATGCCCAACGGAAATTTTCCATTGGCGTACTCCTGGGTATCGCTTACGCTGCTTCGATCGGTGGTACCGCCACCCTGATCGGCACTCCCCCGAACCTGATCTTTATCAGCCAGTATCAAACGTCATTTCCGGAGCAGGAAACGATCAGCTTTATGCAATGGTTCCTGTTCGGTCTCCCGGCATCCTGCGTTCTGCTGGGGGGTGCCTATCTGTTGTTGAAAAGATGGTACTGTCCGAAAGATGTTGCCCTCAAATCGGAGATCAGGCTATTCGAGCAGGAATATGCCAGCCTGGGCCGGATGAGCTTCGAAGAAAAAGTAGTGGCTTTCGATTTCATCGTGCTGGCTTTGCTTTGGTTTTTTCGCAAAGACCTGAACTTAGGCCTGTTTACCTTGCCCGGCTGGGACAGGCTGGTCGAACAGCCGCAATATTTTACCGACAGTACAGTGGCGGTATTTATGGCCGTGTTGCTTTTCCTGATCCCCTCCCGGCAAAAGCCCGGTGAAAAGATCATTAGCTGGCAAAAAGTCAAAGAACTGCCTTATGATATCATCTTATTATTTGGCGGTGGCTTTGCCCTGGCCAAGGGGTTTACGGAATCCGGGCTGTCGGTGTGGCTTTCCGGCCAACTGGACGGTATCGTCCATTTGTCGCCATTACTGATCATTGCCTGCATCTGTTTTTTTATGACTTTCTTAACAGAGATCACTTCCAATATGGCCACTACCCAGTTAATGCTGCCGGTATTGGTAGCCCTTAGCGCCGCCACCGGCATCGATCCCCTATTGCTAATGTTGCCGGCCACTTTTTCCGCATCGATGGCATTTATGCTGCCCGTCGCCACTGCTCCCAATGCTATTATTTTCGGCAGCCATCAACTGCAAATTGCAGATATGGCCAGAACAGGGCTCGTCCTCAACCTGATTTGTATCGGGCTTATGACTTTGTTGATGTTTACCCTGGGCAGATGGGTTTTTGGGATTGGGTAAAAGATTTAGCGTTACCGCGTTATCAAGCATACGGGGATTCATCCGAACCTAATAATCCGGTATGCCCAGCGTATGTGCAATAACCTGCAGTATACGTTTGAAGTCGTCGGTGAGATTGTTTTCGATACTTGTATACTTTTTCCATTGGCCCGGTTCGGCATATTCAATGCCACAAGGATAAAATTCTATTTTAGGTATGATAAAAATCGAATGCCTATACCAATAAGATCTATACGGCAGCCTTTCAAAATAATATCCATACCTCTTCAGTTTTGCCCTCCATCTTGGATCTTTCGGAATCCACTTTCGGAAGTCCGCAAATATTAACGGTGATGTTTTACCTAAAGGTTCATCCAGTACTTTACGTTTTAATATTTCATTTTTGCCAGCAATGGAATCAAATTGTGTTTGAGACCATTTCCCGGTGAAGATCACTTCAATTCTAAGCCAATCATCTCCTTTGGGTTTTGGGTGGGGTTTTGATAAATCCGTTCCGTTTACAACATCAACAGGGGCACTGAGTGTTGAATAAAAGCTTACC
>JANQFB010000430.1 GCA_028278085.1 Chitinophagales bacterium
CGATACATCCATTTCCATCCCTTCTTTCGCCAGTTGTTTGGCTCTTTCCAGCGTTTTTACCAGCATTTGTTCAGCCACCAGCACGGTTTTATGCAAATAAACCTGCCAGTACATCAATCGCCGGGCAATGATGAACTTTTCTACGGAATAGATGCCTTTCGCTTCCACCACGAGCTGGTCGTCGACGACGGCCAGCATTTTAATGATCCGGTCATAGCTGATCACGCCTTCCGATACACCGGTGAAAAAGCTGTCGCGGCTCAAATAGTCCATCCGGTCCACATCGAGCTGACTGGCCACCAGTTGGTGCAGGAATTTTTTCGGATATGTATTCTTGAAGATCTCGATCGCCATGTCGAGCCTTCCGTCGTACTGACGGTTCAGCTCCTCCATGAATACGACGGACAGGTCTTCATGACTAACGCCCGGAACCAGCGTCTTTTCCAGGGCGTGGGAATAGGGCCCATGGCCGATATCATGCAGCAGTATGGCCAGGGTAACGGCCTCCCCTTCTTCTTTGGTGATGGGATAGCCTTTCCCTCTCAGGGATTCCAGCGCCAGTCCCATTAAATGGGTCGCCCCAAGGGTATGCTGGAAACGGGTATGCAAGGCTCCCGGATAAACATAATGGGTCAATCCGAGCTGGTGGACCCGCCTCAAACGCTGGAAATAGGGATGCTCTATGATATCGAAAATAATCTCGAAGGGTATGGTAACAAATCCATGTACCGGATCGTTAAATATTTTCTTCTTGTTCAAGATTGAAATCGATATTCCTTAATTTTTCAGGCCCTTCGTCAATGGTGCGGGAAAAGTTTCTCCGATCAGACCGGTATTACAATAAAGGGAGTAAAAATAGCTACCGGTAAATGGAATTAATATACCTGAAATGGTATTAATTGGATAATTTTACGCTAAATTATAAATTTTATGGATAAAATAACTATCCTATGGGCTGACGACGAGATCGACCTGTTAAAGCCTCAGTTGCTGTTCCTGGAAGAAAAGGGTTATGATATCATACCGGTAACCAACGGCCAGGATGCCATCGACACTTGTGCGGAGCACTACCTGGACATTGTCTTTCTGGACGAACATATGCCCGGCCTTTCCGGCCTGGAAACCCTGGCGACGATCAAGCAAACCCATCCCACCCTGCCGGTGGTCATGATCACCAAGAATGAAGAGGAAAATATCATGGATGAGGCGCTGGGATCCCAGATCGAGGACTACCTGATCAAGCCGGTTAATCCCAACCAGATCCTGCTTTCCATCAAAAAGATCATCGACAATAAACGACTGGTCAGCGAAAAAACCAATACCGCTTACCAGCAGGATTTTCAAAAGATATTCGAAGCATTCAATACCGACCTGGATCATCAATCCTGGGCCGAAGTGTACCGGAAGCTGGTATACTGGGAATTAGAGTTGGGTAAATCGGAAAACAACAATATGCAGGAAGTCTTCAATATGCAGAAGACCGAGGCGAATGTGGAGTTTTGTAAGTTTATCACCCGGCAATACCACCAATGGCTGAAAGATCCCGGATCAGGTCCTATCATGTCTCACACGCTGTTCAGCCAAAAGATAATCCCGGCCTTGAGTGCCGAACAATCCACCTTTGTGGTGGTCGTCGATAACCTGAGATACGATCAATGGAAAATGATCCAGCCGATCATTGAAACAGCTTACCGGGTGGTTGATGACGAGATCCTTTACAGCATTTTACCGACTTCTACTCAATATTCCAGGAATGCTATCTTTGCCGGCTTGCTGCCCAGCGAGATCGAAGAGCACTATCCCGAATACTGGAAAAACGATGAGGATGAAGGTGGGAAAAACCAGTTTGAAAAAGAATTGCTGGCCGCCCAACTGGATCGCGCCAACCTGGATATCAAATTCAGCTATACCAAAGTTTCGAGCCAGCAACAAGGCAAAAACCTGGAAGATAATATCCTGAACCTCTTGCACAATACCCTGAATGTAATCGTTTACAATTTCGTGGATATGCTGTCACATGCCCGGACCGAAATGGAAGTGTTGAAGGAACTGGCCAAAGACGAATCGGCCTACCGCTCCATCACCCGGTCGTGGTTCGAACATTCATCCCTGCACAACGCCCTGAAAAAGTTAACAGACAAAAACATAAACCTGATCATCACCTCCGATCATGGTACGATCCGGGTAAAACAGCCGGTTAAAGTGATCGGCGACCGGAACACCACCACTAATCTCCGGTATAAACACGGCAAGAACCTGAATTATAACCCCAAGGAAGTGTTCGAGATCCGGGATCCTAAGGATTTTTTCCTGCCGAGGCCGCATGTCAGCTCCCGGTTTATTTTTGCCAAAAACGAAGATTTTTTCGCCTATCCCAATAATTATAATTATTACGTCAATTATTACAAAGACACTTTCCAGCATGGCGGCATTTCCCTGGAAGAAATGATCATACCTTTGGTTACGCTTACCGCAAAATAGATGGAGCAAACCATTCTTATTGAAACCCTTACGGATCTTCGGGAAGCGGCTAAGTCCTTCCTAAATACTTGGAAAAATGAAAAATTTTTTGCATTTTACGGTGAAATGGGGGTAGGCAAAACGACTTTTATTAAAGTCTTGTGTGAGCAGCTTGGCGTAACAGAACCTGTCAGCAGTCCTACCTACTCCATCGTGAATGAATATCAAGGACAATTTCCGATCTATCATATGGATTTCTATCGTTTGAAAAACGAAAACGAAGCCTATGACATCGGTATCCCGGAATACTTCGACCAGGAGGGCAAATTCTTTATGGAATGGCCTTCCCGGATCTCCTCGCTGCTGCCGGAAGAAACCATCCGGATCGATATGGAAAGCCTCCCATCACAACAACGGAAACTAACAATTACAAGACCATGAGCTCAGGAAAGAAAGCCCAGATCAGAGGCGTCAGTACGGAATTCAGCCACTCCCCGCTGGAGGAAACCCTGGAAATTCAAAAAAAGCCCAATAAACTATTCATCGGTATTCCCAAGGAAAACTCTTTCCAGGAAAAACGCGTCAGCCTGTCACCGGCTGCCGTAAACCTGCTAACCAACAACGGACATCATGTCGTGCTGGAAACCAATGCAGGGGAAGGAGCCCACTTCTACGATGTCGATTATACCGATGCCGGGGCGGAGATCGCTCTGAAGAAAGAAGCCGTTTTCAAGGCTGACCTGATCCTGAAGATCTCACCCCTCACCAACGAAGAACTGGATATGCTTAAACCCGGTCAAACCATTGTTTCTTCCTTGCATATGCCAACCCTCAAAGCCGACTACATCAATAAGCTCATGGCTAAAAAGGTAAATGCCATTGCCATCGAATATCTCCGGGATGAAGCGAACGCCTTTCCAATGGTACGCGCCATGAGTGAGATCGCCGGCAGCACATCCATCCTGATAGCCGCCGAATATTTGAGCAACCTCAACCAGGGTAAGGGAGTATTGCTAGGCGGGATCAGTGGGGTACCGCCGGTAAAAGTGGTGATCCTGGGCGCAGGGGTGGTCGGTGAATACGCTTCCAGGGCTGCGCTGGGATTGGGCGCTACGGTAAAGGTATTCGATAACAATATCTATAAATTGATGGCGCTTCAAAATAATATCGGCAGAAGGGTGTTTACCTCCATCATCGAACCGAATACACTCATGGAAGAGCTCAAAGATGCCGATGTTGCCGTCGGGGCTGTTCACTCCAGCGAAGGCCGCACACCGATCATCGTTTCCGAACAGATGGTGGCCAAAATGAAAGCGGGTTCCGTGATCATCGATGTGAGTATCGACCAGGGCGGCTGCTTCGAAACTTCCGAATTGAGCTCCCATGATAACCCGACCTTTAAAAAATACGATGTTATCCATTATTGTGTGCCCAATATCGCCTCACGGGTGGCCAGAACCGCCTCTTATGCGGTTAGCAATATCCTCACTCCTACCATGATCAAAGCCGGTCAATCGGGTGGTTTTGAGAATTTCCTGTGGTCGGACAAGGGCACCCGCCACGGCGTGTACATTTTCAAGGGGTCGCTCACCAACCAGTTCATCAGCGAACGGTTTAAGATCAAATTCACCAACCTCGATCTGTTGTTGGCGGCGAATATTTAAAGCGAAAACCGCATCCCTGCACACGGGGCGTACTTGGCTTTAAACTTTGTCCACCCGATTGTAGTACTTTACTAAATCCTTTCCCAGCTGCTCCAAGTGACATAAATCCTTGAACTCCTGTCTTAGCAGCATTAAATATTTTACCTGGATTTTTAAATCCACCAATCCAATCCGGCGCTCCAAGTCTTAGAGCAAGACCCTGATACTCTCCTCTAATATTATACTGTCCCCCATTAGCAATACCCCCAGTCAAGAAATAGTTAATGGTGCCCCAAAAACCCGAATAATCTGGCCACTCCAATTGAATGCCCAATTCTGCTAATGAAGGCGCTCTTAACGCGCCGGTTTCTGTACGAAAGGCATAATATGCCTCATACCCCTCCGGTTTCCAGACGCCGGCCGGCGAAGCCCTCGATGACGGCCGAATTGTCGTGATAGGCGGACAGGATGCCGTCGCTGTGCTGCTCATGAGTATTGCGGATCATCGCGAACAGCGAAGCTTGCCGATCGACGCCGTCCAGGGTCCAGTCGGCATTGAAAATCTTGTGCCGGCAATGCTCGGAATTGGCCTGCGCGAACATCATCAGCTCGACATCG
>JANQFB010000483.1 GCA_028278085.1 Chitinophagales bacterium
CGGCGCCAGGATATTATCACGGGCGGTATCCAGTCTTATGCCGTTCGTATCGGTATCGAAGGCGATGAGCGCCAGCGCCGAGGGCTGCTTATTCGGCAGGCCCGGCGTATTCCCGAACATATCTTTAGCGCCATCGTCGATCCAGGCAGCTACAGAGGCAATGTCGCCGGCAGGAAGTGGTTCACCGATATTATCCTGGGGCATCCGGTCATCCTGGTTGATGAAGCAACAGTTCACCAATCTTTCATATAAGACGGACAGATCCTTATCGAAGGGCACCACCCGGTAGGTGAAATCCTCGGCCAGGTTGTTTTTAACGATGGGTGCATATACCAGGGTGTTATAGGAACTGTTGGCTGTCCGGAAGTCCGGTTCAAAGGCGCCGTCATGGCATCCCGGAACCGCACACTTGGGCTGGAAGATATAATAATGCACGCCCAGGAAGGAATTCGAATCCAACGGTATATCCGGTGGAGGATCACTCCCGTAATCAATAGTATCGAAGGGATTAAACGGCGATGTATAGGTTTTATCCTTAACCGTATTGGTGGTTTCATCACCATCCAGGAATGATTCCTTCTTGGTGCAGGAAAAATGGGCTACCAACAAGGCTGCTATGGCAAAAAAGATGATCTTCTTCATGGTTTATACAAATGCTTGGTCTAAGGATTTTCCGGGTAATAATCCGCCTGGAATGTCGGCATCGAATCCGAGGATCTTGGCGATGGTCGGCGCCACATCGATGATCTCACCGACGGGGTTACCGATAGATCCAACCACCTGGCCCTGGTTGACTTTGCCGGACGGTCCGGCTACCAAGGCGAATATCCGGCGGGAATTATCATCACTGGTATGGTCGTAAGCGGCCAATCCGTTGTTATCGACCAAACTATTGGGCGCACTGTTCCGGCCATGTTCGGGCACACAGATCATAATGGTATCATCTTTCAATACCGGATCACTCTGGATCTTATCCCACAGCCATCCGATACCGAAATCCGCCCGGTGGAGATACCACAGGTAGGAGGTAAAATCACTGTGACAAACATCCAGGTTAAAGGTATTGATCACTGTCAACTCCGGGGCGAAGGTCTTCAATACTTCCCAGGCAGCGGTTACATTGATCAAATCACCGGTGAGCTCAAAGGCATTATTATTCTCTGTGGGATAATCCAGTTGCTGGTTAAAGGCTTTATCGTAGGTGTCCAGGATAAACTGCTTGATCTGATCCCTTTCTTCCTCGGTATTCTGAATTCCCGGCAGTTCGTTTGCCGCCTTATCGAAGTTATTGTTCAGAAAATCCCTCATCTTACGGATCCGTGCCACATCATCCGGCTGATAGGAAGGTACGTTTTGAAAATAATCGAAATCATCGCTGAAAATGGATGCCGGACGAAGGTAATTGGCGCCATAGATCGACCCGTACGACGGATGCTGGCTGTAATTCAGGGATGGATAAGGCCCCAATCCTTCGGAAAGCCACCAGGCATTGATCGCACTTTTGGAGCTGTGTTTACGGTAGTATTCGAAAATGGTGGGCTGCTCCGGGTTAACATTCAGGTTAACGCCCGAATCGGAATAGTTGCCGGTTATGGCAACAAGATGCCCGGCATAATGGCCGGTAGAACCTTCTTTATATTCCATTTCCTGGAAAAGCGTGGCATTGTTGGCAACAGGATCTGACAGCACCGGCGCCCAATTGTTAAAGCCGGACTGCGCGAAAGGATCCTGGATCACCCCATAATTCGGGGGTGCGCCGCTCAAGAGGTTTTCCATCACATTTCCGGTCTCTGTCTGGCCGATCTGTTCGGAAATAAAGGCTTTTTCCACCGACTCCTGGTTCCGGATACCCCCGGCAAACAATACCAGCACCACATGGTTGACGATCCTCGTACCGGATTGTGCAAATAGCCGGCCCGAAGGTAGAATATAAGGGGTGATGATCGAGCCAGCAGTGGCTGCGGCTGCCTTTTTAATAAATTTTCTTCTTTTCATTCGTTAAAATGTATTTGTAAAGTTGATGTTAACGTGCTTGCGGAATTATAAGTGATCATTAGGGCTTCCAAGCATTCAATGATCGCTAATAAAACAAGTATTCATTCGATAACATAAAACTATTGTAAACCATTTCCACGGTTATTTCCGTATCGTTTTCGATCATATTTTTCAGTACCTTGGCTTCCAGGGCATTGGGTTTCCTGGAAAAAAAACGGATATAGGTCTCTTCGATAAAAGTTTCCAGGTTGTCGTTCATATAGGCGTCTGTGGGCATGATCACATCCACGCGATTCAGGTAGCTGAGGATGACCACATCGTTGATCAACTGCTTATCCCCGCAAGCCAGCGTAATTTCCGCCAGATCGAATAATTCATTGGTCGGAATGGTTTTCTGGAACAGATCACTGTATAAGATAGACACATACTGCGAACTGGTCTTTTGCTTTGTTTTTTCGGCATTGGTCGGATAAAGGTTGACCGTATCCAGTTGATACACCGTAAAACCATACTTTTCGTTGATCTGGGTATTGGTGTTCGTTGTGGTGATGATCTCCTTTTTACAGGCACTGAACAGGACCATCGCCATCAGGCTCCACAAGGCATATGGGATAATTTTTTTAAAATCCGGCATATTCTTCTGTTTTTATGATGCTTTTTTGAACTTCTTTCAAATCACCGTTAGCAAGAAATGCTGTCAGGATCACTTCCAACTCCGTATCGGTCGGCTCCCGTAATAAGAGATTGAGATAGGCATCGGTAATCCGGCCCTCGTAGAATTCCTCTACGGTAGTTGTAATGTCCACAAAATCCCCCTTACTCGTTCCATCCTGGTTAAATATGGTCCCAGGTACAAAACCGTCGACCATACTGACCCCTTCGGTCAGTTCGGCAACCGTCGGCAGTCGGTTGAACAGGTTCTCAAAGGCCGATAACACAAAGTTTTCACTGCCCATATTGATCTGGTCATAGAGGGTGTTTTCCAAGATGCGGCCGACAAATTCGTTCAGGGTGATGATATCCGCCCGGAGATCGGCTTTGGCGTCTTGTAACAGGTAAAGGCGTTCGAGCTCAAACTGGATCAGGTTGGCATTCACGTAGTCGCCCAGGGAGTCGAGGAGTATTTTGATATATTGATATTCCAGGATCTGCTGGTCGATCACAACACTGTCAAAACCGTTTAACATCTTGGAGCTGAAGATCTCAAACAAACGATCATAATAATCACCGGTAGCCGCCATATCGTCAAATACCGCTTCGCGGCTGGCTTCGCTCAAACTACCGGCTTTCAGGTCGCTCACCCGGTCGGCGAGTTCGGATCCGGTAGGTTCGCGCCCCAGGATATCGATATACATTTTGTTGACATAATTCTCGATCAGTACAGTGGAAACCCCGTTAAAAGGCGGGGCGACATTACCATCCACTACGCTATCCACATAGGTCGTTTTTTCAATGGTTTTATTGACAGGCTGATGCTCGATCTTTTTGCACTGGCTCAACACAATGAGCGCCATACAAAATGCCAGGAGCAGTTTGAAGTACTTCATGTTTTTATCATTTATCCGTAATGGAATGACAGATTAGACTAGAGATAGTTTAACAAGTTTAATTAAATATCTGAAAAAAATCAAATTTCCCGAAAATTATTTCCCAACACCCGGATGTTGGAATAGCCTAATATAGCAGCTTTTCATCCGGTTTTAAGGTTTGGGAAGGAATGAGGCAGGGTGAAGGGTGAAGGGTGAAGGGTGAAGGG
>JANQFB010000177.1 GCA_028278085.1 Chitinophagales bacterium
AACCGGAAACGACCACTTCTGTCAGCACATTGTCGAGGCTCAAAGGAATATTCAAAAAAACATCTTGCTCCAAACTTATTTTTTTGGAATAGCTCCCATAACCGATATAGGAAACGGTAAGGTCCACATCCCCCGGATCCAGGGTTAAGCTGTAAAATCCGTAGCTGTTGGTGGTGGTTCCTTTTAAGGAGAGGGCATCATAAACATTGGCCCCGATCAGCTTTTCCCCGCTTGCCGAATCTGCTACATAACCGGAAATCGTGACTTTTTGGGCATGGGCTTGCATGGTCAGCCATCCGATCATCATTACCAATAAGTATGCTTTCATGTGCCCATTTTTGAGACAAGGAGTGATCTTCGATGCTCAACCAAAATTAGCAAGTTATCATGAACCGGCGCTTGTGCCATGTTATTGAGGGTTTCTCTTCCCTTTTAAGACACCCTCATAAATATTACACCGTTTGAAAACCGGGATACCCTACTAAATTATTTGGGAAACATCCTACCACCTGTTCCTTACATTTTAGTTAACAGCAAACAGTTTTATGCCTACTAGTCGCCGGTTGAGACAGCGTTGTCCGTATTTCTACCCGACTAGTTTGTAGATAAATAAGTAAATATACTTATGTTATTAAATGAAATAATTTTATTACTTTAGAACACGTAGACGACGAAGAACCTAATTAATGTTTTTGTGGCCTTGACTCCTGTACACAGTGCTCAACCCTTTATGAAAAATCACTCATTCAGCATTCTATTAATTGAAGATAGCCCGACTGATCAGCTATTATTCAAAGAAACGATAGCAAAAACATGCTATTCTTTTGCCGGTATAAGCATCGCGAACAATTTGAAGGATGGATTATCCATACTTGATAAGGAAAGTTCAGACATTGTTTTACTGGATCTATCACTACCCGACAGCCAAAACCTCGAAGGCCTAAAAAAAGTAAGGCAAAAACATGCTGAGTTACCCGTAGTCATCCTTACAGGTTTCACTGATCCGGCATTCGGAACCCAATCCATCAAAGCAGGGGCGCAGGATTATTTAATAAAAGGAAAATACGACCATTATCTGCTTGAAAAATCTATTTCTTATGCCATAGAAAGGCAAAAAAACCTGATCGATATGCAACAGATCGGGCAACAACTCAGAGAAAAACAAAAGATCATTGAAGAACAGAACAGCTCGCTGGAAGTGAATATCAAGGAGCGAACCTCCGATTTGCAGCATGCCAATGGCAAACTGCAGGAGTTATTGAAAGAGAAAAATGAAAAATCAAAGAAATTAAAAGATACACTGGATAAACTCAAATCGACGCAGGCACAATTGGTACAGGCAGAGAAAATGTCATCGCTGGGTAGGCTTACAGCCGGGATAGCCCATGAGATCAATAATCCTTTGAACTTTATATCAGGAGGGGCAAACGGTTTGGAACTGGTTTTTCAAGACCTGCTTCAAATGTTCGAAAAATGCGAAGAACATATAAACAATGATGCCTTTACCGCAATTAGTAAAATAGAAGAACTAAAAGAAGAATATCAATATGACGACCTGGTGAACGACATACCCCAACTGATCAAAGATATTGCACTTGGTGCCGAAAGAACGACGGAGATCATTGAAAACCTGCAGCATTTTTCACGGATGAATAATGCCGACCCCGATTTTGAAGATATTACCAAATGCCTCGATTCTACCTTGCTTTTTCTCAAATACAAATTACAAGACAAGATCCGGATCATCAAGTCATATGATCAAGACTTGCCTAAAATTCCCTGTTTCCCTGGTTTGCTGAACCAGGTGTTTATGAACATTCTGTCAAATGCCATTCAGGCGATCGATGGCAAGGGCAGTATTAGGATCTCGGTCAAAAATAAACGCGATTTTGTCCGGATCGGGATCAAGGATGATGGCAAAGGGATACCCGACAAGTTGAAACAAAAGATCTTCGATCCGTTTTTCACGACCAAGGAAGTTGGAAAAGGTGTTGGACTTGGATTATCGATCTGTTACGGCATCATTCAAATGCATCGCGGCTGCATTAAAGTGGAAAGCGAGCCGGGCAAAGGAACCGAATTTATCATTGAACTGCTCAAAGAAATACAATCGACCCCTGACACCCGGATAATAGCGGATGGCATTTTACTGGCCAATAATCTGCCAAAATCGGTCGAACCATGAGAAATATACCTTTGGAAGATAAGTTGATCAACTTTTCGTTTAACGGTATTTATATCTACGACTTGGTGAGGGGCGCCAATGTATTTATCAACCAACAATATACCAATCTGACCGGGTACACGATAGAAGATGTACGCGATATGTCGAAGGAGGAGTTTATCGCATTATTTCATCCGGATGAGCAGGAAGCTATAGCCGGGCATATGCAGGAAGTGATCAACTCGGAATTAGGCGATATTTTTGAAATTGAATACCGTTTTAAAAAGGCAGACGGTAACTGGATGTGGTGCTTGTCGAGAGATGGTTTATTCGACGTGAATGAAAAAGGAGAACCTACTCAATTTGTCGGGATGTTTATTGATATCACGGAACAAAAGCTTGTAGAGCAGAAGTTCAAAGGCCTGCTGGAAAACGCTCCCGATGCCGTGGTGATCGTTGATAAAAAAGGTATCATTCAATTGGTGAATGCACAGGCAAAGAACCTGTTCGGATATAACCGGGATGAAATGGTCGGTCAAAAGATCGAGATGCTCATCCCTAAGCGTTTCCGCAAACCACATGCCGGACATCGCAGCCATTTCTTTGACCATGCTAAGAAACGTGCTATGGGTGTGGGCTTGGAATTGCTTGCCTTGCGTAAAAATGGAGAGGAGTTCCGGGTTGAAATATCGCTAGGACCGTTGGAAACCCACAAAGGACTATTGGTAAGCGCTGCCATCCGGGATGTGACGGAAAAATATAAGACAGCAGAAAAATTGAGACAGTTGGATCGGGCCATTGATGAGATTGAAGATTATTCGGTCATACTTCTTGACTTGAAGGGTAATATTCAGAACTGGAACAGGGGAGCAGAGCGAATTAATGGTTACTCGGCCAGTGAAATTATTGGAAAGAACATTAGGCTGTTTTACCGGGAAGCCGACAAAAAAGTGAACAAGCCTGATCAATTACTCCGAATTGCGAAAGAAAATGGCGAGGCAATGGATGCAGGATGGCGGGTGCGAAAGGATGGTAGTCGCCGTTGGTGTACCGTAACCATTACTACCATTCACGATGAATCGGGAAACGTAACCGGTTTTAGTAAGATAACCCGTGACCTGACCGAACAAAGGAATACGGCCATGAAATTGGAAAGTAAGACCCGTGAGACCCGGGAACTGGAAGCCTTCAGCTATTCGGTATCGCATGATCTGCGGGCGCCATTAAGGGCTATTTCCGGTTATTCGCAAATATTGATAGAAGACTATTATGATCAATTAGGCGAAGAAGGAAAAGAGGTAGTCAATACCATTGTAAGGAACACCAATAAAATGGGTCAACTGATTGATGACATCCTGGCCTTTTCCCGCTTGGGAAGAAAAAAAATGACAAAACAGAAGATCAATATGAACAGGCTCTTCAATAGTATTTACAAAGAGCTGGCAATGGATGTAAAGGGAAGAAAAATAGATTTTCATCTGCAAGAACTGGAAGATATCCATGGCGATAAAACGATGATCACCCAATTGGTCATGAACCTCCTGTCCAATGCGATAAAGTATACGCGACCGAGAGCAACCGCAATGATCCGGGTAAGCGGCCAGCATACGGATAAAGGATATGTCTATTCCGTGGAGGACAATGGCGTCGGGTTCAATATGAAATACCAGGATAAATTATTCGGCGTATTTCAACGCCTGCATAAAGATAAGGAGTTTGAGGGTACCGGAGTTGGGCTGGCCATTGCACACCGGGTGCTGGAATTCCATAATGGCAGGATATGGGCGGAAAGCGAAATTGGAGGCGGAGCAATTTTTTATTTCACGATAAATGATCAAAACTCATGGAAAACCAGCGAAAAGTAATAGAAGTCCTGTTGGTAGAAGATCTTGAAGAAGACGCCAACCTGACGATGCGGAACTTAAAAAAGTTCAATCTGGCGAATGACATCAAATGGGTGGAAGATGGGGAGGAAGCGCTCGAATATCTCTTTGGAAATGGACAATCC
>JANQFB010000513.1 GCA_028278085.1 Chitinophagales bacterium
AGGGATATTTAAGATTACCAATTATTCCGGCGATTGGGATGGGACCAGTAATGGGAAAGCTTTGCCGGAAGGCACCTATTATTATGTGATCTCTTGTTCCGACAAGGTATATAAGGGAGCCATTACTTTGCTAAGGTTTAATTAAGGATGTAAACAATAATCCATGATCTCCGGAAAACATATCGTTGGATTGGCTATTGGCCTCTTGATGGTAACGGCTTCATACGGGCAGCAAAGACCCTTGAATAATTATTACCCGCAACATCCTTACCTGATCAACCCTGCGTTTGCCGGAAAAGCTAAATGTTTCCAGGGCATTGCCAGTCACCGGAAACAGTGGACCAGCTTCCCCGGAGCGCCCACCACCAGTTGGCTAACCCTCGATTCCAGGATCGGAGGACATATCGGCCTGGGGGGAAGGTTTTCCCTCGATCAAACAGATATCCTGCAACAGTTTTCAGGGGTGTTAAGTTATGCCTACCACCTGAAGCTCGGTGATTTTCAAAAGCTGTCATTCGGATTATCCGCCGCCTTGTTCCAGGAAAGATTGGATTTCAATAATGCCGTGATCAACGATCTGAATGATGTGGTACTATTGAACAGCACTTCCAGCGGAATGGCCGTGGATTTTGAATTCGGGATGGCTTACCAGCATAAGGGCTTACATTTGGGCCTGGCAGGATTCCAGTTGAAGGAATCATCCATCAGCTATGAACTGAATAATACCGGAAGCGGAGCATTTTTATTGAAAAGGCATTTTTATGCTTTCGGAAGATATGATATTCCGGCTTCCGATGATATCCTGATCCAACCCTCGGTATTGTATAGCTACGTTCCCGACGGTTCCAGCCAATTCGATATCAATGCTATGTTGCATTGGCGGGAAATGCTCTCTTTTGGCGGAGGATACCGGGAGGAAGCCGGTATCGTGCTTACAGCCGGTTTTCGCATCGCCAACCAGTTGATCCTTAATTATTCTTATGAATTCGCATCTTCCGGCGTGGCTGCTCAATCCAATGGTACACACCAGATCACCCTGGGGTACCAGTTGTGTAAAAAAGACAAGCCTAAGGAACCCAAAGAAGAACCGCCGGTCATCGAAACCGAACCCGTCGAAGCAAGTCCGGAACCCGAACCAGCGCCTGAACCGGAGCCAGAGCCAGAGCCAGAACCCGAACCCGAACCAACACCAGAACCGGAACCTGTTCCGGAGCCCGAACCAACGCCAGAGCCTGAACCCGTTCCGGAACCTGAGCCCGAACCAACTCCGGAACCTACACCACCCGGTGAATTAGGTCCTTATAATGTTATTTTGGGAGCATTCCGGTCGGTCGATAATGCCCGGAAATTCCAAAATTTCCTGACCAGGCGGGATATCAAATCAGGTATTTACCACAACAAAGCCAGGGGCTACCATTATGTCTACCTGGACAAATACCTGGATACCTACGCAGAAGCCAGTCGATTAAAACGCCGGTTCCGCGGGCAAGGATTCGGTGATGCCTGGTTATATATTCCTAAAAACTGAGCGGCTTTAGCATCAAAATATCTAAAGTCGTGTCTCCGCCGGCAGGCGGATGACATGGCTATTGGTGTGGTGTGGGTGTGGATTCATTTACGTAATTAAATCATGATTTAATTACGTAAATCCATAACGCCGGGATCAAACGGATAAGCGGGATCCGGTCAGTAGCTTTGTAAGCGGGTTTGTATCTCCTCCATGAGCCACATGGGTGTGGAAGTGGCCCCACAAATACCTACCTTGTCGTATGGTTCGAACCAATCCGGCTTTAAATCATAAGTCGAGGAAACAAAATAGGAATTCGGATTGACGGTTTTGCAGGTCCGGAACAACATTTTACCGTTCGAGGAAGCGGCGCCGGCCACAAAAACGATTTTATCAAAACTACCGGCAAATACTTTCAGGCGGTTATTCCGGTCGGCTACCTGGCGGCAAACCGTATCTTGCATATCGACTTGGATACCCCGGTTTTCCAGTAATTTTTTGAGCCGGTAAAAGGCTTTCGGCCGCTGGGTGGTTTGGCAAAACAGGCTTACCCTTGGGGGTAATTCCGGTAGCTGCCCGAGGTCGCTTTCATCGACAACAATGGCCTTGCCTTCTGTTTGCCCGACCAGGCCGATGACTTCCGCATGATCCCGGTTGCCAAAGATGAGGACGGTTTCTCCGGCCTCGTAGGCTCTTTTGATCCGGTGTTGCAATTTCAGGATGACCGGGCAGGAGGCATCGATCAGGGTCAGGCCATTTCTCCGGGCCTGGCGGTAAGTGGCGGGCGCTTCACCATGCGCGCGGATCATCACCACCTCATTTTTCAACGCTTGTAATTGCCGGCGATCGATGATCCTCAGACCAAGTGACTTCAGGCGCTGTAATTCCATATCATTATGCACCAAAGCACCCAGGCAATATAAATGGTCATTTTGAGACAGGTAATCCTCCGCTAATTGAACCGCGTAGATCACCCCGAAACAAAACCCCGACTCCTCATTGATGGTACTGGAAAGGTTAAGCATGGCCTGATATCCGTCCTATTAGGATAAAGACGAAATATAGCCTGGAAAAGTTGCCTAAGGAGAGATTTTTTAGACCCCTGAACGCAAATATGTTACGATCAAAGGAATTCAGCTTTTAAGATCAGGGCCGGAAAAGATGGCCTTCACCGGAGGAAAGCTTATTTCATATCCATGAGGCCGGGATATAGAATATTCAGGGTAACAATGCCCAATACGGCAATAGCCGCAATAATACCGAAAACCAGGGTGATCCGCTTTTGGTTCCTGAGCTCCCGGGCCGTTTTCCGCTCTTTGAGGATCTTATTGATGATGAACTGGGTTCGTAAATGGGCCCCTTCGTTTTTGATCACGTAATAAAACGCTCCATAGCTCATCGCATCCACGGCTATTTCAAGACTTTCCTGGGCCGAAACCATAACCACTTCTGTATCCGGCTCCATTCTTTTGATCTTCCGAAGGTATTGCAGTCCGTTTTTAGCCTGGGGATTACCGACTTCCAGTTGAAAATCCAACAGCACGATGGCCGGCTTATCGCCAATATTATCCATACACTCCTCCCCGGTATGGTAGCTTCTCAAGGTCAGCGGTTCTGCAATATTTTTATTTGTCTCTAAAAAATGCTGCATGCCCGTGCAATACATGGGATCATCATCCACAATAAATACTAAGTTTTCAGCTTTACTTGCCATTACAAAGATTTAATTAGAGATTTTATTTGCATTTATATCGACCGGGTACTGAATTAGGGATATCGGTTTTTATGATCCCGCTACCCGGTGGTCAATAGCTTTCAGGAAAGGGTCAATGATAATCAAAAAAAATGAATTATTCGGAAAATTTATTTTTCCGCTTTAACCCTTAATACTGTCAAATTGGTCAAAAAGATTCAAAATCAGCCCATAAATTTTTAGTCGAGCCGGACGGATAAAAAATACACACCTGTTTCCTGCACGTAAATCCGGCTCTAGGAACGTGCCAAGCGGAAAGAATTTTTTAGCTTTGCTGGCATAAATCTAACATAACCCCTCAAAGATTATGAGCAAACAACTGATCGAGTGTGTTCCCAATATCAGTGAAGGACGAGATGCCGGCATTATTAAACAAGTTACCGATGTGATCGAAACCGTTGACGGTGTTCGCCTATTGGATGTCGATCCGGGAAAGGCCACCAACCGGACGGTGATCACCTTTGTCGGCGAACCCGATGCCGTGGTGGATGCCGCCTTCCTGGTGATCCAAAAAGCCGGAGAGCTGATCGATATGAGCAAGCACCAGGGAGAACATCCCCGTTTTGGAGCGACGGATGTATGTCCCTTCGTTCCTATTGCCAATATAAGCATGGACGAAACGGTGGAATATGCCAGTAAACTGGGGGAACGTGTGGGCCGTGAACTGGGTATTCCGGTATACCATTATGAGTTTGCCGCCACGAGCCCGGAAAGAAAGAACCTGGCCACTGTGAGAGCGGGTGAATATGAAGGCTTGCGGGAAAAGCTGTCGGATGCTGCCTGGAAGCCCGATCATGGCCCTGCCGGTTTTTCGGAGGCTGTCGCCAAAACCGGGGTAACCGCCATTAGCGCCCGAAATTTCCTGGTCGCTTATAACGTCAACCTCAACACCACCTCTGTCAGACGGGCCAACGCCGTAGCCTTCGATGTACGGGAGGCCGGTCGTGTCAAAAGAAGCGGTAATCCCATCACCGGACCGATCGTTAAAGACGAGAAGGGTGAATCCGTCAGGATACCCGGATCATTGAAAAAAGTCAAAGCCATCGGCTGGTACATCGAAGAATACGGTATCGCACAGATATCGATGAACCTGACGGATATTACGGTAACGCCTGTTCATATCGCCTACGATGAGGTATTTCAGAAAGCCCTTAAACGAGGCATCAGGGTTACCGGGTCGGAGTTGGTTGGCCTGATCCCGAAACAAGCCATGCTGGATGCCGGTAAATATTTCCTGGAAAAACAAAATCGGTCTGTCGGGGTTTCGGAGGAAGAGATCATCAAGATCGCTGTAAAATCCATGGGACTTGATGAATTAGGACCTTTCGACCCCAAGAAAAAGATCATTGAATATTTCCTGGAAGATGGATCCGCTTCGCCATTGATCCATATGGATCTGAAAGCTTTTGCCAATGAAACCGCTTCCGAATCCCCGGCTCCGGGCGGCGGTTCCATATCGGCCTATATTGGAGCCCTGGGCATTTCCCTGGCCACCATGGTAGCGAACCTTTCATCCCACAAACGAGGTTGGGACGACCGCTGGGAGGAGTTTTCCGAATGGGCAGCCAAAGGTCAGTCGCTTAAGGATGCCCTGTTGCGCACCGTCGATGAAGATACACATGCCTTCAACAACATTATGTCGGCTTTCGGCTTGCCCAAAGCTACAGATGCGGAAAAGGCTACCCGCGCAGAAGCTATCGAGGCGGCCACCAAAAACGCGATCGAAGTACCTTTCAAAGTCATGGAACTATCCCTGCAAGCCATGGAGGTGATCAAAGCCATGGCAGATATCGGCAATCCCAATTCGGTATCGGATGCAGGCGTCGGGGCGCTTTGTGCCAGAAGTGCCGTCATGGGCGCCTTTCTTAATGTAAAGATCAATACCGGCGGGCTGAATGACAAAGCTTACGGAGATCAGAAAGTAAAAGAAGGGCAAAGCATCCAGGAACAGACTCAACAACTGGAGCAGGAGATCCTCGCCATCGTGGAAAACAAACTGTAAACGATCACGCCAAATAATGGTCGAGCATATCCATACCTATTTCGATGCGGAAAAACTGGAAAGTCTTTGGTTTATCGGTTTAGGGGTGTCGGCGATCCTGTGTTCCCTGGTGTTCCTGTTCACGAAAAACAAGATCCTCAACGGCATGGTCATCCCCTTATGCTCTATCGGGTTGATACAGATCATTGTCGGCAGCACCGTTTATTTCCGGGTTGGGGCTGGGTTTGCTGATCCAAAGCGCCATCATGCTTGGCCTGGACCTGGTGGCTGAAAAACGGGCAGATATCTATACCGCACAAATCGAGGCCCTGGCAAAAGAATAGCCTAAAAATATAACTTGATCCAAATCATATTATTCAAGTAATGTTTGTAATTTTCACAGGATGATGCGATCATCCGTTTTATTTGACTATTTAAAAGAGACAACATGAAAAAGTACATCGTTATTTACCATGCTCCTGCAGAAGCTATGGCTCAGATGGCGGAAGCAACTCCAGAACAAAAAGAAGAAGGCATGAAAACCTGGTTTGCCTGGAAAGATTCCATAGGCGACAAATTAGTTGATTTCGGATCTCCTTTGATGGGTGGAACCAGGTTAATGCCGGATGGCAGTACGGAAGTGAGTACCAAAGAAGTAACCGGATATTCCATTCTTCAGGCCAATGATATGGAAGAAGCCAAGTCGCTGCTCAAAAATCACCCGCACCTGGCATGGACCGGCGGTTGTGATATAGAAGTACATGAGTGCATGGAACTGTAATATCCTTTTAACGGATCAACAAAAGCCATCTTTCGGAGGGTGCCCGGGAGATGGTTTATTTTTTCTGCCTGCCCAAGAAATTCCAGGTATAAGCGTCTAAACATCCCTCGAAATAGACGAGAAACCCCTCATTCATGAAAGCCATCGGAAATACACCGCTGATCAAATTGACTCATCTGTCCGAACCGCATAGTGCGGAGATCTATGTTAAATTCGAAGGGGCTAATCCCACCGGCAGTATGAAAGACCGGATGGCTTTGTCCATGATCGAAGGCGCAGAAAAAAGAGGTGATTTAAAACCCGGAGGAACGGTGGTGGAATATACGGGCGGTAGCACCGGCAGTTCTTTAGCGATGGTGTGTGCTTTTAAGGGCTACCGGGCTCACTTCGTATCATCGGATGCTTTTGCCGAAGAAAAGTTGCGTACCATGCGGGCCTTCGGGGCGGAGCTGGAGCTCATTCCCAGCGAAAACGGCGTCTTTTCTGCCCAATTGATCGACGATATGGTTGACCGGGCCAGGGAGCTCAGTCAATCGCCTAACACCTTTTGGACCGACCAATTCAATAATATCGACAACCGGCAGGCCTATCACCGGATGGCCCGGGAGATCCTGGATGAGGTGGGTCCGGATATCGATGAATTCATCATGGGCGTCGGTACAGGCGCCTGCTTTTCCGGAAATGCGGAAGTTTTTAAGGCCGAAATACCCAATATTCGCTGTATAGCACTGGAACCGCTACATGTCCGTTCCCTGTCAGGTGGTGATACATCGGGCAAACATAAGCTGGAAGGGATCGGCGCGGGTTTTATACCCTCCATCTGCCGCCTCGACCTTGCTGATGAGATCATGGCCATAGCCGATGATGACGCCTATGCCACCGCCAGGAAACTGGCCAAATCGGAAGGCATATTCGGCGGCACCACCTCGGGCGCTAATGTATGGGCCGCTCTTCACCGCGCCCGGATCCTTGGACCCGGCAAAAAGATCGTTACCGTGATCATCGATTCCGGGTTGAAATATTTACAGGGGGATCTGTATCGGTGAGTCTGTAGCACGACACCGAGTGCACATTCGGACACCATTTCAGGGTGACTATTCCACAAATATTTCCATAAATTTGACCAACCAATTCAAGAATCTGATCCAAACATTTTTTATATACTCCATGAAACATATCCTCCAAATAAGCCTGGTCATTGCCTATATCCTCTTCACCACCAGTTGCGGACAGCATTCCCCTGCCGGCCACCAGGATGAGCCGGATCCGGAACATCATGAGCAGCAGGAGCATCACGAACATTCGGAACACAACGAACATCCCGAGCATCATGAACATCCTGAGCAACACGAACATCCGGAACACCAGCATCAGGATATAGGGTTGACCCTGGATAACGGTAATAAATGGAAGGCCAATCCTGAAACAACCACGGGTATACAAAACATGATCCGTTTGGTGCATGATCTTTCAGATCCGGAGAATGCTCAGGCCTATAACAGTCTTAAAACGGACCTGGAAGCGGAATTCACCATGATCTTCAAAAAATGTACGATGACCGGTGAAGCACATAACCAGTTACACAACTTCCTGTTGCCGATGAAAAAAATGTTCGAAGGGTTAGCCTCCGACAACCTGAACGCACAACAGGATCATCTTAGAAAGCTCAAGCACCATTTGGCCGAATATTCGAATTATTTCGAGTAGCGGTCATTAGCCCACACATCCTTATTCTTCCTGCAAATCCTCCCGGGATCCCGACGAATTTCTGCCGATCGGGCACGCTTATCAAGTATTCCTTTCAAAACTTTTAAGCGGGATAGCAAAGTTGTAATTTAAAATATAATTCGCGACTAATATATCTCATATGTGCCTGTTTGTAAACCAGCGCTTTGACTGGAATTGCGCTTACATACAGGATTAAAACCTATTTATTATGAAAGCAACAAAAAACTTTTCAGAAGACCTTCCAGGGGAAGCTCTATTCGGAATATCCCCTGATCATTCACCATCGACAACCCACTGTGTCAAAAAGCCACCGATAATTTCCACCCCATTCTTTAAGCTGCTGGCTTTTGCGTTCCTGATCATCCTGTATGCTCAGGCATCCTTTGCCCTATCGATCGGGGCAAATAATACGCATGCCTGTGTTGACGACAAGGTAACGCTGGAATCTATTGACGGCAAACCCTACTGGGATTACCTGTGGGATTTCGGCGATGGCGCCACCGGTTCCGGACCAATGGTTACCCATACCTATCACAAGCCCGGAACTTATACCATTACCTTGAAAGTACAGATCCCGGGAGAAAAAAATACTATCGGAGATCAATTTGAGATAACGATCCTGCCCTGCGATGAAGTACTCGGACATCCGCAGGACAACTGGTTTTTTGGAAAATTCGGCGGTCTTGAGTTCAGCGGCGGATTCGGCCAACCGAACCCGGATGCCTGGACCAACAGCAGCATCGATCAAAAGGAAGGCTGTATTACCCAAAACGATCCCAATGGCAACCTGCTGTTTTTCAGTGACGGTATATGGGTCTGGGACGCCAATCATCAACTCATCAACATCGGCAACCGGTTAAATGGCCATTTTTCAACTTCTCAATCCGCATTTTCCGTTCCGGATCCACGGCAAAGCGGCCGGTTCTTTCTGTTTTCCCTACCTGCGGAACCCAATGAGCCACCCGATCCCAATGTCAATACCTGGCCGACCTATACGATGGTCAATACAGTTGGAGGGGTAACGCTTTCCAATATTAACACGCCCCTCCCCTTACCGGCCGGAGCCACCAGGATCTCCGAAGGTATTAACGGTGTACCACGGCCCGATTGCGGTTACTGGATCATCGTAAAGGGATCACCCGAAGATCCGTTCCCACACAGCCATTCCTTATTTGTGTATACCCTTGATGAGGAAGGGTTGAATTTACATGCTACTCATCAAGTCGCAACACCCGGATACAATAACCAGGGGAGTATTAAATTCTCACCGGATGGCAAAAAGATGGCCGTATCAAAAAGGAATGATCCTTTTTTTGATTGGGATACCGAGGTCTTCGATTTCGATTATCTGACGGCAACCTTCAGTAATCGCCGGTTACTGGTTGACGGCGGCTATGGATTAAGTTTCAGCCCTGATAGCAGGCTATTGTACGTTACCACACACAGGCTATTAGGTATGGGGCACGGGGTTCTTCAATTCGACCTTGCGGTGCCAAACCTGCAATCCTCACAAAGGATCGTTTATTTTGACAATGCAGGTTACTTAGGCACGATGCAGATCGCACCGGATAACCGGATCTATGTCGCTAAGTTTAACTTCTTCGGGCTGGCCTATATCGGGAAACCGAATATCCGGGTCAGCGGTGATTTTACCAATGAATGTAATTTTGTTATGGCCGGCATCGGACTCAACACCCTTCCCGGGCAGCAGAGCAGATCTATGTTCGGCTTACCCAATATGATGGATGCCTACCGGGTGGTTAAAAACAATCCCAATAATTGTTATTGTCTGTCATTCCCTGATTTTGACGCCACCCCGGTACCCGGTACCTGCGAATACCAATTCACGGATCAAACCTTTACCGAATCCTTTGCCTTCGTAGGATATTATGGCTGGGATTTCGGTGATGGGATCACCACGGGTAGTGAAACGCAGGCCGATGCCAATCATTTATATGCACAACCCGGCGTTTACGAGGTTTGTCATTGGACCGCCACTTATAATCCGCCCGATCAAAAATGTATCGACAGGATATGTAAACAGATCACGGTTAATTGTGTACCCGAAGCCTGCGACCTGGATGCGGAATTCACGGTTACCAATATCGATCCGAATACCTGCGAGGTAACCTTCGACGCCTCTGCCAGCACCGGCGGTTTCAACCGGATGCTCTGGGACTTCGGTGACGGTACCGGGCTGGCGCAATCTTCCTCCCCGGTCTTTACCCGGCGATACTGGGCCAGCGGGGACTATGATGTTACCCTCTACCTGGAGCGCTATGGAAATGGCATGGTTTATTGCCAGGATACGCATATGGAGCTGGTACAGCTCAACTGTGTGGGCGGCCTGCACAAAAGGGAGCAAACCATAGATGGCGCTCCCCACCGCTTGACCGTACAACCGAATCCCTTCAGGGATGTTATCACCCTTGGATTCACCCTTAAAAATGATGACAAAGTGCATGCAGCAGTGCTCGACCTGACCGGTAGAACCGTGGCTGTGCTGGCCGGAAAAACTTTTGAGGCCGGCAGCCACACCCTGCAATGGCAACCACAACCGGATCAGCAGCCTGGCATGTATTTCATCCGTTACCGGGATAGCCAATCCCAAAGGATGCTAAAAGTTATTAAAAACCATTAAGAAGGTCGATCAATGCTGTTAAATCGCCTGGCCGGATGTTTTCATGAAAGCATCCGGCCGGGAAAGCATTAAAGAACCTTTCCATTGAAAACAGAAATACCTATGAAAACCAAATGTAAATCTAGCTGTCCCTCGAAACTACCCATTCATCATATTTATGCCGAGCTTACCTTTAAAAGCAGGATTTTGCTCCTGGCATGTATAGCATTATTGTTAACAGGCAAAATATCAGCCCAAACGACCTTTCACAAGGTATTTGGCGGTATGGCCAGCAATGAAGATCTCGATGCCGTGGTACAAACTTCCGATGGCAGCATATTTGCGGCCGGGTTTACTTATAGTTTTGGTGCCGGAGATGCGGATCTGGTCGTTTTTAAAACCGATAACACCGGTTCGATCTTATGGACCAAAACTTACGGTGGGACCAATACGGATTGGGGTAATGACCTGATCGAAACAAGGGATGGACACATCGTGGTTACCGGTATGAGCAGAAGCTATGGTATGGGCAATCATAATGTTTATTTGTTAAAGCTGGACCAGGATGGCAATGTGATCTGGAGCATGACCTATGGTGGCCTGGGAACTCAAATGGGATATAGCGTTGTCGAAACATCGGACGGTGGTTTTGCCATCGCAGGCTATACCAGGAGTTTTGGCGCCGGATTCGGGGATACCTATGTCATTAAAACCGATAACCTGGGCAACCCGGTTTGGAGTAGAACCTTCGGCGGCCCCGGCCACGATGAGGCGATGGCTATCATGGAAACATCCACCGGGCATTTTGTCCTGACCGGATTTTCGGAAAGCTTTGGAGCCGGTGGCAGCGATGTCTACCTGGTGAAGATGGATAATCTCGGCAATCTTATCTGGAGCAGGACTTTTGGAGGATTTACCAGGGATGCGGGAAATGACCTGCTCGAATCTTCCGACGGCAACTATGTTGTGACCGGCTATACCGGCAGCTACGGAGCCGGCAATGAAGATATTTATTTGCTTAAAGTAGATCCGAATGGCACGCTGATATGGAACAAAACCTACGGTGGCGCTAACTATGATGCCGGTCATTCTATTATTGAAACGACTTCCGGGGATCTTATCATTTCAGGCCGGATAGCCAGCTATGGTGCAGGTTTTAACGATGCTTTTTTGATGAAAACCACGGATAAGGGTAATTTTATATGGGCCAAAGCCTATGGCGGGGCGAGTGGAGAATTGGGGCTTGCCTTATTCGAATCCAGCGCCGGTGGGTTCATAGTCTCCGGAGCTACCACGAGTTGGGATGCCGATCCGGGTAACAACGGAGGGGTCGAGTTTTATCTATTCAAGACAGACCGGGAAGGCAATACCGGCTGTAATGAGGTGGACTTTATTCCTGAGATCGGATCAGGCGTTACGATCGGGTCAGGAGCCGTTGTTAATTCCGGTGTCATGGTTAGTAGTGGTTTCACGATTACGGATGCCCATCCCGAAGTCCTGACCCTCTGCCTGGATTGTACCCAGGATTGGTCCAATAGCTTCGACAATTCCAATCAACATGACCGCGGCTTTGGTATTGATTATACCCATTTACGCAGGCTAAACCCCGGCTACATCGTTACCGGCACCACCACGCCTAAACCGCTGGGCATACCCCTCGACCCGGGCGAAAGTCATGATATTTTCCTGCTGCGTACCGACCGCTTCGGATCGGAATTATGGCGGCAGTTGATCGCTACCCCCTTTAACGAACATGGCAGGGATGTGGAAGAAACCAGTGACCTGGGCATGATCATCTGCGGCTATACGGATGATACGCCGGACGGATCTGAAAACGCTTTGCTGGTGAGAACGGATGCCTCCGGTAATACCCAATGGACCAGGTCTTACGGATCGCTGATAGGACCTCCGGGGGGCTTACAGGAGCGGGCGCACCGGACCACACAAACGGCAGATGACGGCTATGCCTTTACCGGTATTGCCGAACGGACCAGCCCGATCGGACGGCACCTGGAGATCTACACCGTTAGAACCAATCAATCCGGCAATGTCCTTTGGAATCGGGTTATCGATGGCGGATTCCAGGGCGATGATCACGGCCAGGACATCTTTGAGACCGCCAAGGGAAAAAGGATCGGGGTTGTAGGCTATAGTGAAGGCGGCAAAGGGAATGACTTTTCTCACCTGATCCTGCTGGACAAGGATAATGGCAGCACGATCTGGCACCGCGAATATTTCGGCTTTTTCGATTACCAGGCCAATGCCGGTATTCAAACCTTTCCGGATGGTGGTTTCATGCTGACCGGCCGAAAAAGACATCCCAAAAACAACGGTAGCCAAGTGGTAACGCCCGATGAGATCTTCGTGCTCAAAACCAATACGGAAGGGATCGAAAAATGGCGCCGGCATTATGCCCTGCCGGCGCCGGCCCGGAGAGGCGATGCCTTCGATATCGTCCAAAAAGGTGATGGCGGCTATGCCATTTCCGGAGAGATACACTGGATGGACAAGTCGAATGATATGTTCCTGCTCGAGATCGATGAAAATGGCGTGGAAGAATGCTTCCTGATCGTGGGGCAAGCCAATAAGCAAGGCGAGAATTTCACCGGCAGATCGCTTGTTCCTGCCTTGGGTAGCGATGCTTTCGTCCTGGCCGGAACCGGCTTCGATCCCGGGAACACCTTTCAGGATATGCAGATCGTTCAGGCCAAATGCTGTGCAGACCCGGGAAGAGGCGGTAAGCGCAAAAAAAGCGAAGATGCGGAAGTTGATAACGTTGCAGGAACCGGCATCAGGATCTATCCCAATCCAGCCACCGATCGGCTATACATAAAGATCAATACGCATCTACATCCTGATCTCTCTTTAGCCCTCTATCATAACAACGGTCAATTGGTCCGATCAAGATCACTAAGCCATCACGGATTGGATATCGCCGACCTTCCTGCCGGATTATACATCCTGCAGGTTAGCTCTGCTGATGGGTTGCTCGAGCATTTCAAGGTAGTGAAATACTGATACCCATCGACTTCTCCGGTTTGCGAAGGACACCGGAGAAAAGCTTAGGAGTATCATCTAATCACCAGTGCCCTCGTTGACTGGTGATTAGGTAAGCTCAGGTCAGGCGATTATCACCCGGATTGCTTATTTTTAATCCCGGACGGGAGGTCCGTGCATCCGACAATTTGTAACCCTAATTCTACCATCATGGCAACTGACGAATATTTACTGGAACGTTTGAGAAATATCCTTTCTACCCGGAACGTGGTTTGGACCGAGAAAAAAATGTTCGGGGGAGATTGTTTTATGGTCGACGACAAGATGTGCTTCGGCACTTATAAAGGCGGACTGATGGCCCGGATCGAACCGGAAGAAACGGATGAGCTCATCAAGCGGGCGGGCGCCGAACAGATGATCCACGGCGGCCGATCCATGAAAGGCTACCTCTTTATCGAACCCCAAGGCTATGATAACGACCAGGATCTCGATTTTTGGATCGGAAAATGCCTGGCCTTCAACCCAAAAGCGAAATCCAGTAAGAAAAAGTAGCCGAGCGTCCGTTTCGTTGGATAATCATCGGACCGGGCATCGATCTTTGGGCATTTATATTCCGGTGTCCTCCGGCGGAGTGCCACCGGAATATAAGTGTGGCCCATAAAACACCAAAGCAATAAACTGCTTGAATTTGCGTAATACAGGGCGGACAAAGCCAACCAACCCTTGAAACAACCCATTTCCGACAAAAGAAGATTGCTCGAGATCGCTGCTGTGGTCTTGACCGGCGGGGGAAAGTTCCTCTTCATGGATTGGCTGGATTGGAAACTACCCTTTATCCTTGGGGCTATTACGGCATGGAGCCTTTATATTGTACTTCGAACCCGGTCATCGCCCGGGATACTGCGCTATTGGGGTTTCCGTTTCGACAATTTTAAGCCGGTTTTACTCAAAGTGTTGCCATTTGGCTTGTTGTCGTTAATAGCTTGCCTGGTGATCGGATATACGCAAAACACCCTGAACCTGACCTGGCACATCCTCCCTATCCTGGTCATTTCCCCCATCTGGGGTTCCATTCAACAATTCCTGATGATCGGATTAGTGGCCGGTAATTTGCAGGACCTCCGGGCCAAAAAGCCGATGAAGCCACTCACCATATTGCTAACCGCAATTTTATTCGGAGCGGTCCACTATCCCTATGGCTGGTTGATGGCAGGAACTTTTGCCTTAGCCCTCTTCTATGCATACATTTACCTGCGCCAAAGAAATGTATGGGTACTGGGCCTTTTTCATGGTTGGCTGGGTGCATTCTTTTTCTATACTGTTGTCAACCGGGATCCCTTCCTCGAAGTTTTTGGTAATTTGGGGTGATCGATCTCCATATGACCGGCCGGCTACTCGGGTAAACACAGAATAAACACTCAGGCAAGACCGGTAGGGCGTTCACGCGCCCTGGAATTGAAAAGATTCATGTATCTTCATCAGTAATTTTTCGTTATATTCTCATAAGCCCATACCAGCCACCAAAAAATGGGCAGCCCACCAGGCGTGAATTACTATAAAATATTAGGCGTAGCGGAAAATGCCGGTAAGGACGACATCAAAAGAGCCTACCGGACCAGGGCCAAAGTATGCCATCCGGACAAAAACCCATCACCCCAGGCACATTTCCTTTTCCTGAAAGTTAACGAAGCCTACGAGATCCTGATGGACGACCGGAAAAGAAGGTTCTACGATCTTTATAGAAGAAATCCGAATAAAATAAGGTCTTACCGCCGCAATCCCCGACCAACTTATGAAACGCGGCAAAACGAATATTACTCCAGGTATCATTATCGCTCCCACGATTATGCAAAATGGGCCCAACGGAAATATCAGCAAACGGGCTTTTACAAAAAAGCCTCCAGGATCAGCGATGTTTTATTTCTCCTGGTGATCGGTACGGGTTTCGGATTCCTGATCTTACCCCTGGTGATGGACGTACCGGGAA
>JANQFB010000553.1 GCA_028278085.1 Chitinophagales bacterium
AGGGATATAATCGACATAAAGCGGGCGAATATCCCAGGCATCTACATCTGTTGCCGGCAAGCTCCCATAGTCTACCGGAAGAGAAGCTTCATCGGTATACACCACTTGATGAACAATTTTGAACCTTAGATTAAAGTCTCTGATGAAAAGCCCTTCGATCTGGTTGAAAACGCTCATGATCCGCGCATTGGTGGCTTCCTGGAATTCACCGAAATAAAAATGGTCGGCTAAGGTCATCACCTCGATCCAATAGCAAAAATCGCCGGACAATAAGGGATCTTCTTCTTCATCTTTGAAGGTTTCGGGTGGATAAGTTTTTTCGGCAGCCGACACATGATTGGACATACAGGAATAGGAGGAGGATACCACATCGGCCGATTCATACAGGATAAAGCTTTCCCGGGACGCATCTTTCAGATGATCCCTCAAGGGCTCGATGAAGTAGATCCCACTCCCGTCATCGATATATCCGGACAGATGATCCTTGTCTATGGTCAATCGAACCTTGCCTGATGGTATGCCCTCGATAGATCCCCGATAGGTCTTTACGGTCCGGACGGAGGTATCCGGCAATAGTTGGCCTTTTCTGACCATATAGGCCCGGTAACCATGACCGCGCAGATCATTCTCCCGGAGCCTGAGCTTCCAGGTATACTCCTTATTGATGTCCAATGTTATGGATCCAACTTCATTTTTGAATGATGCCGGTATATCCGTTTGCATTCGTCGCTGTAAAGTTGTGGGATCAAGGTTGAACGTCACATACTTTTTGAAATGCCGGTTCAATATTTCCTGTTGTTCGCCGCCGCCCATCCTGGAAAACGCCTCTCCGGACAGGAGTATCAGGGCTACAAAAGTATATCCGAATAAATTTCTCATTGGGATGTTCATTTTAATCATTTACCAAATTCCCGGGTAGCTTTCAGCCGGTCGATCTCTTTCTGCTGCCGGATAATATAGAGGGTCAATTCCTCGATCTTTTGCAGCAATAAAGCATCCATTTCTCCAAGGTTCAATCCGTCCCTGAGGATCTCTTTTTCGGAGGGTATATCGGGTAAATGCTTGTTGGTTTGGATAAAGTTTTCGACATCTGCCAGGGGCTTGAGCTCATAACCCGGCTCGAACACAAAATCCGACCAGCTACCCAGCTTCACCTCTATCTCGCGGGCGCCCAACTTTCCTTCCACGGCTAATTTGAAATCCCCCGGGCTGGTGGTTCCGATACCAACTCTATATCCGTTATCCCAAATGGTACCGCCCACCATTTCATCATTGTCAAATCTCGGGACCACATTATCCATATTATCCAAAATATAGGTTCCGGCGGCACGGATATTCCCTTCCACATCCAAAGCTTCACCAGGACTATCCGTTCCGATACCAACCTGTCCACCTTTCCCGTCAAGCATCATGACATCTTTCGCGTTTTTCTTATCCCTGAAGGTCAGGAAACTGGCTTCTGTCGAAGCAAGCACCTCCCATTCATTGACGAGGTTGTTCAGGTTATCTTTGGCATACATCGTAAAATTTTCTCTCGCTGTCAATTGACCCCGGACCGTCAACCGGACATCGGGCTGGGGATTGAAATCGTTACCCATGGTGATGTCGGTGCCATCATCTTTAATGCGACTGCCAACCAGCTTAGACCCATCCCATTTAGCCAGGAAATTCAATCCACTGATATTGATCTTGGGATCTGTTTCAGCCGTTAAAAAGGTATTCTGGTTCGCATCGATCCAGTCGACTGCTGCATTCCATTCGTCCGAATTCCCGACATTGGCGAATATCTTGCCTTGCGAGTTAACCACAACGGATGACCCTCTTAGATATTTGGTCGCCACCACTCTTCCGGTCAGGGTTAATTCTCCTCCCTTAATATCCCCATTCACATCCAGGGCTACATCGGGTGTTTTTCCAATACCTACATGTCCGTTCTGCCCCTTCAGGTAAAGCACATCATTACCCGTAATCCCATTGGTGATACTCATATTGTTGGCATTATGCTTCGGAATGAGCTTCCAATCACTCTTGATAATATTGCCAAAGCTTTGCTCATGATAAAACCTGATCGATCCTTTAACGCCCAAAGCCTCTTGCGGATCATCGGTATCGATCCCTATCTGTTCGGCAAACAAGGTCATGGTCACGATGTCATCCGCATCGATGGTTGTAGCCACTTCCAGATCATTGATCGAAACACTATTGGTAAAAGCAGTAGTCTGGACGGTTTCATCGGGGAATTTGAACCCGCCATAGACGGCTTCGATGGTGCCGGCCACGGATAGCTTACTGGTCGGGGTTATGCCGATGCCGATATTGTTGCCATCTTCCCGGATAATGCTGGCTACCAGGTTTGTACCATCCCATTGAGGAATATAATCCTGGTTGCTACCGATACCAAGCTCGGTATTGGATAAATAATTGCCGAGGGTATGGTCGCCCCAGCCATGGGCAGTATTCCAATTGTCTACATCTGCCGATGTGATCCCGGCAGCGGTCGTGGCATCGAAATCGGTTTCCAATACATACCGGTCGTCGGCTTGCTGCGACCAGTCGTAGGCATCATTCCAATCGTCGGAATCACCGCCGGTGGCCGTGATCACGCCATCCACATCCAATTTGGTGGCCGGTGTACCCGTGCCGATACCCACTTTCCCGGAATTATTGGCGTTGATGATCGTATGCTGGGTATAAGCCGGGTTGCTTTGGATATGCAGCATCCCGAAAGTGGTGTATAAATTGTTGGTCTCGCCCGAACCATCGACCCTGTCAAGGAACATATAATCCCCGAGTTTCAGGGATTCATAGGATGACATCACGGTTGCCCTGGACTCGAAGGATTGAATATCTCCGCTAACGTGCAGCATAGCGCCGGGATTGGTGAGCCCCCCGGCCAGGTCGGAAATGCCGATCTTTCCGCCGGAGGTGATATGTAAGGGAATAATACTGCCGGTTTGCAGCCGGAAACCGCCCACGGAACCGATATTCAACATGCCGGCCATCTCATTATAATTAATGCCGGTTTTCAGATCATTATTCAGATAAAATTGCAGGCCCACGGCATCCTGGCCTTTGATCCGCTGAAAGTGCTGTCCGGACACATTTTCGAAAACATCGATAGTCGGATTAGTATCATCATTCCTGACATGCAGACGGCCAGCCGGATTTACTAACCCGATCCCCACACGGTCGCCTTTGAGGATCAATCCGTTCTCCGCGTGCCCGCCGTTGAAAGCCAGGTGGTCACCACCATTT
>JANQFB010000576.1 GCA_028278085.1 Chitinophagales bacterium
CTCCCAGTTCCCATTGCTGGGCCTGGGAAATTGTGGCTATTAAAAACAGAGGAATAGATAATATGAACGTTTTCATCCCCATAGTTGTAAAATCGCCGCAAGCCAAGGCTTAGGGCAATTAACAAATTTAATAAATTTTAGGCCACAATCCGTAGAAAAGTTTTCAACACCATAATAAATTTCTTATATCAATTTGATTATTATGCATTGACACTTCCCGCCCAATGTATTACAAGGGAGGGCTTTGAAATGCAGGATCTGTACGGAAATAAGACCGAAAGCGCCCGCCGGAATAGCCCTAAACCGCCTCTTCCGCGTAGGCTTCCAAGGGTAGGCAGGTACAGATGAGGTTCCGGTCACCGTAAGAATTATTGATCCGGCTGACCGGAGGCCAGAATTTCCGTTGCTTCAGATAGGGCAATGGATAGGCTGCTTTTTCCCGGGAATAGGGATGTTCCCAATCATCAGCGGTGACCCGGTCGGCCGTGTGCGGCGCATGTTTCAGGACATTATCCTGCATATCAGCCACCCCTTCTTCGATCTCCCGGATCTCCTCCCGGATACTGATCAGCGCATCGCAGAACCGGTCCAGTTCTGCTTTGGATTCGCTTTCCGTCGGTTCGACCATCAAGGTACCGGCAACCGGGAAGGATACCGTCGGGGCGTGAAAATTGTAGTCCATCAGCCGCTTGGCAATATCTTCCACTTCTATCCCGACACTGTGCTTGAATTGCCGGAAATCAATGATAAACTCGTGGGCTACCTTACCGTTATCAGCCGTGTATAAGATGGGATAATAGGGCTCCAATCTTGTTTTCAGATAGTTGGCGTTGAGCATGGCAATTTTAGTCGCCTGCGTGCATCCGTTGCCGCCCAGTAACTTGATATAGGCATAAGAGATCAATAAGATGCTGGCGCTTCCCCAGGGCGCTGCCGATATGGCTTCGATGGCCTTTTCCCCTCCGGTAGCTACCAACGGATGCCCCGGCAAGTAGGGCGCTAACTCGGCGGTAACGCAAATGGGGCCCATACCGGGTCCGCCACCGCCGTGGGGAATGCTGAAGGTTTTATGCAAATTCAGATGGCAGACATCAGCCCCGATATTGGCAGGATTCGTCAGGCCCACCTGTGCATTCATATTGGCGCCATCCATATATACCCGGCCGCCGTTATCATGAATGATCCGGCATACTTCACGGATCTGATCTTCGAAAACGCCATGTGTAGACGGATAGGTTACCATCAGGGCGGCCAGTTTGTCGTTGTGTTCCGAAGCTTTTTCCCGGAGATCTTCAATATCGATATTGCCCTGCTCATCACATTTCACGACCACTACCTTCATACCGGCCATTACCGCACTGGCAGGGTTAGTGCCGTGGGCCGAAGATGGGATCAAAACGATATTCCGGCCGGCATCGCCATGATCCAGGTGCAACGCCCGGATCACCATCAAGCCGGCATATTCTCCCTGGGCGCCGGAATTCGGCTGCAGGGAACAGGCATCGAAACCCGTGATCCGGCAAAGGTCATTTTCCAGTGCCTCGATGATCTCCCCATATCCCCTGGCTTGTTCCACCGGCACAAAGGGATGCAAACCGGAGAATTCCGGCCAGCTAATGGGAACCAACTGGGCGGTTGCATTCAGCTTCATGGTGCAGGAGCCCAGGGGGATCATGGAAGAGGTCAGGGAAAGGTCTTTATTTTCGAGCGATTTGATGTATCGCAACATTTCCGTTTCAGACTGGTACCTGGTGAATACCGGGTGGGTCAGGTAGCCGGATGTTCTGGCCAGTTTTTCCGGGTAGTTCAGCTCCAGTTGATCGGCCAGGGCTTGCAGGTCCCGGCTCTCCCGGGAGGCTCCGGCGGCTTCGGCAAAGAGTTGCAGCAAGGCATGAATATCTTCCGGTTGGGTGCTTTCATCGATGGAAAGGCTTAAATGCCGGTCATCGATATACCGGAAATTGATCTGATGATTGGTGGCCAGTTGCCGGATCTTGTCGAGGTGATCCGTTTCCAGGTGAAGCGTATCGTAATAAACCTCGTTCAACTGCCGGTATCCCAGGGTTTTCAGCTCCTGGTCCAGGATACGGGTCAGCGCGTGGATACGCTCCCCGATCGCGCGGATCCCTTTGGGGCCATGGTAAACGGCATACATCCCGGCCATGATCGCAAGCAGCGCTTGGGCGGTGCAAATATTGGAGGTCGCTTTTTCCCGGCGGATGTGCTGCTCACGGGTCTGTAAAGCCATACGGTAAGCCGGCTGTTGCTGCTCATCGATGGATACGCCGATGATCCGTCCGGGGATCTGTCGTTTAAACGATTCTTTGGTCGCAAAATAACCGGCATGCGGCCCCCCATAGCCCAATGGAACACCCATGCGCTGGCTGTTACCGACTACCACATCCGCACCCAGTTCTCCGGGAGGGGTCAGCAGGGTCAGGCTCATCAGATCGGCGGCCACGACCACAAATACGGTTGCCTGATGGCAGCGGTCGATCAGACCGGAAATATCAGTGATCGCACCGTTCATATCCGGGTATTGCAAGAGGCAACCGAAATAATCCGGGCCCGGTTCGAAAGCCGCTTCGTTGCCGGCTACGATCTCGATCCCAAGGGGCTCCGCCCGGGTTTGGAGGATAGACAAGGTTTGGGGGTAGCACATTTCGCTGACAAAGAATTTCGGTGCGGTGATCTCCCGTTTGTTGCGGGTATTGAACAGCATGATCATGGCTTCCGCAGCGGCGGTGCCTTCATCCAGCAAGGAGGCATTGGCAACCTCCATGGCAGTCAGGTCACTGACCATCGTCTGGAAATTCAGTAAGGCTTCCAGCCGGCCCTGGGCGATCTCTGCCTGGTAAGGGGTATATTGGGTATACCAACCGGGGTTTTCCAGGATATTCCTTTGGATAACTCCCGGGATGATGCAATCATTGTAGCCCAGGCCGATATAACTCTTCCAAACCTTATTCTTTTGGGCAATTTGATTAAGATCCTGTAAAAATCGATATTCGCTGACATCTTTATCCATGTCAAGGGCTGCTCCTAATCTGATATTCTTAGGGATGATCTCGTCGATCAGCTCATCCAGGGAAGTAACGCCGATCTGTTCCAGCATGGCTGATGTCTCCGCCTCATTCGGACCGATATGCCGGGCGATAAACCGGTCGGTGGATTTGATATTGATATTCATCTTACAGGTTTAAAAATTTCTGCAAAATTACGATAAAATTACCGGAGAATTCAGCCTCCTATGGCAAAAAACCAGGATGTGTATGTAGGCTGTATCAGCCATATTTGGCCAGCACTTCACGGCACCAGGCTTCAATCTGGTCACGCGTTTGGCGGAAGCTTTCCAGGATCTCCTCTTCGCTGCCGGAGGCCTTGGCCGGATCCGGAAAACTCCGATGCAGGCGGATAGCCTTGCCGGGAATATAGGGGCAGTGCTCAGCAGCATGGTCACAGACGGTGAGGATCAGATCGAAAGGTCGATCCTGGTATATGTCAAGGATCTCCGAAGTATGACCGGAAATATCGATCCCGGCTTCCTGCATTACCTGCACTGCCCTGGGATTAAGGCCATGAGCTTCCAAACCGGCGCTGGAAACCGAAACAGCATCCTCCCCCTGCGCCTTTAAAAATCCTTCCGCCATCTGGCTCCGGCAGGAATTACCGGTACAAAGCACTAAAATTTTAAGCATAATTTTTCCCCTTGCTGAACGTTATCACTAATTTCGGGTGAGGAACAAAATTATCGATTTTAAGGGAGTAGCATGCCTATGGGGAAGTTGACCTGTCTTATTTTATTGTTAAGTTTTTTCAGCAGCCGGACCTCCGCTCAGCAAACGGACCACCTGGTGCAGTTCTCCGGGGTGATCATGACCAGCGACAGCCTGCGGGCCATCCCTTTTGCCAATATCATCATTAAGAATGTCGGCCGGGGCACCATCAGTAATTATGAAGGCTTCTTTTCCTTTGTCGCCAAAAAGGGAGATACGATAGGCTTTAGCGCCATCGGCTACAAAGACAAGCAATATGTGATCCCGCCGGATCTGGGGGTCGAAAAATATTCTATCATCCAGTTGATGACCCGCGATACGGTTCATCTCCCGGAAACCGTGATCTACCCCTGGCCAACCCCTGAACAGTTCCGGGAAGCCTTTTTAAGCCTTAATATTCCTGACGATGACCTGGAGCGGGCCAAAAAAAACCTGGAAAGGGAAAGACTCAAAGCCCTGGGCCTCGCCATGAAAATGGATGCCAACGAAAACCAGGATTATTACCAGCGACAGCAAGCCGCAAAGTTCTACTACAACGGCCAGTATCCGCCACTGAACATCTTCAACCCCCTCGCCTGGGCCAAATTCATAGAAGCCTGGCAAAACGGGGATTTTAAGTCGGAGTGATGCTGCTGAACTGACCTATGAGCTCCGGTTCCCTGAAATACTTACTTTACATCCTGGCCCTCTTACTCGCCCAGGAGATCATTTTCCGGATCTGCTTTCCCCTTCCGGAGCTGAGCAATTTCGATCGGATCAATTACATGCTCCTGGATGATAGCGGGAAAAGGTACCGCCATCTACGGGATCAGAAATGGTACTGGCAGTCATCGCCGGATACGAATGCTATCTTTTATCATAACATGAACCGCTATGGCTTCCGGGATACCGAGTGGCCGGTGAGCAAAAAAGCCGGGCGGTCCAGGATACTGATGATAGGCGATAGCTTTGTCGAGGGTATCATGGCGCAACAGCAGGAAACCATTATCGATGGTTTTAAGCAGGCCGCGGGTCCGGATAAATATGAGGTCTGGAACGGGGGTATGATGGGCGCCGGATTGTCTTCCTATCTGCAACTGGCCGCAGACATGCTGCCGATCTTCCAACCCGATCATGTGTTTTTATTTATTTCCGCCAATGATCTGTCGCAAAAACCGGTCACCATCCCGGAATTGCACCTGTCGCCCGAATATTTCAATCCCTGGAAGCCCAGGATCTGGGAAATTATGGAACAGCTTTCCAATGACAGCCCCATCCGGTTCCGGTGGATCAATGTTGCCAAACCCTATATCCCTTCGGTCAAAGCGGCCTCCAATCCCTGGCAAAAAAGAGAAGCCCAGTTGAAAGGCCACGTTACACCACTTTTGGAAACCGCTATGAAAGCCGGTACTTATAGTCCCTTCCGAACCAATAATATCTTCAATGAAGAACGGATCTTTCAATTACCGCCAAATCTTGGAGATGCCCTGCCTTTTTTCGCCTACTTCTGCGAAAAATTCGGCGCAAAACCGGTGGTGATCTATATTCCGAGCCGCAACCAGGTCAGCACCTATTACTTCCCCTTCGAAAAGGAGCTATGTCTGCAAAAATGCCTGGAAACCGTGGACCTGACCACACCCAAATACCAAATCCACCAGGCAACGCTTGCCCGGGCTTGTCAGGCACAGCAGATCCCTTTCATCGATCTTACCCATACGATCCGGAACTATGAACAAAAGGGAACGCATCTCTACTGGAATTACGATGATCACATGAAAGCCAAAGGCTATCTGCTCATGGGGAAAACCGTAATTGAGCAGTGGAAGGCCAGGTGAGTGAAAACCACGAAAAAAGCCTGCCCCTAACAGGAACAGGCTTTGTAAAATTTATGATTTAGGATGCTTACTTCTTATAATTGAAAGAAAGTTTACCCGTGTTGGCACAAGTACAATCGTTATTGTTCGGATCATTACCAGTGATCTTAACCACCACATAATCGCTACCACCTCTCAGCTTGGCTATGTAAATATCACCAACGCTCGGATTGGTAACAGTGGTCATGGATGTTCCGCTGTTGTAAGCATTTTCAGCGCTTTGATCCGTCGCATTGTCATAGTCGAAGTTATTGTCTTTGACATAGCTGGTATTGTTATAGGAAGTAAAGGAACCGGTAAAAGTCGATCCGCCTGCATCGGTATTGGCAATATCTTTACTGGCGGCATTAGCGTCATTCGGATTATTCGGATCCGGGGTCGAAACACCGGTATTGTTAACCAGGTCGTAAGATCCCTGGGAAGAACCGAAAATATGGTAGTTAAATCCACCGGTTTGCTCGGTTAACGGTGTACCGCCGGCCGAGATGGTAAAGGATTTGCTATCGGAAGCTGTTTCACCGTCCGAATCCGTAACGGTAATGGTAAGGATCAGCGCATCCCCGACGGCCATCGTCTGAGGTATATTATAAACCGTATCAACGGTTTCGGAACCGCCGGATATGGAAGCGTCGATATCTGTCGAAGTGCTTCCGCCTTTTTCCGACTGGAGGGTATATCCTGACAGGCCTTCGTTGTCGGCAGCAATAAAATGAATGTCCAATGTGCCACCGGGAGTTGGGTCACCGGTAATGGTAAAGTCGGAAATGGTAGGCGCTTGATTCTCCGCATAAATACAGGAACCGTCGTCCTTTTTAGCATCAGGATCGTAGTTTTCGGCTGTAGGGTCGGTACAACCTTCTTTGGAACATCCTGAAAAAATTACACTTCCGATTGCAAAGAAGGAAAGTAAAATGAATAACCTTTTCATGGTAAATAAATTTTAGGTTTAAATATGAATTTTCACGGTTTTGATCGGCTCAAAATTACCATAAATATTTAATAATTGAGCAACAATCGATCAAAAACTAAAGCTGTAAAAACCGTGCCAGTTTTTAACCGCCCGGAGAGGGGTTATTTCCGCAAAGGGAATTTCATTTTGTAATCCATTTTGACTTCCCCTTTGGCGATAGCTTCCAGTTTTTTCTTCAATAACCGTTTTTTCAGAGGTTTGAGGTGATCGGTAAACAACACCCCGTTCAAATGGTCGAATTCATGCTGGATCACCCGGGCGTTGAGCCCGTCGAAAGTGTCTTCATGCTTTTCAAACGCCTCGTCGTAATACTCGATCACGATCTTTTCGGGGCGGATCACATCTTCCCGGATGGTGGGGATGCTTAAACATCCCTCGTTATACCGGCATTCTTCCCCCATCCGATCGACGATCTCCGGGTTAATAAAAACCTTTTTGACCGGCACCAGGTCATCGTGCTCCTCGGATTCTTTCAATTGCTCCGTATCCATAATGAACAACCGGATGGAAAGGTCTATCTGTGGCGCTGCCAAACCGATACCCTGGGCCTGGTACATCGTTTCGAACATATTTTCCACCAATTCGCCGAGGCCAGGATAATCCGAAGGAACCGGCTGCGCCTTTTTCTTTAAAATAGGAGTCCCGTAAGCGATGATAGGTAAGATCATGACAAATTCGATGGATGGGTTTCCAGGAAAGATTGCAGGATAATAGTGGCGCTAATGGTATCGAGTAAGGCTTTATTTTGACGATCCTTTTTTTTCAATCCGCTATCGACGAGCGTTTTGGCGGCAATGGTGGAAGTAAATCGCTCATCAACCCTGACCACAGGGATACCAGGAAAATGTTGCTGCAATTGACCCACAAAACGGTTGATCGCCGGCGCCACCTGTGCAGGCGTATTATCGAGGTGCCGGGCATCTCCGACAACAAACTTTTCCACAGACTCTTTACCACAATAATCTTTCAGAAAAGCGATCGCATCTTTAGCAGCAACTGTCGTCAGGCCTGTGGCGATCATTTGCAGGGGGTCGGTAACTGCCAGACCTACTCTTTTGGTGCCATAATCTACCGCTACAATCCTTCCCATCTTAGAAAATTATCGCTTGTTTACTCACAAAAAGATCGACGATCATAAAAACAGCGAAAATAACGCTGGCAATGCCATTGGCCGTGAAAAAGGCCAGGTTGACCCGGCTCAGGTTATCGGCTGAAACGAGGGTATGCTGATAGATCAATAAGGCGATAAAAAACAAGGCGCCCAGCCAGTAGAGCCAGCCGAAACCGGCAAAGATACCAGCACCGATCACTAACACACCCGTCAACACATGCAAGCCGGATGACAACCACAAAGCGCCGCGTTTGCCCAGGCTTACCGGTACGGATTTCAACCGGAGGCTTTTATCGAATTCAACATCTTGTAAGGCATAAATAATATCAAACCCGCTTACCCAGGATAAAACGACCACGGAAAACAACAGGGGTAGCCAGTCGAAACTTGCCGTAACGGCAATATAGGCCCCGATAGGTGCCAATGCCAATCCCACACCCAGGATAAAATGGCAAAGCAGGGTAAATCTTTTGGTATAGCTATAACCCAAAATGACCAGCAAAGCCACGGCAGATAGATAGAAGCATAAAGGATTGATAAACCAGGTCGTGAAGATGAATAAAATGGAATTGGCGATCACCAGCCAAAGGACTTTCGTTTTGGCGATCTTGCCCGAGGGGATCTCGCGAACGGCTGTTCTTGGGTTTTGCTCGTCGATATGCGCATCGATATAACGGTTGAAGGCCATGGCGGCGCTCCGGGCAAATACCATGCACAAAACGACCAGTACAAACAGCTTAGGGTCAAAGGCATAATCTTCCAGCGATACGGCCAAAAAATACCCGATGCAAGCAAAAGGCAGTGCGAAGATCGTATGACTGAATTTGATAAGAGAGAGGTAAGTTTTCAAGCTGCTGGTATCAAATCGGGTAATGACAAAAATCGTTATTTTTGGGCAATCTCCCGACAAAATTAACGGAATTGGGCCATTTATGAAATACGAAAAGCATGTTTTTGTTTGCATCAACGAACGGCAGGATGCCAGCCGGAAAAGCTGCGGTGAAGCGACCGGTTTAGCCTTGGTGACAGCAATGAAAAAACAGATCAAGGACAATGGCCTGAAGATCCGTATGCGCGCCCAAAAAGCCGGCTGCATGGATATCTGTGAGCATGGCCCTAATGTGGTCGTTTATCCGGAAGGGGTTTTCTATGGGAAAGTACAGCTATCCGATGTCCCCGAGATCGTGGAAAGTCACCTGATCAACAACAAACCGGTGGAAAGACTGATCATCGATTTTGGGAAAGATCACTGAATCCCCGCCGACTCATTTCCTGCCTGAACCACTTGCGCTTTAATGGTGACGGTGGTTTTCTGAGGGTTCGTATTAGCCGTAACAGTTACCGTTTTGGCCTGGTTGCCGACCCCACCTTTTTCACTATCGAAATTAACCAGTAATTCACCGGTAGCACCGGGAGCGATGGGTCTTTGAGGCCAGGAAGGTACGGTACATCCGCAGGAGCCTTTTGCCTTACTGATCAATAATGGCTTATCCCCGGTATTGGTAAAGGTAAAGACATGGCTCACCTGTTCGCCCAGGGTAACTTGTCCGAAATCAAATTCGGATTCTTCAAATTCAATGCTGGTGGGGTCCATGGTAAACTTGATGGCCCCTTCATTCGTTTCGTCAATACCGTTTTGGATGATCGGCCCCTCTACCAAAGGATTAGCCTTGGGTTGCCTTCTTTCTTCATTAAAAGATATAAACTCCATCACAGCCAGCGAGAACAATGCAACTGCTATAATAGCTACAGATGCAGTTTTAATAGTTTGATTCATAGTATATGGCTTTTTAACAAAGATAAGGCTTTCCGCGCCGGAAGTAAATAGGCTGGCCTGGTTTTTTAAAGGGCTGTTAATTAGTTGGCTTGGATTTGTAATATGATTTTTTTTATAATTTCTCAAAAATAAATGTTACCTTGTTACCAAGTAATTTTGCTCATTCACTTATTAAAATTGAAAAATTATGAAAAATCTTACCCCGGACAGGTGTGCTATGTTATTGGCTACCCTGTTCTTTTCACTTAATGCAACGGCCCTGGATTGCCCCTCCGACCTCTTTATCTCGGAATATATCGAGGGCTCCAGTAACAACAAATGTATCGAGATCTATAACGGCACCGGCGCTGCCGTGGATCTTGCCGCTGAGGGTTATTCCCTGGTTTTCTTTTTTAACGGCAACACCACACCCGGAACCTCTATCGACCTTGTCGGAACAGTTGCCGACGGCGATGTTTGGGTCGTTTGTGATAACAATGCCGACCCTGGTTTTATGGCCGATCAAACCTCTACCTCCAATTTCTATAACGGAGATGACGCGGTCGTCCTAAGGCATGCCGGCGAAGATATCGATATTTTCGGCCGGATCGGCGAAGACCCCGGCAGCCAATGGTCGGTTAGCGGTAACACCACTCAAAACAATACCTTACGTCGGAATTCCAATATTACCTCCGGTAATACGGCCAATGCCGCCGGATTTCCCAGCCTGGGTACCGAGTGGACCGAATTCCCCCAGAATAACAATGCCGACCTGGGATCTCATACGGTAGATGATTGTGATTTCCCACCCGATCCTCCCTTCGATCCCAACAGGCTGGTTGCTTGTCCTACGGAAGTATTT
>JANQFB010000040.1 GCA_028278085.1 Chitinophagales bacterium
TTCCCCCGGCCAGCTTCACCCGGGTCAACACTTCTTCCTGCTCCGGAATAATATCTTTCCAATTGCCGGGATCTTTGGTATCGATCAGGACCAGTCGCTTCTTGGGCGCTCCATTGTTGGTGAGCACCAATAACTGATCATCGATATTGTCGACCACTTCATAATCATAATCGAAGCCTTCGGCGATCTGTACCATTGGCGCATTTGCCTGGCTAAGATCCTTCACATGCACCCCATTCCCGCTGGTCGATTCGGATTCGTAGATGATCAGGAAGCGTTCATCCTCGGTTACCGAAGCGTAGAAATTCCGTAAGGGCTTATCCTTATTTTCGTGGATCAGTTGATCTTCCGATTGATCGGTGCCGATGGTGTGATAATAGATCTTATGGTATTCATTTTTCTTCGACAATTCCCCGCCGCCTTTGGGTTCATCATAGCGGGAATAATAGAATCCGTTCCCTTTCCAGGCGATTCCGGAAAACTTGATCCATTTCAGGTGGTCGTCCAGCTTTTTGCCGGTAGCCACTTCCATAACCATATATTCGCTCCAGTCAGAGCCACCCTTGGCGATCCCGTAAGCGCACAAATTTCCGTCATTGGAAATGCTCAAGGCCGACAAGGAAGTGGTCCCGTCTTCCGAAAACTTATTCGGGTCCAAGAAAACCTTGGGTTCGGCTTCGAGATTATCCATCACATACAAGACATTTTGATTCTGCAGCCCATCATTACGGAACTGGAAATAACGGTCGCCCTCCTTAAACGGTGCCGTGATCTTCGGATAATTCCAGATCTGCGTCAACCGTTCGTTGATCTTATCCCGGAATGGGATCTTTTCAAGATATCCGAAGGTCACCTTATTCTGCTCTTCTACCCATGCGGCGGTTTCATCGGATTGATCGTCTTCCAGCCAGCGATAGGGATCTTTAACCTCCTGGCCATGATATTGATCAACGGTATCGACTTTTGCGGTAACCGGATAGGTAACCGGGATAGGATCGAAATGGTAGGTCTTCACATTTTCCTGCTTGGGGGGAGCACAGGAGAAGATCACTACACAGCAAAAGAGCAGGCTAAAATTTTTCATGGGTTTAAAGATTTGATGTTTTCCGCTTTGGGTTGGATATCCGTAATATTTGGGGCGTCAAAATACGTAAAACTTTGAATACAGGCATAAAAATGGATGGCCTTATTTAAAGGAACATCAAAAAATCATCAGCCAAAAAATTGGTTCGATATTTGATATCATAGAGTTTAGGTATCCGGACGACATCCACTCAATTCATTGTCCGGAAATCAAACATTTGTCATTCGCTGGTTTTTATTATTTTATGAACCAAAACTGTACGCAATGAAGCCCAAAAAATTCAACTATGTCTTCCTTCCCATTTTGTTTATACTGTTATCAGTGTCCTCCCAAAATTTAGCTCAAAATGCTTCCAAGCAGGAAGCCAAAAAATATGAAAAAGCCTGGAGCAAGGTCGATTCGCTGGAAAAAGGCGGTCTGTTCAGGTCGGCGCTGAAGGTGGTCGACGACATCCATCGAAAGGCATCCGCAGCAAAGGATCATCCGCAAGTGGTCAAAGCCCTGATCCACCGGATGAAATACCGCTCGAACTTCACGGAGGATGACCTGGTCAATTCCCTGAATGAACTGGAAGCAGCGACCGGGACTACAGCCTTTCCTTTAAAGCATGTACTACACTCTGTGCTTGCGGAATCCTATTGGAAATTCTATCAAAACAACCGTTGGCGCTTTTTTAATCGCAGCCAGGTAGCGAGCTTCGAACCGAAAGATATTCGAACCTGGGACCTGGCCCGGATCAACAGGCGTGTAGCCTGGCATTATGAACAATCTTTAAAACCGGCAGGCCGGCTACAAGAAATCCCGATAACAGATTTTGATGAGATCATCCTCCCGGGAAGTGCGAGGGAGTTGAGACAATCACTATACGACTTCCTGGCTCACCGGGCTTTTGTATTTTTTGCACACGGTGAAGCGGGCCTACATCAGCCGGCCGATGAATTCGAATTAGCCGGTGATCAATATTTTTCCGGAGCCAAAACATTTGCCGGCTTACCGATCCATTCCACAGATACCTCCTCTTTATCCCTGAAGGCCGCTAAATTATTGCAGCAAATGATCGCGTTTCATCTGGAAGATAAGGATCCCTCGAGCCTGGTAGATGTCGACCTGAAACGGCTGGATTATGTTCATAATTATTCCACCGAAATTAACCGCGACAGCCTATACTACCGGGCGCTGACGGAATTGTCGAATACCCTGCCGGATCATCCGGCTTCGGCAGAAGTATCGCATGCCCTGGCCAAATGGCATTACCAAAAGGGGGCTGCCTACCAACCCGGCCTATCCGATGACTACAAAACGGATTATAACAAAGCTTACCGGATCTGTAAAGCAGCTATGGCAAAATATCCGGATAGCTACGGCGCATCGTTATGCCAACAACTCCAAGGCCGCATAACTTCCAAATCTATCAGTTGGAGTAAAGAGATGGTCCACACCCCCGGCCAACCGGCCTTACTCAGTTTGACTTACAGAAATCTGGCCGAGATATGGTTGCGCATCATCGAGATCGACCCGGATGTATATATCAAACAACGAAATAGCAGAAAATACGTGGAAGGATACATCGACAAAGCACCCCTTAAGGAATGGTCGGTGAAGCTGCCGGATGAAAAAGATTTCCATAATCATCGTACGGAGATCAGGCTTCCGGCCCTGCCTGGCGGACAATACCTGATCCTGGTCAGCACCGCCGCAGATTTCCGGCAGGAGAACAACAACGTTTCCTTTATGCATTACCAGGTGTCCAATATTGCTCACATGTACAAAAGGTTGGCATCCGGCGGACAGGAGCTGTTTGTGATGGACCGGACTACCGGACAACCCTTGCCGGATGTACGCGCCACGGTATATCGAACAAGCAAGGATGATAAAAAAGACAAGGATCTGAAATTACCGGAATTTAGCAGCGACGAAAAAGGATACATCAAGATCCCCCCGATGCCCGGTTACCGGTATCTATGGATAACACTCCAAAAAGACAAGGATCTGCTGATCACCACCGGCGCGCTCCATATCGACAAAAGCCGTTCCACACCCAAAAAATATACCCAAACCCACTTTTTCACAGACCGGGCTATCTACCGGCCTGGCCAGACCTTGTATTTCAAAGGGATCGTTATCGAAAAAGAAGGTGACCACAAAGCAATCGTCAGTGGGATAAACACGAAAATCACCTTGTTTGATGTCAATCGTCAGGCGGTAAGCACCCTCGACCTAAAAACCAACGAATTCGGGACTTTCAGCGGATCCTTTGTATTGCCGGATAAGGGATTGACCGGTCGCATGCAACTGAAAAATGAAAGCGGCCAGACCTATATCCAGGTAGAGGAATATAAGCGGCCCAAATTTGAGGTGAAGTTTATGCCCGTGGAAGGCCAGCTAATGGCCAACCAACAGGTCATGATCACAGGCGAAGCGAAAAGCTATGCCGGTACCGCCCTGGATGGAGCTACCGTCAGTTACCGGATAACCCGGGAGGCATATCTTCCCTATTGGTGGCGCTACGGGAGGCACCACTCACCATCAGGTTCGACCGAGATAATGAGCGGAAAAACACAGGTTGATAAACAAGGTGCCTTTACCATCGAATTTACGGCTATCCCGGATCGCAAGATCAGTCCCAAACTGCAACCACAATTTATCTACACCATTCATGCAGACGTAACGGATATCAGCGGGGAAATGCAGAGCCAAACCAGCCGGTTGAAAGTTGGATACAAGGCCTTATTCCTGGAAACTGACCTCGGTGAATCTATCGATAAAACGGGTAAACCCAGCTTCAAGGTCAACACGACCAATAGCAGTGGGCAGCCGGTTAAGGCAAGTGGCACCGTCAGGATCTGGCAATTAAAACAGCCCAATCAATTGCTGCGTCAACAGCTTTGGGATCCGCCCGATGTATTTACGATGACCCGCGATGAATTCAAAGCCGAATTTCCCAGGGATATTTATGGCCGGGAAAATGATCCCACCACCTGGGAGACTACCGCCTTGGTGATGGAGAAGGCTTTTGATACGGGAAAGGAAAACAGCGTGAACATCGATGACCTCGGAAACTGGAATACAGGCATGTACCGGATGGAAATAAGCACGAACGATACCTATCAAAACCAGGTAGCGCTGACCAAAGAATTCCTGGTTTTCGGACAGCACGAGCAACATATACCGCTAACATCCTACCTGTGGGTCAAAGGTTTAACTACTACCGCTCTGCCGGGAGACACCGCCAAATTCCTGCTAGGAAGCCGTGCTAAAGCTGCCAGGATACTTTATGAAGTCAGCTATAAAAATGATATCCTGCACCGCGAATGGATCGATCTGAACGATGAACAGCGGCTGCTCCAAATACCCGTCAAAGAGGAACATCAGGGAAATCTGCAAGTGTTGTTCACCATGGCGATGGACAACCGCCAGCATATCTTTAACCGCAGGGTCACGGTTCTTTATGCCACCAAAAAATTGGATCTGGCCTTCAGCACCTTCCGGGATAAGCTGCTGCCCGGACAGGAAGAGGAATGGCGTGTTACCATTAAGGATCACCGTGGTGATGTCATCGCTGCGGAACTGCTGGCTGCTATGTATGATGCTTCATTGGATGTGTTCAAGAAAAACAATTGGTCATTGGATCTTTACAGCGCCGTTTATCGCAGCCACAATTGGACCTATGGGATCCCACGGGGCGCCCCGCTTTATCAGTCTTATTTCAACAACTGGATCCGGCCTCAGCCCATTGAAAAGCGAACCTACGACCGGTTGAACTGGTTCGGCCACCGGATGCGTTTCGGAATTGGCGGAGCCTATGCCGCCAGCGGCGGGGCAGGCGGTGTAAGTTCCACCAGCGCGAGGCTTTTAAACGCTGAAGTTGTCATGGATGGTAATGGCATCATACATGATCTGAATGCCGATGTTAGTTATAAGGCTAATGATCCGGGCCATTCGACCCCTCCACCTGTTCCACCGGCAAGTGGGGAAAAGGCATTGGACGCCGTCAAAACCCGATCGAATTTCCAGGAAACCGCTTTCTTCTTCCCGGACCTGATGACCAATGAAGAAGGTGAAATAGTCTTGAAATTCACCATGCCCGAAGCTCTGACCCGGTGGAAGTTCATGGGACTGGCCCATACAAAGGATCTGGCATACGGAAGGCTTGAAGGGGAAACCCTCACCCAAAAAGACCTGATGGTTGTGCCTAATCCGCCACGGTTTTTCCGGGAAGGAGATGAGATGGTGTTTCCGGTAAAGGTCTCGAACCTGGCCGAAAAAGAAATTACCGGAGATATCAGGATCACCTTCTATCATGCCCTAACCATGCAAGCGATTACCGATCAACTGTTGGAGGGTTCCGCCACAAAAAAATTCTCCATCGAGCCATCCTCCGGCGAGGTCGTTAGCTGGAAAATCAAGATCCCATCGGGATATGAAGCGATCACCTATAAAGTGGTAGCCAGGGCCGGTAATTTCAGTGATGGCGAAGAAATGGCTATCCCTGTACTGACCAACCGGATGCTGGTTACGGAATCCATGCCGCTACCGGTAAGAGGGCAGGAAATCAGGCAATTCGAATTCAAAAAGCTGACGGGCTATAAACCCGGTGAACATCCAAGCCTGAAACACCACCGGTTGACCCTGGAATTTACATCGAACCCTGCATGGTATGCCGTACAGGCCCTGCCATATCTCATGGAATTTCCCCATGAATGCTCCGAGCAGATCTTCAGCCGGCTATATGCCAATACGCTGGCCAGTCACATCGCTAATAGTCATCCCAGGATCAAAGCGGTATTTCAGGCCTGGAAAACCCAAAGTCCGGGATCATTTTTATCCAAACTGGAGCAAAACCCCGAGCTCAAACAGGTCTTGCTGTCAGAAACGCCCTGGGTAATGGAGGCGCAAAACGAATCGGAACGCAAAAAACGGCTGGGCCTGCTCTTTGACGGGAACACCATGCAGCGGGAAGCAACAGTGGCCATCACAAAACTATCCAAGATGCAATTATCCGGCGGCGCCTGGCCCTGGTTCAATGGGATGCGGGAAAACAGGTATGTTACACAACATATTATTACAGGCCTGGGGCAGTTGGACCATTTGGGGGTAAAACGGCCAGAACCGACGCATCGGTGGAAAAACATGATCGAAAGTGGTTTGAAATATATGGACCGCAAGATCAAGGAGGACTATGAAAAACTCAAACTTCACGATGTAGACCTGAACAAAAATAATTTGAGCCGGACCCACATTCAATATTTTTATGCCCGCAGCTTTTATCAAGACATGGCTGTTTTGCCGGAAGCTAAGAAAGCCCATGATTATTACAAAGATCAGTTGGCAAAGTATTGGCCGGATCAAAACTATTATTTGCAAGGGATGATCGCGCTTGCCTTTCACCGTAGCGGGCAAAAGGATACCCCTGCTGCCATTTTAAAAAGTTTGAAGGAAAATGCCATTTACCATGAGGAATTGGGTATGTATTGGAAAGGAATGCTGGGTGGCTATTACTGGTACCAGGCCCCCATCGAAACACAGGCCCTTTTGATCGAAGCCTTTGAGGAAGCCGGGCAAGACCGGGAATCGGTGGAAGCGATGAAAGTCTGGCTGCTAAAGCAAAAACAAACCCAGGATTGGAAAACGACCAAAGCTACGGCGGCGGCCTGCTACGCTTTACTGCTGCGGGGAACGGACCTGTTGAGCAAGGCCCAACCGGTAACGATCACGGTAGGCGAAAAGACCATCGACCCTGCTGAAATGGAAGACGTTCAACCGGAAGGCGGCACCGGCTATTTCAAAACTGCCTGGTCAAAATCGGAGATACATCCCGAAATGGGTAAGGTAACCGTCAGCAAAAAGGATGAAGGCGTAGCCTGGGGAGCCGTGTATTGGCAATATTTTGAACAGTTGGATAAGATCACCCCTGCGGAAACGCCCTTACAGATCAGGAAGCAACTCTTCAAAGAAACCCTGACCGATGCAGGGCCGGTGATCAGCCCGGTAACGCCAGAAACGGCGCTCCAACCAGGAGATAAGATCAAAGTAAGGATCGAATTGAGGATCGATCGCGACCTGGAATATGTGCATATGAAAGATATGCGTGCCTCCGGGTTGGAACCGGTCAATGTGCTGTCGGGCTATCGCTACCAGGATGGGCTCGGCTATTATGAAAGCACCCGGGATGCGGCAACGAATTTCTACTTCGACCGCTTACCCAGGGGCACTTATGTTTTCGAATACCCGCTGAAGGTTAACCTGTCCGGGGATTTTTCCAATGGTATTACTACGGTTCAATGCATGTATGCACCGGAATTTGCCGCTCATTCGGAAGGGGTTAGGGTGAAGATTGGAGAGTGAGGGAGTTTGAGAGTGAGAGTGAGAGTGAGAGTGAGAGTGAGCGTGAGGAAGCAGTTATGGAGTTGGCCTTGTGAAGGTATTTAGGGCTCCTTGCATAATTATTTGTTAATATCCCTTAAAAGCGGTAAAATTTGCTTGATGGATAAGATCAAATTATGGTTATTTGGCATTAGCTTATTTTTATGGGCTTCGTTCAGGCTCAGCAATTTGACATCGGCATGCACCACTCCATAGTGATATGTGGTGATACGAGTATTTGGTCGTGTGGCTGGAATGGCTATGGGCAGTTGGGGGATAGCTCCATAAACGATACTATCCAGCCCATCAATGTTTTGACCCATTTGGATGTGGAGAGCGTCAGCATTGGTGCCGGACATAGCCTGTTGCTGGACAAAAACGCTGATGTGTGGGCTTTTGGGTATAATTCCACACAGGACAGCTATTCACCGGTACAGGTTAGCGGGCTAACAGATATTGTAGATATTTCCGCCGGTATCAACCATGGAATGGCGCTCAAAAGTGATGGATCCGTGTGGTTATGGGGAGCAAATTCCTTCCGCCAACTCGCAAAGGACTCTATCGAATACGACAGCATACCCTCTATGTTGAAAGATTTCAGGCATGTTTTGGCCATTGATGCCGGGAGACACGCTACTTCGGTAATTACTCCGGATAGCGCTCTTTGGACTTGGGGATACAATTATTATGGGAAGCTGGGGCACCCCAACTTAGCGGATACTGCTTTCCCCGCGCCCTTCCAAATACCCTGTAAGATAGACCCGGAGAGCCCCTGCCAACCCGGCCAGGCCTTCTTTGAAGCTTCAGATAGCCTGCTGTCCGTTCAGTTTACCGACCATTCGAAGTTTCCGCAACAATGGTCCTGGGATTTTGGCGACGGTTATACCGATTCCATCCAACATCCCTTGCATATATATGACACCTCCGGAACTTACGAAGTCTGCCTGACCCTTACAAATAACTGCAACGCTACTACCTATTGTGATTCCATTGAAGTCATTTGCCCATTGCCAAAAGCTGACTTCGAAATCTTTATCGATAGCGATCCGCTAACGATAGCACTTGCAGATTCCTCGGAGGGTGCATCCCATTGGTCATGGCATTTTGGGGATGGAACAAAAGATAGTATACCCGAACCGGTTCATACCTATGCCCTGAACGGCACATACGATGTTTGTTTAATCGTAACGAACGCTTGTGGTACGGATGAAAGTTGCCAGGATATCCGGATCCAGGGTGACCCGGTTCATCCGGGGCTGGCTTCAACTGCAAAGGAGCGATCAGGCCTGAATATCTTTCCGAATCCTATGCAAAAAGATCTATGGCTAAGCTGGCCGGATCATCAACCCGGTAAGAAAAAACTCCTCCTGCAGAATGCATTAGGCCAACCGGTCCATATATTTGAATTACCTGCAGACCAAACATCCGGGGAGACCCTGCTGGATCTGTCAGGCTTACCCGCCGGGATATATTGGCTCATCTACTCCTCTAAGAATAAAACGTCGACCGTCAAGCTGGTTAAATATTAAGATCTTGCCCGGAGATCTTCGCCTGAAGGACTATATCAAACTATCAATACTGACATTGTGATTTTTACAAAAATTTCAATTATTATTGAAAATTCAAAACTTTTTGTTACTTTTGACGTACAAAAAATCATCCATTAAAACGTTATATTTTTTTCTTTCAAACTTTCAAATTATCCTGAAAATATGAAAACTTGTGAAGCGATCATAGCAAAGACCCTCCCTGCTCCTAAACACCGACCAGTCGAATCCCAGCAAAAGAAAGCCTTATTGGATTATTATGAAATTGCCGGGCCGGATTATGAAGCCTGGAGCAAGGAATTTAACATGCACTTCGGCTATTATGAATGGGGAATGAACCCTTTTGACCGGGAAAAAATGCTGAACCATATGAACCGGAAGGTGCTGGAGGCTTTGCAATTGCCGGCCAATCACTTTAACTACCTGCTAGACCTGGGATGCGGCCTTGGCGCTTCGGCCCGGTATATCGCCAGGACAACCGACTTCAATCATATCAGTGGCCTTACCATTGTTCCCTGGCAGGTGAAACAAGCCCGGAAGCTCAACCGGCAAGCGGATCTGCACGATAAGATCAATATTCTGCTGGGTAATCATACGGCCATGCCCTTTGGTAATAATTTTGCAGACGGCTGTTATGCAATCGAAAGCGCCTGCTACGCCTCCGGCCTGTCAAAGTCGGACCTGATCCGGGAAATATACCGGGTTTTGCGACCGGGGGGAAGAATGGTGATCACAGATGGTTTACTGAAACATCCGGAACGGCTGAAAGGGCTTGCCGGCATTGCCTATCCAAAGCTATTGGAATATTGGGTTGTGGATACTTTCGGGGAAGTCCATGCCGTGGAAGAAGCGTTCCGGGAAGCGGGTTTTAAGGATGTTTGTGTGGAAGAGCACTCCTGGCACGTAGCGCCCTCGGTGGCTCATATTCCAATTGTAGTGCTGAAGTTCCTGCTCCAGGAGATGATCGGCGGTACCCGGAAAATGGGGCGGGAACGTTGGAATAATGTAAAAGGGCCGATTTTCGGCATGCTGATGGGTATGTGCCGGAACGATTTCGGGTATTATATGATATCTGCCACCAAACCGGCCTGAGGAAAGATCAGGAAGCCGGTTTCAAGGGAATTCCTACCTTGGTCCTGTCCCATTTGAGCTGCAGGTTAACAGAAGTATTACGATCGGAAAAATCGATGGTGAAGAATTCAACTACTTTTTTCATCTTCTGAACAGGTACGTCGACCCTGGCCACATCTTTTTTCGGATCATAGGAAAAGATCCCCCATTGATCCGGTTCACTGTTCAAAATGACAGTCCAGCTATTCTTTTCCGGGATGGTGAATAAGGTATATTTCCCCGCTTTGATCAGATGGTCGGCCACCAAAACATCTTTTGTAAATGAGATCTCCGTAGCCTCATTTGCGCCGGTCCGCCAAATCTCCCCATAAGGCACCAGCCCTCCGAATATCCGGCGGTCGCGTTTGGCCGGCCTGCCATAAGTTACTTTGATCTTTAAGTCGTCTTTTTTGAAAACGACCTTATCCTCCGGGCTGAAAGATTTGGTATAATACCTAAAACCTTGCCTTCCGACGAAGACGATCAATGCCAGTATAGTGGTTAATATAAATACCTTTTTCACGAATAAAACGAATGCCTTGAAGCGTTGTACAAATATAGTCGTTTTTGATTATTCAAATACGGACGACGATCAAACCATGAACCGGCCATTCCGGCTATCACCCGGCTGCCTTAAAACCCGATATTAAACCCGGCGGTAAAATTGGTTTGATTACCCAGAAAGTATGGGGGCGTATAGACGTCGGCATGATCGCCATCGATCAAACGGTGCGTGGCGCCGCCGAAGAGGTAAAGATCGTTCCAAAACTGGTAGTTCAACCGGAAGGCCAGCGAATTGGAACGCCAGAGGATCTCATCCATAAAGGGTAGCCCCAGCGCAGATTTGCCGACTCCCGTGTAAATGTAGTTCTTCCCGGCCTCTGCATAGGTATATTGCAGATCGACCTGCATTTTGGCCACCGGCCGGATCCGGATACCGACAAAGACCTCCTGTGCATTATCCCTGAGGTAATGCCCCAGGTTGTAACCATTTGACTCGAAGGTGGTGGTGTTGATGAAATGTTTGTAGGTCATGGGATTGGTCCGGGTATATTCCAGGATCAGCGAGGTATTCCAATCCATGATATTGGTCCACCTGGCGCCGAATTTTCCACTGAAGAAATTGGAATGCTCATCTTTGTTCCAATACCTTTCAAAGGATACCTCATCGATAAAAACGGTGGTATAAAAATGCCAATTCCTTAACTGGCGGGAGCTGATATCAAAAAACATCTGCCCGTTCTGTCCGCCCACATTACCGGTGCCGGCGCTGAGGGTATGGTCGATCGACTTATAAAAAAATACCGGGATCAGGTAACCGGGATGCAATCCTACATCACTATAAACGACAGAATTCCCCAGGGAAACCGTCAACTTTTTGATCGGAGTGATCGAAGCCATATTGGCGGCCAGGTATTTGGGATGGGTAACCCTTCGCACCCTGGCGCCCGCATTATACAGGCGGTTACTGTCAAGCACTCCCGATACCAGCCAACCGTGAACATAGTTGAATTCAAACCATTTGACCGGGTAAACATGTAATTTGATATGGGCAAATGACGGACTATGGCCGGAAAAAATATTGGCGCCATTGTAATTATTGCCCCAGGAGAAATGGTCTTTCACCAATCCGACCGTGGCCCATTTTCCGGCATAGGTCACTCCTCCTTTCATTTCACTGTATTCCCCGCCCACCTTGGAGCCTTTATAGAATGCACCGGTTTGTTGCGTTAAATAGTCCTGATCGGCTAATCGAAGCGTTTCGGCATTATCGCGTAAACTGGCGTACACACCAAAATTGCCGACAGATCCAAATACTTCCGCCCCACTCCATCGATGGCGGATACCGCCGCTATCGGTTTGGATATAGCGGATCCCGAGGATCGGGTTCAGGGTCATCGACAATAAGGAATCTTTATAAAAAAAGAGGTCCTTCCTTTTGCGGAATTGCTTTTTGGGCAACAGCTCCTTGTTAAAATCCTTTAGGTAAAACTCCAGCTCTTTTTGCTGCCTGGGATTCAGCGAATCTTTCACCTCGAGCGCTTCGGCTAATTTGGTGGCGATAAACAAACGGGAATAGGGCTTCACCACGGTATTGACCGAGATAACACCGGTGTTGGTAAGTTCGTCCAAAAACTCATATACACTGACATTACTGGTGTTGTAGTAAACGGATTGGGCAATTGCTTTGCCGAATGGCAGCCAAAGGATGCAAATAACAAAAATAAATCTCATATCAGGCAAATTGATCCGGTGTAAAGTTAGGAAAACAAATGAATGGTGCGCAGCAGACCTTATTGGCTTCTGGCCTGCCGGAAAATAATATTGGATATTACTTTGGCGAAGTATTGAAGGTCAGTGGCCATTGGTTTTTCGGCATAGCGGTCCAGGTAGCGGTTTTCGGAAGCAATGATCTCATCCAGGGTTTCGGGCAGATCGGCATAGAAGGGAGGTAACAGCCCGGGCTTAAACTGCTGCCGTTTTTTAACGAGTTCCTGCGGATAAAGCGACAGGTAATGATTACTCAAAGGCCTCACCCCGACAAGCTTCAGCTCACCTTTCATTAAATTATAGATCATGGGCAATTCATCCAGCCAATATTTCCTCAGAAAACGGCCGATCCTGGTAATCCGGAAGTCGTTGTTGAATTTCCCACCCTTTTTCAACTGCTGGGTATCGTAAATATAGTCCTGTATATATTCGGAATAGGCCTGCATGGTCCGCAATTTGTAGACATTGATCGGCTTTCCGTTCTTGCCCAGACGCTTCATCCGGAAAAT
>JANQFB010000077.1 GCA_028278085.1 Chitinophagales bacterium
CCGAGATCCTCCAGGTTGAGATAATACTTGTTTTGTGTGCCCGGACCTGCAGCTTCCGCTTCGTCGTTGGAAGCCGGTTTGAGGCTGACCAGGGCCATAGCCCGTTTGTTCTGCACATAGTTATACTCATCCTGCTCATATTGTACATGGATCTCTCCTCTCGAAGGTAAAATGATCTGCTTCAGATGCCAGGCTGCGGGGTCGAAGCGGGTATAGTCCGGGGTTTGGTCTATACCGGGAAGGAACCGGGCTGCCCGGTCGGCGCCATCCGGTTGATAGTTTCCCCAGGCATCGGTAGCGGTGACATCGTAGGCAGGATTTTCGATCAGGTCAGCCCCGCCATAGTTATCGAAGTCAGCATATTTGGCCGGATATCCATGGGTTTTATAGGTATAACCGAACTCATAAGGTGTGATCCGCGCCGGAACGACACTGTCATACTCGAACCAAAGCCGCTTGAGGGTCAGTTTACCGGCGTTGGCATTAACGTCGGACAATCCGGTTGCCGCAGGATCATCGCCATTCACATCTACCGGCTCTTGCGAATTGTTCGGCACTCCCGGGCTGAGGGAATAATCATATTCAAACACCACACTTTTGATGAGTTTGCCTTTTTGGCCATTGGCATTTTTGACATACAAATCGATCCGGTCGAGCTTTTCCAGGCGATCGAGGTTTTGCAGGTCGGGATCATCGGTACCGGCGGCAATGTCGTTGCGGGGTGCTTCCAGGCCATCCTCCCTGGGAGAGGTGATAAACTCGGCCAGGTGGGTTTTGGTCTCGATGCTTTCGATGTAATAGATCTCTTTTTCCCCGGCATGAACAGTTCCCAGGTCGTCCAAAGGATCGCTGAGGCTGCCCATATCATAGTGTAGCCCGGTATATGGCGAACGCCAGTTGTACCACGAATCGTTGGTGTTATTCTTATAATCCAGGCGATTGGTGCCCAGGTGTTGTTTGTAATTGAAGAGGATATAGGTGCCCAGGTCATCCGGCGTCGGGCCGTCCATATTGCGGTCTACGTAATCCGGGCTGGTGATCTCGGTCAGTAAAAAGGCCGTGGCATAGGGGGTGTTGCGCTCTTCACCGACCTTTACCTCCATGGCCGTACTGTTGATGTTTCGGTAGGCGATCGAGGCGGACAATATCCCGGATGCCGGCACATCACTGAGGCCGTATTGCAGCTCGATCTCGTTCCGGGAATATACCGGGAGTCCGTAAACGTAACGACTGCCGTCCTCATTGACGACCGTCATTTCACCTATACCCTCCGAAACCGGGTTGCTCGCACCTCCGCTTCTCCTGACAAATTGATTGACCAGTTCTCTGCGGTTATAGGCATAGATCGACTTACCCGCATCGTGCTCGCTGATCTCGCGGTTGGTGTTGAACCCGATAAAGGTGGAACGGCCACATCGCAAGCCCTCGTTGATCGTTACCGGAAGGCCATTATAGACGGGCTCGATCTTGAAGGTGACCTTGTCGAAAAGCTTGACGCCGGTTAAATTGTTTCTTTTCAGACCCGCCTGGAAGGTATTGGGGATGTCAGGGTTGACCCAGGCTCCTGCCAGATCGTTATGGAGCTTGAAAAAATAAGGCTCATCGACCTGGTCTTCTTTACCGGTGAAGCGAAACCGGCTATCATTCCAACCGGAGGTTACGGTTACCTGTCCGCCAAAGCTCAAGGTGGCGCCGCCGCCTATATCGAGACCCAATGCAAGGTCACCGCCGAGCTGTAAGTTGAAAATAGCGCTGGTTTTCAGGTTGGGCCGGAAAGCGCCGATATTCCGGTGATGCAGCCGAAAACTGCCGCCGGTATTCTCTCCCATGATCGTGAAGTTGTCGGCGCTGTTGAAGGGAACGGACAGGAATTCTTTTCTTTTGGTGAAAGGGGTTTCCATCTCCGCATAGTAGTCCATCATAGCGGATTGCCCCCTGAACGACTGGAATGGATTTGGGTTCCTCTCCATGTTTTGTACATCGCCGGAATACATATAACCATAGGCTTCCAGGATATCTTCTTCGACCGGTTTTTGGAAATTATAGTTCCCGAAAATATCACCGCCGATACCGAACTCGGTAGGACCGGGCGTACCTTGCACCGAGAACTGGACATCGATGGTGGCGCCGAATAATTCGACGGTATTGGTTGCCGGCAGGTCCGTACCGAAGCTCAAGGGAACCCGGTTGGCGCTGCTGGCCATCCTCAGGTTGGTTTGCCGGACATTTTTGATCCGGTTCTTTTCATTGCGGGCTTTCCTTTTGTTTTTCTCTTCCGATCCGGGTTTGGTGGACGGCCGGTTTATCCTGCGCCTGATCAAATTACCCAGTAATCGCATGGGTTGTATGCCTGGCTTGAAGCTAAACTCGCCATTGGTCACGCCAAGATCGAGGTTGGCCATGCCGAAGCCATTCATTTTTATGCCGGCCGAATAGCCGAAACCCCGGTAATTATTGTATATAAGCGAGGCATTGATCCCCCCGGCTCCCGATAGAAAGTCGTTGCTGAAATATTCCACCCCAAAACCGAATCCCATGGAAGCGGACCAGTTCATGGGGACTTTGTTCCAGTATTTGACATTACTGGCTTTATAATCGTCCGGGAAGCCTCTTTTGCTACGGACGATGGCCCCAGGGCTCAGGGTCCATCCCAAGCCCACCCAGGAGGCATTTTGTTCGGGAGCAATGCCACTATTATAGCCCAGGGTCAGCGGATAGCTCATCCCATTGGGGCCCGGAATGACCAACAACGGGATCGTATAGGAAAAATCCCCGGAGAATTCATCCACCATTTGGCTGGCTGACGAAGGAACATAATTGGAAAAGTCGGTTGGTACGGGTCCGTCAGACTGCCCCTGTACTATTGTCGGGCTTATGACCAACAAAAGTAAGGCAAAATACTTTGTATCCAGGTTTTCAAAAATCAGCGCCATGGATTATCCCAGTGATTTAAACTACACTAGAATATGGCAAATTTTTGAGCGGACCTATCGACTATCACCGAACAAAGAAAATCCGCAGGTGAACGTAAGGAATCGGGTGATGAGCGTAAGCTGATGCAGTGGGAGGTGTTCCGGACCATAGCTATTGATATATGATCTTCTTAATGCTTACCTTCTGCTGTCGGAACAGCATTGCAAACTCACCCTGGTTCGTTGCCGTACCATCATTCAAGGCATCTTCGATCAGCGTTTTTAATCTACCTCATAGTCCTGGTCCAGAGAAGTGCTTGTTGCTAAGTGAATTCTATTCTGAGTTGTTACGGCAGGTTGATTGTTCCAGGTAACTGTCTGTTCCCCCCAGGATCCGGTTACTCTTTCCAACCAGGCATCTTTGCCGTCCAACGGACCCGGTTGAAGGCTCAGGTTCTCCATCCAATATATTAATAGAAGGATTCCCCAAAAGACAGTTTTTAAAATTGACATCGGGGATATTTACATTTTGCCCGAAACCTGTCAGGCCGAGGCATACCATTGACAACAAGATTAAGGTTTTCATTTAGGTAGGTTTTGACTTACAAACCTACATCAAAAAGGAGCCCACATTTGTCAGATTACCTGTACGGCAGGGATGGTGATTTGATTGGTCGGTATGGGTGGATGACTGGTCTATTGGGATGGATAGACAGATCATCAAACAACATTCCTACAAACCTTTGAAACGAATGGATCTATTTACTTCCCCAGCCAGACCTTAAAGGGTTCTGCTCTTCTGGCGCTAACAAAAACCGCTTCGGGAGCCGGTGGAAATAAATCCACCAATATCCTGCCTTTGAAATGCTGGCTCATTTTCCGGATGGCATCGATGTGGATGATATATTGACGGTTGATCCGGAAGAACTGATCGGGATCGAGCATTTCCTGTAAGGGATCGAGATGATGCGAAATAGGGAATTGCTCTTTTGCCCGGGTCATCAACCATACTTTATTGTCGCGGGCAAAAAAGTAAGCGATATCAGCCGTTTTTACGGTGATCAATTCATCACCCCGGTAAGCCAGGAAACGGTCTTTGATCGTATGGTTTTGCTGCATCTGTTGGGCCAAAAGCGAATAATCCGGGGGTGTGTTGTGATAATGGGCTTTGAATTTGTCGAGGCTTTGGGTCAATGCTTCATAATCGAAGGGCTTGAGCAGGTAGTCGACACTGTTCAACTTGAATGCCTGGATGGCGAAGTTGTCGTAAACGGTGGTGAAGATGATCGGGGTGGTAACGGAGATGTGATCAAAAATGGTGAACGATGGTCCGTCATTCAATTCGATGTCCAGGAAAATAAGATCAGCCGTATGCTCCCCTAACCAGTTGATCGCTCCTTCAACCGAATCGATCACGCCCAGGATCCGGATCGCCGGATCATATTGCTGCAAAAAGCGTTTGACCTTGTCTGCGGCATGCTGTTCGTTCTCTATGATCAGGACATTCATGTTGCCGGATCAATTAAAGGGACCCTGGCAATATATTCCTTTCCATTAGCCGTGAAGTGGGGTAATTCTTTACACAACATGCGATAGCGTTCGGTAATCGTTTTCAAACCCAAACCATTGGAAGGTGGGGAGAATTGACGTTGTTGGATATTGTTCCGGATGATCAGGTGGCGATCGTTGGCATCCATGTGAATGTTCACTTTTAATGGATGTTTTGCCCCAATGTTATTGTGCTTGATCGCATTTTCCAGGAGGAGTTGCAAGGTTAAGGGGGGCATTTGTTCCTGCAGCTTGTCCTGGTCCAGATCGACTTCTAATTGAATGGCATCTGCAAACCGGGTTTGGAGCAGGTTAAAGTAAGTTTTAATAAACCTGATCTCCTGCTCCAATTTCACTAACGGGATATCTTTGGTATCCAGCACATACTGATAGATGCGGGAAAGCTGGTAGGTGAATTGCTCCGCCTTATCCGGGTCGGATGGGATCAGCGAAGTAAGGACATTGAGGCTGTTGAACAGGAAGTGGGGATTTACCTGGTTCTTCAACACTTCATATTTGAACCGGATCTTTTCCTTTTCGATCTCCTGGTTACGGATCAATCCCACTTTCCATTGCTTAAAGATCTCCAGGCTTTCATACAGGACCACCATCAGCAGGTTGATCGCCAATCCGGCCACGCCGCTGTCGAATAAGTAGGCAGAAAGACTGTGCTTGGGATGGATATAATAATGGCTCAACAGGTTGACCAGGATAATGATCGAAATGGCGATCAGGGATGTCAGCGCTAATTCGATGACCCAGCGCCTGAACATTTGCCGGTTGGAAGGAAATATCGATTGCAGGTAACGGATCAGTCCGATGTTGAGCGTAAATATGCTTACACTGATGATCAATGAACCGAGCAGGTCGGTGAATCCGAAGAGCCAGAACTCCCAGCCTTCATATTGTAATTGCTCATAGAGCCAATCCCTCGTTTTGATGAATACCTGAACAGACAGGGTGATCACGGCCACCATGGCGACCATCCAGCGGTCCAGCCTGAAGTTAAAGGTATGTATCGGGTTGAAGGGAAAAATTTTCATCGCTACAGATCAGGATAATCCAAATATAACAAATTAAGAAATATTAGATTGTGAGAAAGCCTGCCGGGATCCTTTGGCTGGTTGATCGACTACCATTGGTCTGCTCAAACCTGCCATACAAACAGTCAGCTCGACCAGACACGCATTCTGAAAATTGAGTATTGATTATTGATTTAGCTTTGGTAAGAACGATTATCCTTACCACCCAAAACCGAACCATGTTCCGACAAAAATATCTAGCCAAGCTTTTATTCATTGCTGCTTTCGTTGGTCTCTTTTCCCATGCGGGAGCGCAAGCGGATTATTATTACTACCATGACCAGCAAATAACGATTACCAAAAACCCAACCCGGAAATATATACTTTTGAGCCAGGTAACGGACGAAATTGATTTGCGGCGTAAACTCAATATCCCGGATCTACAAATACATGAATTCGGATCAACCAATTACCTCAAGCAACTGAACACCCAACCGGAGGATCATCATGAATACTATTATGCCGTTATCGAGCATGTTTCTCTTCCTGCCATATCATTAAGAGATAGCGCTTATATTAGCTATGAAGGGCCATTCTATAAGAATACCGGTAATGTTGAATTAGGGCTCTCCGGGATCTTTTATGTCCAATTAGAAAATATGTCAGACAGTGCCCTTTTGGATAGCATGGCCCATCATTATAACCTAACCGTACTTGGTAACCGGATGAATTTACCGCTTTGGTACGCCATTGCATGTAATGAGCTATCCATCTTAAATGCCCTTGAAGCCTCAAAAGTGTTTAAGGAAAGCGCTCTTTTCCCGAATGCTGAGCCCCTTTGGCTATTCCAAATAACGGAATTATGCCAGGACGATGATCCCAATTGTGCTGACGACCCCCTATTCCCTGACCAATGGGCTTTGGAAAACGATGGTGTCAATACCCCTGATAAGGCGCCAACACCTCCGAGCAGTATCAATGTTTGTGGCGCATGGAAAAAAACGAAAGGAGATGCCAGCATCATTGTTGCGGTGTTGGATGAAGGGATTCAACCCGATCACCCTGACCTGACCAATATCCATGGATTCAGTTATAATGCCATGACCGGTGCAAGCCCTAGCACCGTATATTCTGCCCATGGTACAAAAGTTGCGGGCGTGATCGGTGCTGGCCATAATACTATAGGTATTTCAGGTGTGGCGCCCGAATGTCCTATCATGGATATCAGTGTTTCTTTTGCAGCGTCTGTAACGGCGAGTCAATTAGCCGATGCGGTGGATGTTGCTACGGCTAATGGGGCCGCTATTATTAATATTTCGTCGGGGTGGATTCCACATGGATTAACCGATGCTGCCCTGGATAATGCCCTGACCGCAGGTAGAAACGGATTGGGTTGCGTGGTTATAGCTGCTGCCGGTAATCAAAGCGGCGGCTTTGACCCCGACAGCGTGCTGTATCCGGCTAAATATAGTAGTACCGTACCGGATGAAGGCCTCATTGCAGTCGGCAATATGGAGATAGGAGGAACAAGAGCCAACAATAATTCCAGTTTCGGAAGTCAATTGGATATTATGGCCCCGGGAAGCGCTGTTTGGACCACAGATCTGGGTAGCACCTATAGCAATTCTTCAGGGACTTCTATTGCTTCCCCTCAGGCTGCGGCCATTGCAGGATTGATCTTATCGGTAAATTCATGTTTAACGCAATATGAAGTCTTTGAGATCATTGGTCGATCTGCCAGAAGAATAAGAACTGATGAATACAATTACCAAGCCGTTTCGGGCAGAGCCTATGGAACCTGGAATAATCAAATGGGCTATGGTTTGGTGGATGCGGAAGCTGCCCTAAAACTGGCCGAAGAAAGTAGCCCGGTATCGATAGAATACGAACATGACAATGGCACGGGTGGATATGTAAAAGTGGTACCCCCTTCGGGTATGAACTTAACCTACGTTTGGAGCCATGATCCGTTGAATACCACCAACCAAGCGACCGGGCTGGAAGCAGGTACCTATCGTGTCAGGATGACGGATGCCTCCGGATGTTTCCAGGTAAGAACCGTTGAGATCTGCAACATTGATCTCGGGCCAGCTTTACAATGTCCCGGTCATATCGGGCCGGCTAATCTAATTCCGGATGCCACTTACGAATGGTCGTTAGCGAACAGCGCAGCCTTTGATGAAAGTAATAAGCTTTATTTTATCGATCGGGTGGATAATCCATTGGCCAATCCGATGGTTCCGACGACCTATATTCTTACCATTAAAGACCTTAATGGTAATGTCATCGGGCAGGATAACATTTTGGTCAATGTGAGATATGATCTGGATAATTATACTGTTACATCCAGTCAGCAATGGAATTATCAAGATAAAAAAATCAGAGGTTTGTTGAAGGTAGAAACAGGTGTCAGGTTAACGTTGGTGAATTCCACCTTAGCTTTTGGGCCCTATATTACCGCATTGGAAACACCGGATCTGGGCACACCGGGGTTCGGAATTTGGGTTGATGAAGGTGCGGCGATTGACTTGCATCAATCCAGGTTACAGTATATGGGTGAGGGTTGTAATGATGATTTTCTGTGGAGAGGTATCGAGGTATGGGGATCGGAAGATTCCTGTGTCAAAGGCTTGAAAGATTGTAAGGTAGAAATTGCTGGCAACCCGGGTGGAGGAAAAGATCTATTCCTAAATAAACCGATACCGGTAAAAGACCTGAATGAGGATATGATGATCGGATTTGTACGGGAAGCAACGACCGGAAACTTTATGCTGGCGAGCCGTGCAGCCATCAATATGAAAAGACCTGCACCGACCATTTTTACAGGATTTGGGCTGGCAAGTGGTGGTACCGATCTGACCAACCCCGATCAGGGAAAACTGGAGAAATGGGGCAAAATAGATATATATGAATCAGAAATCAGTGATGCGTTCTATGGCATACGCGCCAATAGAACCAAACCCTTCCATTCGAACATCGATCACTCCAATTTTGGCGGTGCACAAATTACAGCCGACAAAACATCATTCCAAAACTGTTTGACCGGCATACAAATAGCAAATGCCGTGAATAAACAGCGAAGTGTGATCCGGGAGTGTTCATTCAGGTATACCAAACCGGTAAATGGTTATGAAAGCGCCGGGATAGCCGTTTTATTAAACGACAACACGGGCGTACAAATAATCAATAATGAATTTAACGTAGTCAACTTTGCCGATTATTCCGATAATCCCTCCGGCAGGAGTACCGCCATCAAAAGCCATGACGCATCTTACCAGGTTATATATGATGGAACGGAGCTTACTTCGCTGACCGGACCAGGCAATCTATTCCATGGATTTTACAAAGGGATCGATGCCTATAGTAGCGGTGGCTTGAGTCATATATGGGTAAGGGCCAACAAGTTTATCAACAATGTAACGGCTATTACCTGCAACGGTTCCAGTTTCGATGAGATCAGTAGAAATGTCTTTAACATCCCTGAAGGTACCCTGAATGAGCTTTCCTATGGCGTTTTTATGGAAGGGTGTAAAGATTACAGCATAGCGGAAAATGAGTTTTATTCCGCCAGTACCATATCCACACCGGTTCCACCTTTTGGAATTGTTTGTAATAACTCGGGTAATGCGCCGGCTGAGGTATATGATAACAGGTTTAGCCCTATTGCGATCAATGCCGCAAGTGGAATATTTCAGGCAGCCGTCCAGGTGAAAGGCGTCAATAATCTATTGGAAATCAATTGTAACCGTTTTGAGGCCAATAATTATGCGGATCTGGAAATTGAACCCAATGCTGTTTTGGGTGATATGGGCATTTGTCAGGCCGCTAACCCGGAACTGGCCATGAGCAATTACTTTCATTCATCCGGTTGCGCAATTGGAACCGGTTTTGATATTGCCAACTATTCAGCCACTGGATTCACCTATTATTCGCTAATGTACCAGGAACCGGAATGTGTATTCGGTAATGTTACCGTAAAAAATTGCCCCTTCCTTAACAACTCAACCTGCCCTGCCCGGGTAGGCACCAATGCATCCGCTGAGATCAACCTGAAAGAGGATCTTCTGAATGGCATTAACCTGGCGGAATTTTCGAACCGTAGAAAAATGGAGAATACATTTATCCGGGAATTAATTCAAAAAAACCATCTCAACCAGGCGCTGGATATCATTAACTATCGCGAAGATGCCGGCTCGAAGCAGATCCTGGCTACTGAATATTTGAGGCATGGTTTTTATAGCGCATGTGCTGATGTTTGTGCTCTAATCGATCATAACGAGCCTGGAAACCAGGACCTGATCGGTCTGATCACTGACCTGCGGGCAGTATATGAGCAGCATAAAGGTGCAGCAAACGAACTTTTGGC
>JANQFB010000223.1 GCA_028278085.1 Chitinophagales bacterium
TTTGAAACTCGGCAGTTAAACAAGCACCGTCAAATTCTTAAGCCAGATTTTTCAGAGCGCTCCGGGGATTCTTATGAACAAAAAGAACAATTCAAAGCAGTGTTACAGGACTATCATAACAAAGTTGCAAAAGAAAGATTCAACAATTCTCAATCCGAAAAACCATAAACTGAAAACCATGAACCATGAAAATTTAATACCTGCTAACCAGGTACTAAAGGATTATTCCAGAGCCTTAGAGCATTTTGAATTAAATGAAGCAACCCTTTGGGCCATGTTTGACAGCAAGGCTGTCGGCGGAGAAATCCGAAACGGCAAGCTATGGCTGAATGAAGTCCAATTAAAGGAACAGATTGCGTTTATGCTGAAATTCGAGCCCAAGGAACCGGAAGATATTGAAATGAAACCAGCCTTTGTTAACCCCTAAACTTCCAATTTGCCTATGAGTATTTTTTTGACTGAAAAAGACTTAATGCGATTACTGGACATCCAGGACGATAAAAATGCAGCTAAAGCCCATCGCCTATTAATTGATAAAATTGCCCCACACAAATCCAAACTGACCATAAAGGAATATTGTGAATATGAACATTTGGACTTTGACGAGGTTTGGGAGTTTCTAAGGGAAGGCGACAATCTTAGGTTTCAAAATACTGTAACCTACCTTACCGCAAAGGATCTACTATTGATCTATCCGCAAATATCCCTTAGTACAGCAAAACGGAAAATCAGGACAATTAAGGATTGCTTACAGATACCTAATTACCAAAAGATTACTATATCCCAATTTTGCAGAACCGAAGGGCTGGACGAAAGGGAGGTGCGAAAAGTATTAGCATTCTAAACAAAAGTTGAGAAGAATCATTCTAAGCCAAATCAAAATTCCTGTGAGCCACTAGCAAGTTATTTTTTAGTTTTAGGATGAAAATTTACTTGTTTGATATAACATACTTGTTTTTCAAAATCGCTATCAAAACACATAATTTAATTTTTAACTATTAAATAAATATCATTATATTTATGCTTTTTATTTAATTGTATTAATAATTTGAATTTGATACAATTAGCTAACGCACAAGAAAAATTAAGGCCTTAAAGGGTAAATTAAAAGTTTAGGAAAAATGAAGTTGAAAATTGGAGAGCAAAATGTAGTAATTGTATATGACTCCGAGAAGTCATTATTTCAGGTTGACGTAATACAAGGCGATGGTGGTATAATAAGAAGCGAGTTACGATTAAAAGAAACTCTTAATTTATTAGAGGTCCTGCTTGAATCCCTAACAAGGCTTCAAAAGCCTACTTCAAGCAGCAAAGATGATAGATTGGAGGATGTTTTACCAGCATATCGTACGACTATTTTAGGTAAACTCAAAGCTTTAGCATCGATAGCGGATGAAAAAAAGAAGAATATAACCTTTATACCTGCCCCAACCTCTCAGGCAATGGCAGAGGTTTTCATCGGAATACCACAAGAGGAAATAAATCTATTCAAAAGAGAAGAATTAACAAATGCCTGTGGTGAGTTCATGGAAGCAATGGGTTTTGAATTAGAAACCAAAGAGGAGCCTGTTTTTGGATCATTTTTCCAAAAACTATGGTTTAAACTTAATAAGCCTGCCACTAAAGCTGAAATTGAAGAAGTCTATAATAAAGGGAAGTTAGCCTTAGAGGCAACATACTTAAACAAACCAACCGCAGATGCAACGGAGACAATAGCAAATGCCGCTACTAAATTAATTGAAGCATTAAAAAATATAGATCAAGGTGTTTTAAGGCTAGGAGCAATATTAGTTGTAAAAGTTAAAAAAGATAATGAAACTATTATACTAGCAGAAACTGTTTCTCCTGAACTTGCATCGACTTTAGATGATAATCCAAAATTATTAAGAAATCCTAATGCCATTTACGAATTGATGCTAGGAGACAAAAGCCCCGATACCAAAATTGAAGAAGGTGGTGGAGTAGCCAGTTGAATAGTCCTTGTTCACTGGAAAACCTTCTGTTTTACATATTTAACTTCCTGGTCGAATTTCCCAAAAACACTGTCCAATACAACATCCCTATCACGTAGTTTAGCCACAGGGTAAATATGATGAAATGGCTTGTTTTCTACCATTGACACTGCTTTAAAGTAGTATTCGATATTTAGCCTTTTCAGCAGAACGCCCCATAGGATAACAAAATCCGTTCCATCCCCGGCACTATCCCTTAAAGTTCGATCTGCCGTTTTAATATTGCCGGGTTGTTTGTCTGTTTTGTAATCTATGGTATTCCCAATAGCGTTAAAAATCTCACTTAGCATCTTGTATTTATCCGGTATACTCTTGTAGAGTATTAGGAACTGTTCAATCCTGTCGGTATGCTCCTGGTCGATTACCTTTTGGATAAATTCGATTATTTCTTCAATATTCCTATCGGTCTTAGTTTCCATAACTCATAGTGTATTCATTTGCATTTTGGAATATAAAGATATTTCTGGAATATTAATTCCAAAAAAGTACCAAAAGGTGTCAAAGAGTCTCATAAAGTACCAAAGAGGATCAAAGTAGACCAGCAATCCCAAACCCTCATTGTATCCTTGCACCGTCAATCGCAACCTAAGTGGACGGAGCAAATATTTACCTCATTATCAACAGCGCACTATTAGCTATCACCGGCAGCTTGTTTGCCATCGTTGGCTATTTCCTCAAAGAACTGCATAGGGAATTCAAGAGCCTTATCGAAAAGGTCAATGGCCTTTACGCCCAATTGCACACCTACATCCAACAATTTGAATCCTTTTCCAAGCTATATGAAAGGGAAATCAGCGATTTATCCAAAAAGATGGATCAGCTTGAAGATCGGGTAACCAAACTGGAAGCCAGAAAAACGCATGGGTAATACCAAACCAATCATATTAGCCGGGGTTGCAATAACAGCATTAGTTACAGGGGTATCCTTGTACCGTTTTAACCGCACATCTAAACAGCTAGTTGTAAATCCTACAACCAACATTCACAGCCTGGACTTTAAAGAACTGAAAATAAGGCTGGATTTAAATTTCAAAAACCCAACGGGCAACACCCTTACGATCAAAAAGCCCTTTATCCAACTTATTCATAAAGGCGAAAACTTGGGTTCATCAAAGATCGCTGATGTTACCGTTGAAATTCCTTCACATGGACAAGAGGATATAAAAGGGATAATGATCTCTATACCACTGGTAAACCTGCCGGGACCCTTACAAGACCTTACCAAGTTGATTACCGGCAAGGTGGATCAATTGAAAATCCAGGTTAAAACCGTTACGCCGGTGATTACACAAGTTGGCGAATTATCCATTACAAGTACCGATGATACTGTATTGAAACGACTATGGAAGTAGCTATAAAGCGACATATCAAAAGCGGTGCAAGATACGATCATCTTTTCCCTAAACCAATAGGCAATGACCTGGTTATTCTCAAAAAGGCTGACGTTGCCGACACGGTAAAGCTAATTCCAAAGGCAGTTTATTCAACCTTACCGGATACCCTAAAAATTTCGAAAGTGCTAAAAGGATCTAGTCTGCAAGAAACATGCAGCAATATCTGGCACTTTGTATATGATCACATCCAATATAAAAAGGATAAGAAGGGTATCGAGCAGGTGCGCCGACCGGCAAGAGCCTGGAATGATCGAATGACCGGGGTTGATTGTGATTGTTATACGGTTTTTATCAGTAGCATCCTTACCAACCTTAACATACCCCACATTTACCGGATCACCAAATATGAAGAACCCCATTACCAACATATATATCCGGTTGTCCCATTGCCAGAAGGAGGGCACATCACAATTGACTGCGTTGTGCATGATTTTAATTACGAACATCCTTATTCAGCAAAAAAAGACGTGAAAATGGAATTACACTACTTAAATGGCATTGATAACGAAGATGCCGAAGTGATTGAAATTGACCCCAACAACCTTGATGCAATGGATCTGATGGACGAAGATGAAGACCTGGGGGTTATCTTCCCCAAATTCGGCCAAGGATTTAAAAAAGTAACCAGCGATGTAAAGGATCGGTTAAACCGTTCCCGTTTTGGTAAAGGCATTGTCAATCTTGCCAACAAGGGTATTAATGTGGCTAATAAAGGTATTCATACCGTAGCCAAAATTTACCCACAAACGGTCCTGCTTCGCAATGGTGTATTAATCGGCATGAAGATCAATATGTTCCGAATTGCCGAAAGAATCCGTTGGGCATATTTGTCAGAATCACAGGCACGAAGCCAAGGCTTTGACATGAGCCGTTGGCCCAAGCTGAAAGAGATCCTGACCAAACTGGAAAAGATATTTTATGGTGCAGGAGGGGAACCCAAAAACCTTAAAACTGCTATCCTTACCGGGAAGGGAAACCAGGACAAGGCGGTTGCCTTAAATGGTATTGGTGAATTGGGGTTTGTCCCGGAGGTAAATGACAACACCCGGATCATTGACATCTTAGGGGCTGATCTTTACTATGCGGAAAATCAAGAAGTTGCCGGATTAAACGGACAGGAGGGATTAGGTGAAGGAGCAAGTGCAGGGTTGTCTTTGGCCGCAGCTACCGCAGCATTAGGAACAATTGCAGCATTGCTTAGTAAGATCGGCGATGTTCGAAAAAGTGTCGAATCCGCAACTGGCCGACCGATCTTGCCTGGGCGCGGTGGGATCATTCCTGCCCAAACCACAATTCCCAAACTACCAGACGCACCGGGGGGAGGCAGGACTCCCATTGACCCGATAAAACCACGTCCTCATGGTGGCATGCTGCCGGGCTTTCCTACCAAAACGACGGTTCCCACAACCCCTTTTGAGGATTCCAGTGAGGGAGCAAATAAATCGACTGATCCAGGAGCAAGCAATGAGGGAAATGAAGATGAGCCCAAAGAATCTAAAGGGATTATAGGTTGGGCAAAGAAAAACCCCATTGCTGCAACGGCAGCCGGAGTTGGTGGGGTAGGTTTATTGGCTACCGGGATCTACTTCGGTGCAAAGCTCCTAAAAGGCAACAAGAAGAAAAAAAGTGTCAACGGCATAAATGGATTGGAGGGAAAGCAAAGACAGAAAAAGCGAACAACCACTAAACGAAAGCCCACAGGTACAAGATCCAACAGCAGAAGTAAGGCTAAAAAAGTGGCATTGCTTTAAAGGTAAATAAATACGGGACACCTAATTACAATAATTCACTAAAAAAACAACAATGACAGATACAACAGCAACTAAACATAACAGGGGCAAATTCAAATATCTGCAACGTAGCAAAACAAAAAAAGACCTTGGCTATACCGCGGGAGAAACATTTAAGGACACTCTTGTAGGCGTAGGTGGGGGAGTTGTTGGTGCTGCAATCGGACGGCCTTCTTTAGTTACAGGTATTTTACTGACAGGAGCCAGTTACTTTTTCAATGCTCCATCCCTGGCACCTTTTGGAGTTGGCATGATGGTATCCGGCGGATTGCAACCAAGCACTGACGATAACAATTCCATAGCTCCCGGAGATACTGAATCCAAATCCTTTGATATGAAAAAGGAATTGGAAGCAGCCAAACAAAGGGTAACAACGTTCAAAGACACCTTTATGAAAAAGCTGTATGTGGACAAGATCAAAGGCAATAAGGATGGCACGGACGGAAGTGAGGCGACACAAGGCCTTGACGGGGATGTTCGCTATTTCCTTCCTGGGAACGATGGCGCGGAAGTCGATACTTCTGTTTTGGACAAGATCAACCAGAAAGTCATTGAAGCTACACAAGAGTTTGCGCAACAAAACAACCTGATGGGTGCTGAATTGAACAACACCGGAGAAATGGGAGAAGCCGCAGTAGTGGATGACTTGGATGAATTGGAAGAAGCCGATTTCTAAATAAAAGCACAAACATACATTAAGCAGAATTATTTCATAACCAACCAAAAACCAAAACAATAATGACAGCAGAAGATTTGGCAATGGTAGTTGACGGCGAATTCGATAACGCTGGCGACTTGTTAGGCATTTCGGGCCTTGACATGAACGAAGAACTATTAGGCATCCTTGGATCACTGGATGCAGTCAAAAGGCAAAAGGCCATTAACCGGCTGACCAAACGGCCCCGTTTGAGCCGTCAGTCCAGGGGTGAAATGGAAAAGTTTTTTCGCCAATTGCCCAAGAACATCCGTCATCAATTGGCTAAAGGAAAACTGCGATTGGCAGACACAACCATTTATTCCATCAAAGCAGCTTCTTCCAAGACGATCAAGATGTTCGAAACCCAGGACGATAAAGAAATCAACCTGCGTAACGTCTCTAACGCTAAGTTGCCAAAAAACCAGGCCCTTCTTGTTAGTGGGATCTACCTGTTAGCCGGCATTCCGGACAAAGCAGGAGGCACACCGACTACCGATGAGATCAAAGCAACTGATTTCAAAAGCATCGGCCTCATGCCTGCCCTTGCAAACGGTGAGTTCAGTCTGAAGGCCAATAAAACACAGATCGTACCGGAAACCAGCAACCGGAAGTTTGTAACTGACAATAACCATAACTGGCCGATGGGTTATTACAAACTGGACAATCCTCGCCTGATCACCGATGACATCCTGATCGAATGTACCATTGAATTGGGAACTATGGAGGATCTGGACGCCGACGCACATCTCTATGTTGGCCTGCATGGAACCATAACCACTCCTTAATTCGGCTGGCAATGCTGATTCCACAGCCTCAAGCGGTGTCTATTCCGCTTGAGGCTGGTTTAACCTTCAATTCTTTTCAAATAAACAGCGAATAACAAATGATTACAACCATACTAAGGATACGTGAAGATTTCCAGGTAACCCAGGAAGGACAACCTGTTACCCATGAATTTACGCTTGATGCTGGTGTTACAGATGTTCAGGCCGTAGGGCTGACTTCCGACCGGGAGGATCTATTGTTCTATCGCGGGGATGTAAAGATCCAGATCAATTCCGAGGAACATGTTGCAGAAAAAACCGAAGCCAAGCTACTGATGACAGGGCTTAATGTCGATCCCAATGATCGCATGTTAACGTTTCCTTCACCGGTGCTTCCCGGCAGTGGAAATGTAAGGATTGATTACAACGATAATGCCCACAATCAAACTGTATTTCAGCCGTACCGTGTATCTGTTTACTTCCTTGTAACCAGAAGCGCCTAATGAAGCAAATACGCAAAAGGATTACGATTGCGGAGGCTGGTCAGCGCAAATATTTTGACATCATCCTGCCCAATAATGCCAAGAGGATTGCAAGGATAAGAGTGCATGTCAAGCCAACCAATCAAACGCTGCAACCACCTCCGCAATACTTCCAGTAACCCATGATGCCGAAAAAGACAACTTTTAAAAAGGGGACTGATCCGACATCCCTGTACAGCTTTGCCGATTACCAGCAAACTGCTCAGGAGGTCCAAGCCTATGAACCTGTAATGAAACAGGTTTTTGTCGCCGAAACAATAGCGGTTCAGACCCCCGTTCTTTCCCCCTCCCA
>JANQFB010000277.1 GCA_028278085.1 Chitinophagales bacterium
TGACCCAGTACCTGGTCAATCCGGAAGAGGCGGTTCCCGAATACCTGCTGATCCTGAATAAGATCCTGTGCGGTATCCAACCTGACCAGTCTATTCCAAAAGCGTTTAAGATCAGTAAAAGAGAAGCCAGGGAGTCTGAAAAACTGTTATCGGCAGCCATCGAAAACTGGGGGACGCTTGGCCATACATCCATTATAGGATTCCGGTCTGCTTTTCTCCAAAGAGAAGGTATATTGAGTACAAATGGGGAAGCATGGACTTTGACCGTGGAAAAAAGAGCTTATGATATGCTGATCGACACCTTGCCCTGGAACATACAAATGGTTAAATTACCCTGGATGGAATATCCGCTTTATATAACATGGTAGATACCCTGGAAAATAATGCCCAACACCTGCATGAGGAATTGCAATGGTTTGCCAAAGTGCTGGACACCCGTTTAAAGCTTTATTTCGGGCATGAATGTGAGTACACTGCCATTGAAGACGTGCAACCGCCAGCTTTAGATCCGGCATTATCGGTTTACAGTAATTTCCTGCAACACTATCAACCCACCTTTGAAGAGCGGATCACCCTGGTGCTAAGTTTGGTACCCCATATCAACCCACAAATGCTGGATGTGTTTTTTGTCAAGAATTCCAATCATGACAGGGGTTTCTCCGAATTCGGCGGTATAACGGGCAAAGCACATGGAGGCTTTATTCCAACAGGCGAAACGGCTATGTTTATCCTGGCGGGTGATAATCTTAAAAAACGGTTTTATTACTATTATTTATTCGAAGGCGACCACTTCTTCTCCAAACACCAGATCCTTTACCTGCAACCCGCCCCGGAGGGAGATCCCTTTTTAAGCGGGCCTTTGTCGCTCTCCCGCGGTTTCCTCGACCTGTTTACGACCGGCAAAGAGCACAAACCTAACTTTAGCATTGACTTTCCGGCGAAATTGATCACCACCGAACTCGATTGGAAAGACCTGGTACTGGATCAAAATACCCTGGAACAGATCGACGAGATCAAAGCCTGGATGGATTATGGCCATATCATCCTGGACGATTGGGAATTGAACCGGAAGCTGCGACCTGGCTTCCGGGCCTTGTTTCATGGCCCCCCGGGAACGGGAAAAACCATGACCGCCAGTTTGTTGGGCAAATCCACTCAAAGGGATGTTTATCGCATCGATCTTTCCATGATCATTTCCAAATACATTGGAGAAACAGAGAAAAACCTGGAGAAAATATTCAAATACGCCGAAAACAAACAATGTATCTTATTTTTCGATGAAGCCGACGCGCTGTTTGGCAAACGGACCAATGTATCGGATTCACATGATAAATATGCCAACCAGGAAGTGTCTTATTTATTGCAGCGAATTGAAGATTTCCCGGGCGTCGTTATCCTGGCGACCAATTTAAAAAGTAACCTCGATGAAGCCTTTACCCGGAGATTCGAATCTATCATTCATTTTCAGATCCCCCGGTATGAAGAAAGGTTTTTGCTTTGGAAGAATGGCTTTTCCAAAAAATCAAGCCTCCACAATAGCATCGACCTGAATGCCATGGCCGGTAAATATGAACTAACAGGCGGTGCTATCATGAATATCGTTCGGTATTCTTCCTTAATGGCGGTTAAAAGGCAAGACACGACGATTACCTTGCTAGACCTGGAAGAAGGCATCCGGAAAGAATTTGAAAAAGATGGAAGAACGCTATAACCCTTAATCGATCACCTTATGGCCCGATACTATCGTATTCGTAGAAAACCTACCCGCTTTCAACAACCATCGGCTGAAATGGAGACCGGCAAGCGAATGCCTAATCTGCGATTCCGCTATGCCGACCAATTGGCCGGTTTGATCAACACAGGATCATCCAGCCTTCAAACCAAACTGACCATTGGGCAACCCAATGATCGATATGAAAGAGAAGCTGATCATGTGGCGGACAAAGTCGTGAGCACACCTGATGCACAAGTGCAAAAGATGGAAGGAGAAGAAGATATGCAAGCCCAACCCTTAGCCGGTCAGATCTCACCGCTTGTGCAAAAACAAGCCGAAGAAGAAGAACCTGTACAACCCAGGCTGCAAAGGCAGCAAGAAGAGGAAGATGAAGCCCAGCCAAAGCTCCAAAAACAACCCGAAGAGGAAGAAGCACAACCCAAACTCCAGCGCATGGAAGAGGAACAGGAAGATGCTGCATCCGCTAAATTGCAGCGGCAAGCTGAAGAAGAGGAAATGCAGGCCAAAAGTTCAGGCAGACAGCGCCCAACGGTTAGCAAAAGTTTTGAAAGCCGGTTGGCGTCCGGTAAAAATGGCGGACAACCCTTGAAGGGAGCCACCAAAAACTATATGGAATCCCGATTTGGAAACGATTTTTCCGGGGTAAGGATACATACCGATAATCATGCCGTTCAATTATCCAAAGCGATCAATGCACAGGCTTTTACGGTAGGTAGCCATATTTATTTTAATGCCGGTAAATTCTCTCCGGATACTGCCTCCGGAAAGCATTTATTAGCTCATGAATTGACCCATACCATACAACAGAAAGGAGCAGCAACCATTCAGCGAAAAATGGGTTTTGAGTTTCAAACCGCAAATGTGGTCAGCAAAATAAAAAAGGGTGGCGCCAAAAAAATGTATGAACGAAAAGACATCATACACGAAGGTGATGCTGATGGGAATAGTTCTACCCCAAGCGGAAAAAAAGTAAGAATGGAAATAGACAGTGGAGGCGTTATTGAGTTTGTTACGGATGCGTTCTCCACCTGGTCGGCATTAGAGGCTCAAATAAATGATGCCGTGTCGGTTGTTGATCGAATAAAAGATGCCAAAGCACAAGCAGATGATCCTGACAATACCAATTACTTCAAAAGCAACAAGGCAGGAAATGTAAACATTGAGATCAAACGGGCAAACTTTCGCGCCGCCACACAATCGACCGAAGGATTTTTACTCAAAGACTTTGCATCCTTTTATCAAGAACATCAAACCGATTGGTACTGGGACTCATCCACCGGTGAAAAAGTAGACAGGGGCTATGATATAAGCGCCAATGCCAATAATTTGATCGATGAGGCAACAGCAGCTGATGCTCCGGTCATTCATAAGGTTAACCATGAATCCGATGCCGGTTTATTTGTAGATTCGAATCAATGGACAAAAGAGGAAGCCAAAAAATGGGTGTATAAAAGAGTGGAAGATGAACAAATACAAGATCGCATTCACGAACCGGGTGTTGAGGAACGGATAAAGAAATTAAAGAAAAAGCTGTATAAAGAACTGAAAAAAATGGTCAAATCCAAGGATACAGCCTTTGTTTATCCTTCTGAAGACATGTTATACCGGGATGCGATGTTCCATTATCTTTCCATTGAAGAAAGTTCATCCGAAGTTAAGCCCGCAGATACGGCTAACCTCAAGGGGATTTTAATGTGGATCGTACATTATATCCTTCAATTAGAGCGAACAAGAGATACGCCATATCGACCTGAACAAGACAATAAGGTCCATGAACCCAAAGACTATCTTAATCTTATGGCGCGTGCTGATTTCGTTTCCATGTTTAACGCCTTAAGCAACATGGAAAAGAGAATGTTCGTGGATCTGGTAGAAAGAAAAGAAGATAATCCTATTGAAAGAGAAACAGGCGTGAACCTAAATGATGACCTCTATAAATCGGGGTATTGGGCTTGGGCTCGTATTTATTATCCGAATAAAAACAAAAGAAAGAAGCACAGGGTTTTGTTAAAAGAGGGAAAAGTGGTTGCATTCCGGTCAAAAATACCAGACTCAGATGAACACGAAATCATCGAATGTGATACGATCGATCCCGAACATTGCGAAACGAAATACCCCATTACAAGACTTACCCTCGGAGATTGGCTGAGAAGTATGTATTTAGAGGCCTATCGAAAAGTGAAGTATAAAAAATATAAAGATCGGGAACCAGAAATTAACGCCGAAGGAAAAATTATTATGTCTTCCAAAGATCTGATGTCTCCAATGCCCGGATTTAGCAATTACAGCACCGGAGATTGGGAAATGGGCACCGGTGATGAGGCAGGTTTTACCTACGCTGAAACCAGAAATTATAAACATAAATTTTCCGAATGGAATGCGGCCAGTATGACAAAAAAATCAAAATATGTTCCCTACAATGAATGGGTAAGTTTTGCAGATGACAGGTTTCATACAGCTTCTATCTTGAGGCCGGATTCAAAACTAATTTATGATGGCAGCAGAATGCTGATAGGTCCCTAAATGGATAATCATCCGACGCCCAAAAATTGACAACAACAGCCACCATAGCAAAACCCATCACCCGGCAAAAAGTAGCCGTTGCTGCAGCTCGGGAAAAGCATGCCCAATCAGGTACTGATAAAAAGTCTTTGGTACAGGCAAAAGGAGAAAAAACCAGAACTGCTGATGCCCTGTCTTCGATCATTGCTACCGGTACACGAACATCCGCACTCACCATCCAGCCAAAGATAAAGATCGGCCCACCCAACGATAAATACGAACAGGAAGCCGACCAGGTAGCCGATCAGGTCATGTCCATGCCGGACAATGCTGTACAAAGAAAATGTGCTGCCTGTGAAGAAGAAGACAACCAAAAATCCATTCAGCCTAAACCCTTTGCTGCTTCCATATCACCACTGGTGCAGTGTGAAGAAGACCAGGAAGAACTACAAGCCAAATTTGAAACTGCTTTAAGCCCCTGGATAAATCGGCAGCAAGAGGGCGAGGAAGAGCAAGAGGAGTCGGTTCAAACCAAGCCTTTGATACAGCGTATGGAAGAGGAGGAGGAAGTTCAGGGTAAAATACAACCCGAGGAAGATGAAGAGGTTCAACCTAAGATTCAGAGGCAGGAAGAAGAACAGGAGGATCCCATCCAAACTAAATCCAACAGCGCCCCCTCCTACACTACCGATGACCTCTCCAATCAGCTTCAAACCTCCAAGGGGGGTGGTTCTCCGTTGCCGGATAATACCCGGTCTTTCATGGAATCACGTATCGGCGCCGACTTCAGCAGTGTTCGTGTCCATACGGGAGAGCAGGCAACCGCCATGAGTAACCAAATAGGGGCACAGGCTTTCACCCATGGCAGCGATATCTATTTCAATGAAAACAAATACAACCCGGAGTCTTCCCAAGGCAAACACCTCCTTGCCCATGAATTAACGCATACCGTTCAACAAGGGGCTGCTGTTCGGACAAAACCCCTAAGCATCAGTCCGGTTGCCGGCAGCAAGATCCAGCGTTTCTCCTTTTCCAGCATCATGGAAAAAGTGGCCAATTATATTCCCGGCTATACGCTGATCAAAGTGATCTTGGGCCGCAGCCCGATCACCGGTAAGGCTGTCCCCAGAACTGGCATTAACATCCTGCGCGGCGTCATGGGTTTGATCCCGGTATTCGGAGAAATGTGGTTCCAGCAGCTCCAACAAGCCAATACCGCAGCAAAGGCCGGCCAATGGATTGACAAAGAGATCGATAAACTCAACATCTCCTGGAGCGGGATCAAAGCATTATTCAGGTTAGCATGGAAGCGTATGTCGATCTGGAAAGGGATCTCCGGCAATATCAGGGTCGTTAAGGAAGTGTTCAGCCCCACCTGGTTCCGGATAAAGCGTTTTGTTGCCAATGTCGGCCATAAAATGAAGGAGTTGATCGTGGAAGGCATATTCAGCCTCGCCGGAAAATTCGGCAAGCAGGCGATGACCTTCCTCAAAAGCGCCGGTAAGCTCCTGGGCAAAATTTGGAAAGACCCCTTAAAGTTTGCCAAAACACTGCTCAATGCCGTGGGGCAAGGATTCAAAAAATTCTACGCCAGCATTGGCAAACACCTCAAAGGTGCGCTGATCGGGTTCATATTTGGAACACTGGCCGGCTCAGGCTTGCAAATTCCCAAAAAATTCAACCTGGGATCCATGGTATTTGTGGTCTTACAGTTGTTAGGCCTCACCTGGGAGGGAATCCGGAAAATATTGGTCGCCAAACTGGGAGAGCCTAGGGTAACCAAACTGGAAAAAGTGTTTGAATTTGTGAAGATCCTCGCCACGCAGGGCATCAAAGGGCTGATCAAAACGCTCCTGCAAAAGGGCAAAGATATTGTGATGGGGCTGATTGATTCCATCAAGAACTGGGTCATTACCAAGGTCGTTGGGGCAGCCGTGCTTCAACTGGTATCCCTGTTCAATCCGGCGGGGGCTTTGTTTGCAGTGCTGAAACTGGTCTATAAACTGGTGGAACTGCTCATCAATAACATCGACCGCATTATCATGATCTTCAAGGCGATGCATAGCGTCGTCAAGCTGGCGGCAGCAGGTCAGGGCAAGAAAGCATCGGAATGGGTTACCAAAACCTTGGTCACTTTCCTCCCGGTAGCCATTGGATTTTTAGCAGGCTATGTTGGATTAGGCAACATTGGCACGTTCATTAAAAACACGGTCCAGGCCATCGGCAAAAAGGTCAAAGCCGTGATCATGGGTATCATCAACTGGATCGTGAAAAAGGCGAAAAAGTTGTTTAAATCAGGTAAAGCAGCCGTGAAAAAAGCGGTGAAAAAACTCTTGAACTTTCGAAAGAAGTTTAAATCGAAACAGGGTAAGGAGCACGCCATCTTTTTTAATAAAGGAAGAAAGCTGATGGTGGCTTCTGACACTAAAAGTGTAACCAAACACCTTCGCCAAGTAAAACACAAACTGCAAAAAAAACCAGATAACGTTCTTTTGGGGTTGGTTGGAGATGCGGAAAGAGTTCATGGGGAATTGGAGGTTATTACAAGAGACGATGTAAGAACAGAAAAGGAGAGAAACATCATCCTCAGTAAAATAGAAGAATTAAGTATCCTGCTTTTGGAAATCGGAGGCCTCGACCCTATCGATATTCCCGATCAAGCCATCTGGGAATATGGGCATTCCGGGAGCATTTATGGCAGTGTGAAACTATTGTCTACCAAAACAAGTAAGGTTGTTGCCAGTGATACCATTCCACAATCTATTAAACTCAATCCCGGATGGGATCTATTACAAGCAGAGCTACTGACCCATCCCAAACATGGCTACTGGGTAAGAATGCACCTAATAACCCGTGCAGTCGGTGGGAAAAATCGAAAACTAAATTTAATCCCGGCGCCAAATGCCGTGAATAAAGGCTCTCAAGTCAGAAGTTTTGAATCATCGTTAAAGAAACTTGTTGCACAGGGGGAAGGAGATAAACCTAATGTTGTTTGGGCATTGGTAACTGCAAATAGTTATCATCCGAAATCCGGCATCATTGATTATCCCATAGAGGAATATAACAATTACTATGTCAATGAATTGGAAATGAAGGCCGGAATACATCTTTTTGATGGAAAAGCCTGGAAACAAGATCCCAATCCGAAAGTATATGAAAAATTCAATATTCCGCCACCTGATTTCAGTAAAGCAGGCAGAATTTTGATCAATCTCCATGGGGCAAGATCGATAGCCAAAGTGGCTGGAATTCAGTCCGGATACGGAGATTATATTGCAGAAGAAAGAATCTTTAGAAATGTTAGAGATATGTTTGATCGTTTGGACAGGAGAATTACACAAAAACGAACCGGAGCATTTGAAAATAATATGAAGGCGATACTTACCGCCATAGCAGAAGAAAGGCTTTATTTTGATGTGCATGATTTGTTAAACCCCGCAATGATAGAACAGCGAAAATCAGAAGCAAGACAGCTAATGAATTTTGTGGTAGTCGATGAAGAAGTTTATTTTAATTGAGTCCTAAGATAAATGATGTGGTCGAAAACAAGCGATACTACCAAAACCCTGTCTGCTGCTGCTACCCTAAACAAAAGCAAATCCTCCTGCTGTTCCTCCAACAAAGGCCGCGCCATTCAACCCAAATGCAAAAGCTGCGAATCGGATGATAAAAAAGGAGATATCCTTGCTCCCCTCCCACAGCCTGTTCTCCAAAAACAACCCGATGCTGCAAATGCTCCACCCCAGGATTTTGGCCCCTTTGAAAAAGAACCGGAATGCCCCCGTTTCCCGCCCGGACTAGGAAGATTAACTCCCGAAAAACCTTGCCCCATACCGGCAGCAGAACCATCGTTCGAGGATCAACCCCATCAAAAATTCAAGTTCTGTGTCGGATCGGATGTGCTCAAAAAACCATCTGACCGGATGGCGATCAGGCAATTTGCCAGAGGATCTACCTCCAGAACCCAGTTCACCCTTTTTGCCTTTGCCAGCCAGG
>JANQFB010000278.1 GCA_028278085.1 Chitinophagales bacterium
CGCCATATAGCTATATATGGTGTACTGGCGATACGATCGAAGATCTGAATAGCTGCAACTTCCCGAAAGTTCCCTGTCCCCATCAGGCCAGTAGCGGAAGCGATGATCATAGTGGCAGCCACAGCGGAAGCGGAAGCCATTCCGGCAGCAGCGGAAGCGGATCGACAAGCAGCCATAGCAGTCATAGCGGATCGAACAGCAGTGATGATGCAGGATGTGTCGCCTTTATCGACGGTTGCTTCCCAACCGTTGTTCCTTGTCCTCATGCCACCACCAGCGATTCCGATGACGGCCATCATAAGAGAGGCCGTAAAGGCAAAGGAAAAGGTAAGGGCAGAAAAGGCGGAAAGAGCGACAGCAGCAAAAGCGGAAGCAGCAAGAGTGGAAGCAGTAAAAGTACAAGTTCGGATGATCCGGTTTGTACCGTACCGACTTTTGCCGTGGTCGTAGTGGATGCTAACGGTTGCATGGTAGCGGATACGGTATTGGTTGAACTGCCGGAAGCTCCCGGAACCAGCAGCGATGACCACCATAGCGGCAGCAGCGATGATAAGCGTGGTTTGCAGGATGGCTTGATCACAGAGGCCGATGATCCGTATGGCATGAGCATACGGGCTTTCCCGAACCCCTTCCATCAGTCGACTACCATTGTATTCCGGTTGAGCTATGATAGCCACGTAACGTTGGATGTATATACGGCAACCGGTATGAAAGTAGAAAGCTTGTTTAACGGTCCGGTAAAAGGAGCCGATGAAGTTACGGTAACCTTTGACGGTCAACAGCTTTCCAGCGGTATGTATATCTACCGTTTCCGTACGGATAGCGGTGAGCGCATCGGCAAGTTGTCGTTGGTCAAATAGCCTATCGCTAATTAATGATCTAAAAGCCCTGTTGGTCACAAACCGGCAGGGCTTTTTCTATGATCCCTATTTGACTTTCTCTTATTCACTATCACCAGGTCATTACTATTCCAAGACTCATCCGTTCGATTACCCGGTCAATAGGGCCTATCACGACTTATCAGTCTGAACTTGTTTGGTAAGTTTTTTACGCATCGAGAATTTTTGTTGTTTTTTTTGCATGTTTTTTCTAGATTTCACACTGATTCCGGTTGATACCGTTTCGACAGTCAAATCACCTGGCTTACTACTCCATTTGTCGAACGGGTCATGTACCTGATTAGACTTTATTTTAATAACACCTGAAACAACAAGATCTAATCGATATCGGTCAACCGGAAATCCTGTCCCATGGATTGAACATAAAACAAGGGGCTGTCTTCAAAAGTTGGTAAATTGATAAAAATTTGACGGATGTGTTTATTAACCCATCCCTACACCCTTCCGAAGGAAGGGAATAAAGGTGTCAAATTTTTATCAATAGAATCATCTCCTACCTTTTGAGACAACCTCATCGGCTAGGATATGAACCTAATCTTTCTCACACTTGCTCCTGAACGGTTAAATTATGAAAAAGCTTACTATTTTATTGCTGATGTTTACCTATGGTTCGTTGGCAAATAACGCCCGGATCGATAGCCTGAAACTTGAATTAACAAAAGTCGAAGGCCCTGCACAAGTTACCCTGCTGAACAAAATTTCCGCCTCCTACTTGCGGGTAAACCCTGACACCAGCTTATTTTATGCCCAAAAAGCTTATACCCTTGCGGAAACAGGAGCATTAGACGATGCGTTTATCGTTGCCTGCAATCGCATGGCCGCTGCTTATTACTACAAAGGCGATTATGAGCAGGCCGTCAGTTATCAGCATAAAGCCCTCGAGGTTAGTAAGCAAATGGGTGATCAACAGGGGATCGCGGATGCTTATAACAAACTTGGCGCTGTTTACGGATACCTGGGGGAATATGAGCTTTCCATCGACTATGCGCTGAAAGCGTCGGACATCTTCAAGGTGATAGGCGATACCATTGGATTGGCCGGAGGTATCCAGAGCATCGGCAACGCCCGTTACAACCAGGGCGATTTTAAGGAAGCCCTCCGGAATTTTAAGCGATCCCATAAGCTCTATTCCAGTGCAGGGGATTCATTCAGAGCTACTTCCCTAAATAATAATATAGGCCTGGTTTACTGGAACACGGGGCAATATGATTCCGCTGTCGGTTATTATATGATCGCCAAAGAGGCTTACGAGGCTGCGGATGATAAA
>JANQFB010000291.1 GCA_028278085.1 Chitinophagales bacterium
TATTCCGCCTTCGATCTTCTCCTGTCAGCAATTGGTATTCCTGGATCTGCGGTTCAATAATATACCCATTATCCCAACCAACATCAATACTTTGAAAAACCTGGTCAACCTTGCCCTTGGCGACAATGCTATCTCCGAAATACCGGAGCAGATCTTTCAATTGGTTAACCTTAAGGAACTGGACCTGAGCAAAAACAATGTGACCAAGATCCCCGAAGCGATTTCGGGCATGAAAAACCTGAAACTCCTGAACCTGAAAGGAAACCCGATCGATAAAGCCGACCGGAAAGTCATCCAGGCCCTGCTGCCCGATGCCGAGGTGATCTTTTAATGGCCGGGGAGAAGCATCTCATTTTGGTCAAACAATATCGAAAAGATCGTTGACCCCTACTGACCCATAGCCGATAAATCCCTCGCCAAAATCAACGCCGATGCGGTGTCCCATCTCGCTGGCCCGGCTTTGAACCTGGTCTAAAAACCTTTCGGAGCTGATATAGGTATCGGGCTCCGTTGACCCCGGATCATAAAATTGCGACCGGAAGGCTTTGATCGCCTCCATTTTTTTAGGCATAAACCCGGAGATATCGACAATGAGATCCGGTTCCAGCAGCCTGTCCTGGATATAATGATAAAGTTTGGCCGGTCTCCACGGCTCCTGGGCTTTCCCTTCCAGGTCGGTTTCGACCTTGACCAGGCCCGACAAAAAACAACTATCCCTGACCAATGCGGCTGCCTTGCCATGATCGGGGTGGCGGTCTTGGGGAGCGGTAGCCAATACGATCGAGGGCCGGTACTTTCGCAGTATCCTGATCACCTGGAGTTGGTGGGGGCTATCATTGCTGAAAAAGCCATCGGCCATGCCCAGGTTTTCACGGACACTGAGACCAAGGATTACGGCTGCGTTTTCGGCTTCTTTCGCCCGGGTCTCCACTGTCCCCCTGGTTCCTAATTCGCCACGGGTCAGATCCAGGATCCCGGCCGTTCGCCCGGCAGCTATGTGTCGGAGGAGCGTTCCGCCGCATCCCAGTTCCGCATCATCAGGATGGGCGGCAATGGCCAGTATATCCAGTTTTACAGGGCGATCTTCCATAAACCGTTGTCATCAGAAGGTAAATGGTCCTTCATCCGGTATCCGTTAATGGCCCAAATATAAGCATTAGGATTGAATTGAACCCGCCGGCGGCTAGCTCACAAAGGCGTGAAATAAATAGGGGATCAGGAGTTTTCCAGGGAACGTATGATGATCTCGATATCTTCTTCCATTTCGGGATCATATTCGTTTTTGAGATTATGCCCGAAGATGCGGGCGATGCTTTGCCAGAAAAAGGCCTGCAGGGATCCGCGCAACTCTTTGACCAGGTAGTAGCAATTATGCCCCACTTCCCGGTCGACTAATTTGATCAGGATAATTCCTTGCCGGATAGTCATCTTACGCAGGTCCTGTTCGAATTCCGCTTTCAAAATAGCCTCTTTCCGCTTGGCATGAGCCCTTCTGGCTTTCCGGTTGGGCAAGGCAGCCAATTCAGCATCGATCTCCTGGAATACTTCCCCGGCTTTACGGGCGTAGGGATATACTTTCACGACATCCCGGTACAGACGGTCGAAGCGTCGCTTATGCGCTTTGCTTTTGAACTGCCGTTTACTGACGACCTGGACCGGTTTGAGGAAGAGGTATGGCATGGTATCCTGGCCTATAACTCTGGCCGGGACTTCCATACGGTTTTGTGCCTGGGCCGTAAAACTTACCAGCAAAAAAAAGATGCTTATATTTTTAAGCCAAATCATCGAACAATATTGATATACTTACGTTAAAAGGGCCATATTGTTGTGGAAAAATAAATTTGAATAACCCATTAATATTCGATAATTTTATCGAATCAAAAATTAAGCCAAATTTTTAAATGAAGCAAATTAATTTTAGAACGACGGGGATAATTGCGCTATTGATGACTGCAATTATGATAATTACTTCGTGTAGCATGACAACTTCCTGCGGCCAGACCAAAGGCCAGGCCAAGAAAAGAGCTAAGAATTGGAACTGGGGAAATTGACCCCGCCCTGCTAATTTGGCTAAACAATACCTTTTTCCGTTAAGTACCTTTCCGCATCCAGCGCAGCCATACAACCGGTTCCTGCAGCGGTAACCGCCTGCCGGTAGATCTTATCCTGCGCATCACCGCTGGCAAATACCCCGGGAACTTTCGTTTTGGTACTATCGGGCCCGGTAATAATATAGCCCACATCGTCCGTATCCAGGTAGTCTTTGAAAATATCGGTATTGGGTTTATGGCCGATGGCTACGAAAAATCCGGTAACGGGAATGGTCGACTCTTCATTGGTTTTGTTATTGATCACCTTCACGCCTTCCACTACCTTGTCGCCCAACACCTCAACTGTTTCCGTATTCCAGTAGATCTTGATATTCGAAGCATTCATTACTCTTTCCTGCATCACCTTAGAGGCGCGCATTTGATCCCTTCGGACAAACATATGCACGGTGGAGCATAATTTTGACAGGTAAGTAGCTTCTTCCGCTGCCGTATCACCGGCGCCTACGATCGCAACTTCCTGCTCTTTGTAAAAAAATCCGTCGCATACTGCACAAGCCGAAACGCCATGTCCATTCAGCCGTTGCTCGGATTCCAGGCCCAGCCATTTGGCTGATGCGCCGGTGGAGATGATAACCGAATGTGCTTCGATCGTTAGCTCTTCATCGATAACCGCCTTGTGTACCGGCCCACTGAAATCAACCGAAGTAACCAGTCCATACCGGATATCCGTTCCCATTCTTTCCGCCTGCTTTCTGAAGTCCTCCATCATCTGCGGCCCTTGTACCCCTTCCGGATAACCCGGATAATTCTCGACATCCGTAGTGATCATCAATTGGCCTCCGGGTTCAAGGCCCTGGTACAAAACTGGCTTCAGGTTAGCCCTGGAAGCATATATGGCAGCGGTGTAACCCGCCGGGCCCGACCCTATGATCAGGCAATTTACTCGTTCGATGCTTGTGGACATGTATGGTTGGTTTTATCGGTTAACAATGATCGGCTATTCCGGGATGATCAGGGTATCGGTGAATACGCCGTATCCTCCCCATACACCCAAACCGCCCTCCACATTGGAAGATACGATCGTCGGGGAAGAAAACGGATTATCAGCCGTGGTCCTTTGCTGATCGGCTGTCCGCCAAAATTCAAAATGGGCTTTGTCGATCGAGCACCATCTTAGGATCACGGTATCCCCTTTCCAGAAATAAGCATAGGTGTCGAAGTCGATGTCGGGGTTGGTTTTGTCTTCGCCGCGCTCCAATACGATCTCGATACCGGTTGCATTCACAAAATTATCGTCGTATACCGAGTTAAAATAATTCGAATAAAATGGCTCGCTGTTCCGCTTGGTAAAGTAGCGGGCAAAATTACCGGCCGTATCGGGATCGACATACCAGCCTCTCACCAATACCAGGCTGTCGACCTCAGGATCAGGATGAGGCGTCGACCACATGGAATCCAGCTTGGCGGGATGGGGAATGGAGGTAACGGCTTTCAGCCGATGAGCGCCGGATCTAACCGTGAGGGTGTAGGTTTTGCCGATCTCTCCCAAAAAGAACTGCGACAGATCTGTGAAATCGACCGAATACACAAAGAATTCAAAATCCTCCGGCATATCTTCGATCGTTATGGGCAGGTCGTTGCTGGAATACTCGACCAGCTTGAAAGAATCCTGGTCGACAAATATGGTTACTTCGGCATCATGGACAAATAGCGAGGAAATAAAATCCTGGTCGACCGGGGCAAATACATTGGAGTTTTTGGTCAGGATAACATAGGGCAAACCATCCTGCTCAATATGGCCTTCCACAACGATCTTTTCTTCAGGATCCGGCAGCTTCAACTCTACATCCTGGGTACAGGATGAAACCAACAAAGCGAAGCAAACCGGGATTATGAAATATTTATACATCTCCTCAAAATTTAAAATTCCAGGTTACCGCCGGTATGATCGGGAACAGGGAAACCATTTTTGCCGCAATATTAAGATCTCCGCTGTTTACATTCCCTTCCTGCTGGATGTAGATGAAAAACGGATTTTTCCGGTTGTAAAGGTTATAAATGGAGAAGGCCCAATCCGATTGCAGCTTTTTATCCGGCTTACCGTGGAGGATGGCCGAGACATCAAAACGATGATAGGCCGGCAAGCGGAATCCGTTGATCTCCTCATAATCCCATTGAATAGAGCCTTCCATGCCCCAACGCCCGGTAGGTAAGGATATGGCATTACCCGTGCCATAAACAAAGCTAGCCGAAGTGGTCCATCGTTTATGCGGTTTATAGCTCAGCACCACCGAAATATCATGCCGGCGATCGTATTTGGGCGGGAAAGGATTGCCCTGGTTAAGCTCTTCAAATTCCCGCCAGGCCCAGGATAAGGTATAACCGGCCCAGCCGTTGAATCTCCCCACTCTTTTTTTCAGGAAAAACTCAACGCCGTAAGCCCATCCTTTCCCGAATACAAAATCCAGCTCCACTTCCCGGCTGGTAATGGATGGGGTAGATCCTTCGCGGTAATCGATCTGGTTCTTGAGGTCTTTATAATAAACTTCAATGGCAGCCTCATAGGTATTGTCCTTGAAATTGTGGAAATAACCCACCGCATACTGCGTGCCGATCTGTGGTTCGACCAGCACGGAGCTCGGCACCCAGATATCTGTCGGCAACGTGGTTCCGGAATTGGAAACCAGGTGCAGGTATTGATTGCTGCGGGTAAAGGAAGCTTTTATGGAGGATTGCAAACCCAGCTTATACCGCAGGGAAACCCGTGGCTCCAAACCCAGATATGATTTTACGGCCTCTCCCGGCTTATGCTTGATCGTGTCGATCACATTTTCTCCGGTCTCATCAAAAACCAGTTGATCATATGGGCCGATATGTTGGAAGAAAGGCATCCGAAGGCCGACATTGGCTTTCAGACGGTCGGTAATATCGAAATCATCCAGGGCATACAGCGCGACCTCGTTGGCGTATTTCTTGTTGGATTGGTCGGTTTCCAGTTGAAATTCTTCGGATTCGGC
>JANQFB010000310.1 GCA_028278085.1 Chitinophagales bacterium
TGCTGTTAAAGTTACCCTGGGTCCCAAGGGACGGAATGTGGTACTTGACAAAAAATTCGGTGCTCCGAATATCACTAAAGACGGTGTAACCGTTGCCAAAGAGATCGAACTGGAGGAACCGATGGAAAATATGGGCGCCCAAATGGTGAAAGAGGTGGCTTCCAAAACCTCCGATATCGCCGGTGACGGTACCACCACGGCTACCGTTTTAGCCCAGGTGATGATCAACTCAGGCTTGAAAAATGTAGCAGCAGGCGCCAACCCGATGGATCTGAAAAGAGGGATCGACAAAGCTGTCAAATCCGTCGTGGAAAGCCTCGACAAGCAATCCAAAAAGATCGGTGATGATAATGAAAAGATCCAGCAGATTGCTTCCATTTCAGCCAACAACGACGATGAGATCGGTAGTCTCATTGCTGAGGCCATGGCCAAAGTAAGCAAGGAAGGGGTGATCACCGTGGAAGAGGCCAAAGGTACCGAAACTTATGTCGATATCGTTGAAGGTATGCAATTCGACCGTGGTTACCTGTCTCCTTATTTTGTAACCAATACGGAAAAAATGGAAGCGGAACTGGAATCTCCGTATATCCTGATCCATGACAAGAAGATCTCCAATATGAAAGATCTGTTGCCCTTGCTGGAAAAAGTAGCGCAGGGTGGCAAACCACTCCTGATCATCGCGGAAGATGTAGACGGTGAAGCCTTGGCTACACTCGTCGTTAACAAGATCCGTGGCACGTTGAAGATCGCGGCTGTGAAAGCTCCCGGATTTGGCGATCGCAGAAAGGAAATGTTGGAAGACATTGCCATTTTGACAGGAGGTACGGTAATCTCCGAAGAAAGGGGATATAAATTGGAAAATGCCGATGTGACTTACCTTGGACAAGCCGAGAAAGTTGTGATCGATAAAGACAATACGACGGTTATCAATGGTGACGGTAAGAAAGATGATATCGGCGCCAGAACCAACCAGATCAAAGCGCAGATCGAAACCACCACTTCCGATTATGACCGGGAGAAATTGCAGGAAAGGCTGGCTAAGCTGGCCGGTGGTGTTGCCGTATTATATGTAGGTGCGGCTACCGAAGTAGAAATGAAAGAAAAGAAAGACCGGGTGGATGATGCCTTGCACGCAACCCGTGCAGCCGTTGAAGAAGGTATCGTCGCCGGTGGCGGATCTGCTTATATCCGTTCGATCGGTGGTTTGGATAAGGTCAAAGGTGATAATGACGATGAAATTACCGGTATCGAGATCGTGAGAAGGTCCCTGGAAGAACCCTTAAGGCAGATCGCTGCCAATGCGGGTCAGGAAGGATCCATTATCGTCGAGCAGGTCAAGAAAGGCAAAGACGATTATGGCTACAATGCCAGAACCATGGACTATGGCAATATGTATAAGGACGGTGTGATCGATCCGAAGAAAGTAAGCCGTGTGGCGTTGGAGAATGCCGCATCGATCGCAAGCATGTTGCTGACCACTGAATGTGTGGTTGCCGACAAGCCGGAAGAAGAAGCCCCGATGCCTGGCGGCGGTATGCCTCCGGGAGGAATGGGTGGCATGGGCGGCATGATGTAAAGCCCTCATCTGACTTTTTCATACATAACCCTGTAGCCGCTGGTTACAGGGTTTTTTTATACCCCTTCCTTGCTACGGCTAACCACTTGGAAAAGGCTTACGAAGCACCGGTCAGCTTGACCAGGCTTTCTTCGAGCTTCCTGATCTTGGATTCCGCATCCGCTTTTTTCTGCTTCTCTTTCTCTACGATCTGGGGATCGGCATTATTGATAAAGCCGGGATTATTGAGTTTTTTCATCACGACCGTCAGGAAGCCTTTGGTATAATCCAGTTCTTCCCGGATCTTGCGAGTCTCTTCTTCCAGGTCGATCGTGCCGCCAACCGGCAGGAAATACTGATCGGAGCCGACCATAAAGGAAATGCTGTTATCCACTTCTTCTGATACATATTCGAGATCTTCCAGGTGTCCCAACTTACGGACTACCGGATCGAAACGGTCGCTACTGCCCGGGGCAGCCAGAACGGATAAGTTTAAAGGCTTTTTGGGAGAGATATTTTTTTCCTTGCGGATATTGCGAATACCGGAAATCACTTCTTTAGCCTGCTGAAATTGCGCCAACAGACCGGCTTCAAAAGCATTCGCCTTCGGCCAATCGCTGACGGTAATATAATCTTCCGATGACCGGTCGGCGACGGCATGCCAAAGTTCCTCCGAAATAAAAGGCGTGAAGGGGTGCAGCAATTTCAACAGCGCTTCCATGAAACCGATGGTCCTGTTATAGGTATCTTGATCGATCGGTTGCTCAAAACCCGGTTTGATCATTTCCAGGTACCAGGAGCAGAAATCATCCCAGGCAAACCGGTAAACCTGCATCAAAGCTTCGGAGATCCTGAAATTGTTAAACTGATCGTCGACCGTTCCGACAACTTCCTGCAAACGGGCCTCAAACCAGCTTACCGCCAATTGGTTGGTATCCGGTTGAGCGATGGTTTCATCGACAGACCAGCCCTTGATCAGGCGGAAGGCATTCCAGATCTTATTGCAGAAATTCCGGCCTTGTTCACAAAGCTTTTCATCGAACAGCAAATCATTTCCGGCCGGTGAACATAAGAGCATACCTATCCTCACCCCATCGGCGCCATATTTAGCGATCAGATCGAGGGGATCCGGAGAATTGCCTAACTGCTTGGACATTTTCCGGCCTTTATCATCCCTCACGATCCCTGTCAGGTATACATTTTCAAATGGCTTATCATCCCGGTATTCGTAGCCGGCAATGATCATTCTGGCCACCCAGAAGAAAAGGATCTCCGGAGCGGTTACCAGGTCATTGGTTGGGTAGTAATAGTTGATATCGGGGTTATCAGGATCTTTAAAACCGTCAAAAACGGAGATCGGCCAAAGCCAGGAGGAGAACCAGGTGTCAAGCACGTCTTCATCCTGCCGTAAGCGGTCGCTTGTACCGCAGTTAGGGCAACTTTCGGGGTTTCCCTGCTGTACGATCAGTACATCTTTACAGTCCGGGTGGCCGCAATACCAGGCCGGGATCTGATGCCCCCACCACAGTTGCCTGGAGATGCACCAATTATGGATATTCTCCATCCAGTGCTTGTAGGTATTGATAAATTTGCCGGGGATCAGTTTGATATTACCGTTCATCACATTTTCCACCGCAGGTTTCACCAATTCGTCCATTTTCAGGAACCACTGCAACGAAAGTTTGGGTTCGATCACTGCATCTGTCCGTTCGGAATGTCCGACTTTGTTGACATAATCTTCTGTTTTGACCAGGTGTCCGGAGGCAGCGAGGTCTTTGACGATCTTCTCACGTACGACAAAGCGGTCTTCTCCTACATAGAATTGCGCTGCCTCGCTCATGGTGCCGTCGTCGTTGATCGTATCGATCACTTCCAGCTTGTGTTTGAGGCCTAACTCATAGTCGTTGACGTCGTGGGCCGGCGTCACTTTCAAGGCGCCTGTTCCGAATTCCATGGTGATATAGTCGTCGGTAATGATAGGCACGGATCGCTCCACCATCGGGATGATCACCCGTTGACCGTGGAGATGTTTGTACCGGTCGTCATCCGGATGAACACAAACAGCGGTGTCGCCCAGGATAGTTTCGGGCCGGGTTGTAGCGATGGTGATCCATTCGTTATCGCTTCCTTCCACCTGGTACCGGACGTGGTATAGCTTCGACTGAACCTCCTTATGGATCACTTCTTCATCCGAAACAGCAGTCAATCCCTGGGGATCCCAGTTGACCATCCGTGCCCCGCGGTAGATATAGCCTTTCCGGTAGAGGTCTACAAATACTTCCAACACAGCATCGCTCAGATCCTCTTCCATGGTAAACCGGGTTCGTTCCCAATCACAGGAGGCGCCCAATTTTTTTAGCTGTTCCAGGATAATACCCCCGTGCTTTTCCTTCCACTCCCAGGCATGTTCCAGGAATTCCTCCCGGCTGAGGTCGGATTTTTCAATGCCTTCGTCTTTCAGTTTTTTAACCACTTTGGCTTCCGTAGCAATAGAAGCATGATCGGTACCGGGAACCCAGCAGGTGTTATAACCCTGCATCCGCTTTCTTCTGACCAATACATCCTGGATCGTGTTGTTCAGCATATGCCCCATGTGTAATACACCGGTAACATTCGGTGGGGGGATCACGATCGTATAGGGTTCTCTGTCGTCGGGCTCGGCATGAAAAAATCCGTGATCCATCCATTGCTGATACCATTTATCTTCTGTGGCTTCCGGGTTGTAGGTTTTTGGGATTTCCATCGTTTTGATATTTGGAAGGTAAAAATAAGAAAACAGGCCACTAGATGGCAATGGCATTTCATAACTTATGAAAGGAACAGGTAACTTTTTGGTACGGTTATTGTAAAAAGGTTATCAGCGCATCCGGAGAACCTTTTCCGAAAATAAGGGATCAATAAAAGCGAATCCGTAATCTCATAGATCGGATTTGTTTTTAATATATTTGTATACACAAACTTTCGTTGACCAACAAAATGGAGGTTATGAGAAGCTATTTCCTTATCGCGCTGCAGGTTATATCCGTTTCCATGCTTATCGGGATGCCTGTTTATCTGTCTGCCCAAAAATCAAGCATTACCGTTAGTACAAAAGATAAAGAGCTGTTTACCTTGTATGTGAATGGCAATGTGATCAACCCGGAGGCTGATCATAAGGTAAAGGTGAAAAAGCTGACGGGTAAACAGGAGTACCGGCTAAAGGTCGTTTTTCAAAATAGCGGCCAGGATCCTTTGTTCCACAATGTTTATGTCAAGAAAGGCACCGACTATGGCTATCGGATCAAAAAAAGTAAAAAGGGTTTTTACGAATGGAGTCAGCTCTATGCCAATGACGGAAGTCAGTTGAATGATGTCAAGGCAAGCAAGAGCACCAGCACGCATTCCGGCAGCGGGATCTCTTATGAAACGGAATCGCATAATGCTCATTTGTTCAAGGATATCGCCAACGAGGAAGGAATGTCGGACGTTCCGGGCGTTAAATCCATGGAAACGATCTCCACCGTCGGTAAACAATCCGAAGTCTCTGGCCTGGGGGTTGAGCACAAATCCCAATCGGCAAAAGTATATGACAGTGAAGGCAACCTGGTCAGCTCCCATTCCAGGAGTGAAGGTTCGATCGACTTCGGCAAAACCAAAAGTGATGTCAGCGGAACGGTAGCAGCAGCCAAAAATGTTACCGGTAGCGATCAGGAACACGCGCATGAATATAACCCGGGCGCAGGCGCACAAGCGCAGCCCAACCCCCAAACAGCTCCGGCAGTACAGGCTGATAATCCTCCGGAAGCCGGTGCAGCACCGGCGGAAAATACACCGGTAGCAGTCACTGGAACCGTTACCGCCACCAATACTCCTCCATCGAATGTAACGCCTGAAGCTGTTGCTGCACCGGAAAAAGACCTGGTCCCTGAACCCGAACCCATCGATGTGAAGTCAAAGGGTTTTGCCAGGGTCCGGAAGGTAGAAGGGATAGAGATCTATATGTTATGTGATCCGGTGAGGGAAAATGAATTTTTATATACCAGCACGATCAAAGACAATCCCATGGGTTTCCTCAAATCCCTCAACAGCAGTGCGGGCCTGGATGAAGGACTTAACGATCTGATCGAGAAAGTCAAAAAAGATCATCCCAACAGCAACCCAATAGAAGCGATCATCACCCAGGATTGCCGAACGGCTTCCGTGGTTACCTTTACCGGAAAGGAGCATTTCGGCTATGCCAGGGTAAGCCAGGTACAAGCCATGGATGTGTATGTGATGAATAAACCCACCGTTGCGGTCGATACCTTGTTCCAGGTGCAAGCCGGTTCTACCTCCTCCGTGGGAAGTATCAATGCTTACAATATGTTGAGCTCTATGGTCGACAATGCCAAAGAGCAGGCCCAATCATCCAACCAGCAGGTCGATGCCGTCATTACATCGGATGGTAAGAATGGGTTTGCCGTGCGGTATAAAGGTCGATAGGCTTCCCATCACTTTCCCTGTCCCAATGCCCTTGCCCGCTCTTTGTAGTAATTCGATTTTTGGATATCGCCTTTCTTACCATAGGCCATGCCGAGATAATGATGGATCAGGACATTATCCGGCTGGAATTGAAGTACTTTCAGGAAATTTTCGATGGCTTTGTCGTGCTGTCCCATAGATCCGTAGGTACTGCCGAGGTTTTGATAGGCATCTGCAAATTTCGGATCAAACTCAACCGCTTTTTTGTAGAGTTCCAGGGCTTGCGCATATTCTTTCTTTTCAAAAAATATGATACCCATATTGCTATAAGCCCTGGCAAAATGAGGGTTGTGTTGCAAGGCGTGCTGATAATGTTTGAGGGCATTGACTATGTCACCGAGGTTATAATAAGCCAGACCCATCCTTTCATAGGCATCCGCATAAGCCGGGAAGATCTCGGTTGCTTTCCGGAACTCCCGGATGGCCAACCGGGTATTTTTTTGTTGGTTAGCCTCGGTGGTTGGCTGGTTCATCAACTCCATGCCATAAAAACAATGCAAAGTAGCGCTATTGGGCGCGTTTTGAAGATCGGTCCGGTGCAGGATAAGGCTGTTTTCCCAGGCTTTGTTACGGTCGATGGTTTTAAAGCCATAGCCAAACAGGATAATACCCCCGACGGTCAACAGCAGCTTATGCCTGCTGAACAGGCGCCCGAATACGGGAGCCGGAGAGGCATCGCTTAGATCGATCCTGAAGAGCCTGACTAACCCGAGGGCCAGGGCCAGGGCAAATCCCAGCGAGGGTACAAACAGGAATCGCTCGGCCATGCCGGCGCCGATCGTGATGATCAGGTTGCTGAAGATCGATAGGGTGACGAGGTAAAATCCGATGGCATAACCCAGCAGCTTCTTCTTGAGGATGAAATAGACACCCAGGATGGCTAATACGATGTATCCCAGCAACGAAAAGATGGCTGTGAAATTATTCCAGGAAGTGATGGGCACCTGGTTGAAATTGTAGTCCGAAATGAGCGGATGAGGGATCACTAAAAGATATAAATACTTTCCTAAAACCTGGATGGCCGTTGCCACCTGGCTGGCTTTATCGGGCGCTCCTACCAGGAAATTACTCAACACGCTGGTTTGGCCGGTAGCCGTCATTTGTCCCAAAACAGCATAACGAATGCCGATATAGGCCAGGGCAGGGAGCAGGTACAAAGCGGAGAGCCTGATTTGCTGGCTCAGGGATTTATTGGAAAAGAAATACAAGGTCAAGGGTATAACCGCCAGGAAAGTAATGGCGCTTTCCCGGGCCATGAAGCTCCCGAAGTAACACACCAGCGAGATCAATAAAGGTTTGACTTTTTGACGGGCATCCAGGGATTGCCACAGGAAATAAAGTGTCAATAGCAACAAGCCGAAACTGAGCAACTCATCGCGGCTTTTGATATTGGCGGCAACCTCCGTATGCAGGGGATGGGCGATGAAAAATATTGTTGTCAGCAAGGGTAGCAGGAAATGGTATTGATGCATGATCCTGCTCAGGGTCAATAATAAGCCACCACCAATAGCCGCATAGATCAGTACATTGATCAAATGATGAAACCAGGGCGTATTGGACAATAGCTCCCATTCGATGGCAAACATTACTAACGACAAGGGCCGGTAGAGATTTTGCAGGTCGATGATATAGCCATGCCTGTAAGAAGTGCTCAGAATGGTCGGTATACCGGAAAAGCCCTGCTGGATCAACCAATTATCGGCGATCACGGAGAAATCGTCCAGGGCAAATCCATGTCCGATCGTGTTGGCATAAAGGATAAATCCCAGGAGTACCAGTACCAGGGCATAGGACATGAGCTCGCCTTTTGGGGTGGATGTAGCTTGTTGCAGGCGGGCTTTTTGCTTTTCTCTTCTTTTCTTTGACATACTAGGCTAGTTGATCATTTAATAAATTATAGTGCATATGATCTTCCCACAGCTCATTGATCTTCCAATAGTTTTTAGCGGTGCCTTTCCCGGAGAATCGTCCCCTAATTTACATCAATATTGGAATATTGATACAATAATTTCGTGCCATTGAAGCAGTTGCCTCCGGTTCTTCAATGCCTGATGCTATGGGTTATGGAGTTATCATCACATGAGGGGCAATAAATGAAAACTTTAGCGGATGTTTTCCGTACAACTTCAAAGCGTGCAAAAGTATCCGGTGAAGTTCCCCGGAAAATGCCGGGGAAGGCATAACAAATAACTCAACGAAGGTTACATTTTTGATCTCTATTTCCCCTCAATCCCCTGGTTTTTTTAAGTTTTATTTGGAGAAGTTTTTACTTGTCTTCGCTTGGACGAGTCAGGTGGAATTTTTGCAGATTTAATTTCGAATTTTAAAAAAATATTTATACATTTAATAGTGATTTAACATCAACCATTCATCACCAAATTCAAAAAAATATGGTAATAACTTTCAATGATCTAAGGACCGTTAAAGACAACCTGCCCTCAGGCAGCATGCAAAAAATTGCTGACGAATTAGATTTAAATGTCGAGACCGTCAGAAATTATTTCGGTGCCACCCATTATGAGGAAGGCAGCGCTGCCGGCATTCATGTGGAACAAGGAGCAAACGGAGGAATTGTACGGATCGAAGACACCACGATTTATGATGTAGCGGTGAGAATGCTTAATGAGCAAAGCCAAAACAATTAATTAACCCTAAAGAAACATTCGATAAAATCTTTTCAATCGGAGATCCGATGATCTTCGAAAACCGGTGTAGTTTCAAATAAAAAATGCCGGGAGTTTATTGCTATTCTCCCGGCATTTTTTTGTGTGTATATCTCGGAACAGGATCCGGATCAGGCTTCCTGCAATTCCTGCTTGGCTTTGGCAATGATATCCGACTGGATATTACCCGGTACCAATTGATATTCCGCAAATTCCCGGGTATGCTTCGCCCGGCCCTGAGACAGGGATCGTAAGGTCGAGGAATACTTATACAATTCATCCAGGGGTACTTTGGCTTTGATCTTCTGATTATGTCCCTGTGCCTCCATGCCTAATACTACAGCTCTCCTGGTTTGCAGATCACTCATGATATCACCCATGATCTCATCCGGGCAAATCACCTCGACATTATAGATCGGTTCCAGCAGTTTGGGATCGGAGTTATTAAAAGCTTCTTTGAAAGCCATCATCGAAGCCGTTTTAAAGGCCATATCATTGGAATCGACCGGGTGCATCTTACCATCATACACGCTGATCCTGACATCTCTGACATAACATCCCGTCAGCGGACCTTCCTGCATTTTTTCCATGATCCCTTTCTGGATGGCGCTCATAAACTTGGTATCGATGGCTCCGCCCACAATACAATTCATGAATTCCAGTCGTCCACCCCAATCGAGGTCATGGGTATCCGTATTCCGCACATTCAGATCCGGCGGATTTGGCATGCCCTCGTAATAAGGCTCCATCAGGATATGGATCTCAGCGAACTGACCCGCGCCGCCACTTTGTTTTTTATGCTTATAAATGGCTTTGGCGGATTTATTAATGGTTTCCCGGTAGGGGATCTTCGGTTCGAGGTATTCGATATCGATATGATAAATATGATCCAGTTGCCATTTCACGATATTCAACTGCAGCTCGCCCTGGCCGTGGATCAGTAATTGTTTGAGTTCGAAAGAATGCTCGATCACCAGCGTCGGGTCTTCTTCCTTGATATGGTTCAAAGCGGTGGCCAGCTTTTCTTCTTCGCCTTTTTTCAGCGGTTCGACGGCTGTTCTGATCGTAGGTTTGGGGAAATCGATGGGTTCAATGGCAACATCCTTACCTTTTACATGCAGGGTGTCGTTTACATGGGTCTTTTTTAATTTAACGGTAGCACCGATATCCCCGGCCTTGAGCGCATCTACGGACTCACGGGTTTTACCGTTCATGACCAATAATTGGTTGAACCGTTCATTTTCACTGGATTTTCCATTGTAGAGTTCTCCACCGGTTTTCACCTCTCCGGAATATACTTTAAAGAGGGTGATCGTTCCCGTATTGGGCTCCGACATCGATTTGTATATAAAAATGACCGGTGAACCCGAGGTATCGCATTCGAGCGTTTCGCCGCCTTCCAGAACTGCCGGCGGTAAATCGTTGGTGGAAGGAGCCACATTATTCAGGAAGCCCATCAATCTTCCGGTACCCATGTTATGTTTGGCGGAAACACAGAATAGCGGGAAGATCTCATGGTTGGCAAGGGCGATCTTTAAGCCTTGGCGCATCTCATCTTCATCGAGCGTGCCCTTTTCAAAAAACAGCTCCATTAAAGCCTCATCGTTTTCGGCAATCGCTTCTACCAATTCATTATGCAGTTGTTCGGCTTTGTCTTTTTCACTATCGGGAATGGCCTCTTTCGTGGGTTTGCCTCCCCCCTCGGGGAACTTGTACATGGTCATT
>JANQFB010000332.1 GCA_028278085.1 Chitinophagales bacterium
GATGACCAGGGGGAGGGGATCGGTACCAAAGTAGAAATTTTTATACCACTTAAATAAGCCCGGACAAATATTCAACTGTTGATCCGTTCCGTTATCATAGACGATGAGGCAAAAGCCCGCAACTTTCTTCAAAAGATCATCTCTGATTATTGTGAGAATATTGAAGTGGTCGGTACGGCAGATACCATCAAATCAGGTATTAAAGTCATCAATGAAACCGATCCTGACCTGGTTTTTCTGGACATTAACCTACCGTATGGCAGCGGTTTCGACCTGTTGAAACAACTGGAGTCCATCAGGTTCGATGTCATTTTTACCACGGCCTTTAGTGATTATGCCCTGAAAGCGATCAAACATTCCGCCATCGATTACCTCCTGAAGCCGATCGATATCGAGGAGCTCAAGCAGGCTGTCGACAAGTGTATAAAAAAGAAAGATGCGCCTTCCGTCAATGAACGGTTTGAAGAAGCCCTGCACCAATTAGAGCACCTTAACCATGACCAAAAAAAGATCATCCTGCCGACTTTCGACGGGCTGATCCTGGTTGATGTTAACGATATCATTCGCTGTGAAGCGAGCGGTTCCTATACGGAGGTAAAAATGGTCAGGAATGAGAAAATGGTAGTCTCCAAAACCCTCAAGGAGATTGACGGATTGTTGTCTGGCAGCACATTTTTCCGGGTGCATAAATCACATCTCATCAATCTCCGGCATATGAAAAGGTATTTTAAAGGAAAGGGAGGGATGGTCCTGATGTCGGACGGACACGAGGTGGAAGTGGCCGTCCGCAAAAAAGAAGGTTTTCTGAAAGCGCTTGGCAATTTATAGGTCGGGAATCCTTCAAATGCCTTATTCCAGGTCATCGAGGAGTTCCGTTGCCCGCTTTTTATAATAATTACCCCCTTCCGAGGTCAGCTTGTCCAATAAAGGTCTGGCTTTATCAAAATGACCCTGCTTAACATAGGCCAGGCTGCCGTACCAGAGGGTTTCTTCCAGTAAAAGTGTTTCGGGATCGGTTAAAATTACCTCCAGGTGCTTTAGGGCCGGGGCCGGATCCTCCCGGGCCAGGTAGGAGATCCCGCAATAAAGACGGACATAGGCTGCCATCCCCCTCAGGCTGTCGACGTTCATTTTCGGCAGCAAGGCCTCCAAATGGGTGATCGCTTGCTCATACTCGCCCCGGTTATAAAAAGACATCGCTTCCAAAAGCCCGGTATCGAGCTCCCCGGATCGGGTTTTGGTAACATCATCCAGCGGGGAAAAATGATCGGCAAATAAACCCTCGGCAGGTGGAGGAAGCGAATTCCACCAGGTCAACCCCACCGGTATGATGATGATCAGAATGATCGCCGCATATTTCAGCAGGCTCCGGTAGCCTACGGATCTTTCCGAGATCATATGTTCAAGATCACGGCCGATATTTCCTTCTGCAGCCAACAGGTCATCCAGCTTAGCGCCGGCATCAATGGATCTTTCCAACTGTTCAAGAGCGCCGAAACAAAGCTCACAACCGGCCACATGGCGGTCGACTTTTTCCGATAATTCCTTAGGAGGATCCGGTTGCAGATAAGCATACATCTCCGGTATCGAAAGACAGTGATCAGTTGGTGGGCGGTGTTTCATAGAGGGGTGGTTATAGTCATTTATAGATCTTCATTAATGCATCTCTCATTTTTGTGATGGCGCGTTCACGGATCCCGCGGATCTGGTTAAAGGTTAATCCCGTAGCATCACTGACCTCTTTATAGCTTTTTTCTTCCAGGTATATGGCCCGGATGCATAGCTTCTCCTTTGCATTGAGGTTTTCCAGCGCACGGTGTAAATGTTCCCGGTCCATTTGGGTATCCAAAACCGCTTCCCCTTGTTCCGGTTGTATCTGCACGGCCTGGTGCTGCCGGTATTTAAGGATAACTTTATGATGTTTAACCTGGTCGAGGAACATATTTTTCATCACCTTAAAGAGCCAGCTCTTAAAATTGGTGATATCGGCATTCCTGAGTCGGTCGCAAAGTTTTAGAAAAAGATCATGGGTAAAGTCTTTGGTATGCTCCTTATTTTTTAGATGCCGATAACCAAAAGCAGTGATCTGGGGCAAATACCTTTCCATCAGGATGGCTACGTAGGTGGTCTCCTTTTTTTGTTGAAATAAGGATACGAGCTCCTCATCGGCATATTTTTCCGGATCTTCCGTTCGCCGGTCCGGAAGTTTCCATATTTTACCGAATGAAGTCCTGAAGCTCACCGTGAAAGGCGATCTTAAAGAATAGTTTACATGAAATAAAACGACTAAAGATAAATTTATTATTGAATATTTTTACAATATAGTCAATTACCCGTGTTGAATTGGGTTTAATATTTATCATTAATTAGTCATATTTTCAGGGCATGAAACCCAATAAGGGCGCCGGATGGATATACCCCATGGTTTTCGCCGCTATCTTGGTGTCAACAAACATCGCCGGTGCTGTTAACATCTATCCGGATTCGATCCGGGCCCGGCAGCAATATGCCCTGGCCGATAGCTTGTTCGATGCCGGTGAATATGACCGGGCTTACCCGTTATTTGAGGCCGTTGCCCGGTATTATGAGGCTGCCGCCGATCCCGGAAGGCAGGTATTGGCCCTAAACAGAGTCGTATTGATCCTCTATATTAAATCAAAATATAAAGAAGCCCTGGCGTTAGGGAAGAAAAACTTAGGGCTGGCCAGGAAATATTTAGCCTCCGATGATCTGGCGCTGGCCGATTGCCTGGAGAATTTAGGCAGGATATACGGCAAAAAAGGAGACTGGCAAAACCGCCTGTCTCACTATGAGCAAACGCTTGATATCAGGTGTAAGAAGCTGGGAGAAGAGCATAACCTGGTTGCCGCAAGCTACAACAATATTGGTTTATGTTATGGTAAACTGGGCCGCTACGACGAACAACTGGATTATTATCAAAAGGCGCTGGCCATCAGGTTGGCAATATTTGACGAAGAGAATATTGAAATAGCGGATGTTTACCATAATTTGGGCTCCTATTACCGGCGTATTGGCAACTATCAGAAACAGCTTACCTATAACTTAAAATCCATTGAGATCCGGTTGAAGTTTCAGCCGGCCGATCATATCGATATGGCGATCAGTTACAATAACCTGGCGACTTGCTACGGCAGGTTGGGCCAATATGATCTGCAACGGAGCTACCTCCTCAAATCCTTATCGATCTATCAAAAAAAATTCGGGGAGCAGCATTACGCCGTTGCCCAATCCTACGCCAATATAGCCTATCACTATGGCTCGAAGGCTGATTATGCAGCCAATATCGAATACCAGGAAAGATCCCTGAAAATATTCCGGGAATTGGTAGGAGAAGAGCATCAAAAGATCGCAAAAGGCCTGGGTAACCTGGCGTTTGCTTATGGATTGGCCGGAGATCATCACAAAGAAGTAGAACTGGCGCAAAAAGCGCTTGATATTGCAAAACGAGTTTTTTCCCGGAACCACATCAGCATCGCACGGGCCTATACTTCGCTGGGCTTTGCCTATTATAATCTAAAGGAATACGACCAGGCATTGAGGAATTTCAAACAAACGCGAAACATTTTACAAGTTGATTTCGACAAACATCCTGATTTGGCGGATGCTTACCAGTTGATGGCTAAATCCCATGCCGCCCTGGCCAACTGGGATACCTCTCTAACCTATTTCCAGTTAGCGCTACAGGCACTGCTGCCTAAATTCCGATCGGCAAATATCGAGGATAATCCCTCCTTCGATAACGAAAACGAGATATGGGTTGGCGCGAGTAAGATCTTGCTGACGGTCTTGCTCAGCAAGGCGCTTGTTTTCGAAAAACGTTATTGGCATCAATCCGAAGATCCTACCGATCTGACCCTTGCCCTCGGTACCTTTGAAACGACCGTAGATTTTCTCGACAATTACCGGGCGCAGATACAATCGGCCAAGGCCAGGCAGGAGATGATGGCCAAGGTATCCAGTGTCTTTGAGGGCGGGATCCGGGTTGCCGGTCAGTTGTACCGGATAACCAGTCAGCCGGCTTACCTGGATCAGATATTCCGGTTTATGGAAAAAGGTCGATCGAGGGATCTGCTGCAAATGCTGCAATCCTCCGCGGCGAAAAATTTTGCCGGAATACCGGATAGCCTGGCTCAATCCGAGCTAGAGATCCGGTCTCAGCAGGCATTTTACCGTCAGCAGATGGTAAAGGAACATCAGCAAAAAGATCAACCGGATTCTGCCAGGATCCGGCGCTGGCAGGATAAGCTGTTTGAACTGGACCGGCAATATGAGCGATTGATCCGGAAGTACACCACACATTACCCGGAGTATTATCATTTAATGCACCATTCGACGTTTACCACCATTCCGGAGGTCAGAAAGGAGGTCCTGGGCAAGACCAAAGCCCTGCTGGAATTCTTTTGGGGCGACAGCGCCCTGCATATATTTGCGTTGACCGGTAATCGTCAGCAATATTTGTCCCTGCCGATGACAACCTCGTTGACTGAAAATTGCCGCGGGTTCAGGGCATTATTGTCCGACCAGCAACTGAAGATTGAACCCGAAAGATCTTACCGACAGTTTACCAGGCTTGGTTACAGCCTTTACCGGGATCTTTTCCAGCCCCTGGAAGATATCCTGCAGGATAGCGCCTTAGCCATCGACCGGCTGATCATCGTACCGGATGGTTTGATCGGCTATTTGCCCCTCGATATTGTACTAACAGCCCCCGCCGGGTCAGACCGGATCATGTACCCCGGGCTATCTTACCTGTTCCGTCAATATACTTTGCAATATGCATATGCCGCTTCTTTGCTGAAGGATCCCTATACCGGGATTAACGGAAACGGCGAGTTTTTGGCTTATGCGCCCGGATTTGATCCCATTGCATTGTCAGGATCGATTTCCGATGAAAGGCGTTCGATGCTTGGAGCCTTACAGCCGCTCCAATTTGCCCAGCAGGAGGTCGAAAACCTTTCCAACCACTTTCCCGGTGAAATATTTACTGGCGACCGTGCACTCGAACATGACTTTAAAGGCCGCGCAGACCGGTACAGTATTCTTCACCTGGCTACCCATACCCTGATCGACGACGAGCATCCTATGAATTCGACTTTGGTCTTTGCACCGTCCACAGATACCCTGGATGACGGTTTACTGCAGACTTATGAGATCTTCAACCTGAACCTGAGCGCCGACCTGGTGGTCTTAAGCGCATGTAATTCCGGCTTTGGAAAATGGATCAGGGGCGAAGGGATCATGAGCCTGGGCAGGGGTTTTGCCTATGCCGGTTGCCCGGGTTTGGTGATGAGTTTATGGCCGGCCAATGACCGATCGACGGCCACGATCATGGATTATTTTTACCAGGAGCTGGCGCAAGGCCGGGATATCCATCAGGCGATCCGGCAGTCGAAGCTGCAATTCCTCGAAACCTCCGCCCGGTCGAAAAGCCATCCCTATTATTGGGCTGCTTTTATCAGCTATGGTGCGTCGGTAACTGTTCCCGGTAGGAAATTACCTTTCAGCTTACACGGAGGTTTGGCGGCCCTGCTTGTTATCATATTAGGCGCAGGTATTTCCTTTTTCACCAAGCGCAAGAGATACCGGCCGGAAGGCTAACACTTGTCCGCAATCCCTTATTTTTGCGAATGATCCCTTCAATGGCCCCTCAATTTTTCCATAACAAATGCATCGATCGCGGTAGCCGCTTGCTCGTCCTTTCCATCTTATTAGCCTCGGCTTGCCGTTATCCATCGCCGGGAAGGCTCCTGGAATGCGCAGGATCAACGATGGGAACTACTTATAAAGTGCTTTACCTGGATTCGCTGGACCGGGAATTTCAGCGGCCTGTCGATTCTTTGTTGGTTAGTTTGAATCTTTCCCTCTCCACCTATATCGATACCTCTACAATATCCCGGATCAACCAAAGCACCGCCACTATTCACCCGATGGACGACCATTTCGAAAAGGTTTATCGGAAAGCCAAATTTATCTATCGCCAAACCAAGGGGGCCTTCGATCCGACCGTTATGCCCCTGGTCAATTACTGGGGATTCGGCTACAAAGGAGAAGCGCCGGAAGCCATTGACACCGTAGCCATCGATTCTTTGTTGGAACTGGTCGGATTCGATCAATTCCATACCGTGACCGACCGGACGGCGCAAGCCGGAAAAACGGTATTGGTTCGAAAATTGCTGAAGCAACGGCCCGGGTCCGAACTGGATTTCAGCGCGATCGCCAAAGGATATGGGGTCGATGCGGTGGCGGCATTCCTGGAATCCAGGCAGATCCGGAACTACCTGGTAGAGATCGGTGGGGAAGTACGGACCAGGGGAAAAGACGAAATCGGTAAAACCTGGCGGATCGGGATCAACAAACCGGAAGAGGGCGCATCGATCCACGCGCTCCATGCGGTGATCGGGCTGGAAAATGCTTCCATGGCCACTTCCGGCAATTACCGCAATTTCATTGTTCGTGATGGCCGAAAATTCGTTCATACGATCAATCCGAAAACCGGGTATCCCGAAGAAAGTAAACTGCTAAGCGCTTCGATCATTGCACCGGACTGTATGACCGCCGATGCCTTTGCTACGGCTTGCATGGTTTTGGGAATGCCCGGGGCCAGGCAGTTGGTCGAAGATCAGGAGGAGGTGGAAGGCTATTTCATCACCAGTGACGAAGCAGGTAATTTGTTGCCCGAATATACCGATGGATTTAAGCGATTGATCATCCGGGAGCAGCAGGATTGATCAGTTATCGCCTTTGCAGGCCTCATCGGGTTTGGCTCCGCAAACCTGACATTCGCCGAGTTCATTTTTAAGCATGGGATTGTTGGTGGAACAGGTCCCGCGAAACTCCCCGTTTTTGACAAAGATCACACGGGTGGCCAGACCCGCAACGGCTAATCCTAATATTCCGATGGTTAGTAGAATGGTTGTCATAACGATCTCCCGGTCATTTGAACCGATGATCGGTAAAGATAGTTCAAATTCCAAACATTTGAAAGCCCGCCCGAGGCTTTGGAAGTGACCAAATTCAATTACTTTTAATTCCTAAATCATTTGATATGGACAAAAACCTGACCGCTTTCCAACGATTACTGACCATTGTGGATGAATTGAGGGAGCAATGCCCCTGGGATAAGAAACAAACCCTGGAAAGCTTGCGCTATCTGACGATCGAGGAAACCTATGAATTAGCCGATGCCATTATTGACAGTGATCTAAGCGGTATTGAAGAAGAATTAGGTGATCTGCTTATGCATATGGTTTTTTATGCCAGGATCGGACGGGAAAAAGGCGCGTTTGACATTGCCAGTGTGTTGGATCGCATCTGTGACAAGCTGATCAAAAGGCATCCTCATATCTACGGTGATGTAACTGCTGAAACTGTCGATGCTGTTAAAAAGAATTGGGAAGAGATAAAGCTGCAGGAGGGAAAAAAATCAGTGTTGGCGGGGGTGCCAAGATCGCTGCCGGCCATGGTTAAAGCTACCCGGGTGCAGGAAAAAGCCAAACAGGTTGGTTTTGATTGGGAAAACAAGCAGCAAGTCTGGGAAAAAGTGAAGGAGGAGATCATGGAGTTTGAAGAAGTAGTTGACGGCGGGGATCGCGGTCGTATGCAGGAAGAATTTGGCGACCTCTTGTTTTCATTGATCAATTATGCCCGGTTTATCGATATCGATCCGGAATTTGCCCTGGAGAAAACCAACAAAGAGTTTATCCGCCGGTTTCAATTCCTGGAAAAACAGGCGGAAGGTCATAGCAAAAAGCTCTCGGACATGTCATTGGAGGAGATGGAGGCGATCTGGCAGCAAGCCAAAACCCACTGAAACGGCTTGAAATTCACGAAAATTGCCGGAAAAAAATTCCCCAAAGGAGTTGTAGCGATTTTTTAAGCTGCTTGTTATCAATCAATTATGTGTAAATGTAAATATTTTTATGGACGGAATAAACCTTTTTTTGGCCGAAAAGTCAAATGTAAAGTATTTGCGTTAGACCCTTTTTAGGGCTAACTTTGCGCTATATATGTTCAATTGGTCACTATTATGCAACCTTTTTCATAAATTTTTCGTCTTAACTTAGATTAACCTACAGCTATATACTATAACGATAAAACATCAAAATCTTATCAATCAAAAACCTTGAAGTATGAAGAAGAATTTACAATGCCTTATCGGTTCAATCCAAGTTATTTTGGTTGCCTGTATGACGATTGGGTTCTTTTCTACAGCTTCCGGCCAATTCATCGATCAATCTTCCGGTACCTTCGAAAATCTAACGGATATCTTTGCGGTTGATCATCAGACGGTATATGCGGTAGGTGTAGGGAATACCTTGCTAAAAACAACGAATGGCGGATTTAACTGGACGGACGTTCCTACGGGAATGGGTAATCCCGACGATACCCTCATGGTTGTCTACTTTTTCGACGATCAGGAAGGTTTTGTGATATTGACCAACCCCATATCCATGAATTCCGCTATTCTCAAAACCGTCAACGGTGGAAATTCCTTTACCCTGAAATACAATGGGCCGTTCGGTTTAACGGATATGCATTTTGCCGACGACAGTCTGAGTCTCGGTTACGTTGTCGGAGATCAGGGTAATATTCTGGCTTCTAACGACTTTGGAGACACCTGGTCGCAGGGAAATATCGTTTCGCCGACCTCAAACCTGATCACTTCCGTATTTTTCCTGGATAGCCAGCATGGATTTATAGTCACGGTATTCGGAGAATTATACGAAACAAACGATGGCGGTCAGAATTGGGCGCTTAAATCCTTGGGCGCTTCGGATTCTACGATCTATAAAATTGACTTCCCCATACCTTCCCATGGTTTTATTAGTGGTGGAGAAAAAGTCTATAGATCCGTCGACGGTGGCGATAGCTGGACGAGCAAGCTGGCTTCCGACCGCTTCCTGGCCGATATCGATTTTGCCAACCAATTTGTTGGTATGGCCGTTGGAGAGAATGGTAAGGTGATCGGTACCACCGATGGCGGCGACAATTGGATGGAGCTCAATGCAGGCGGTTCTCACCTGACCGGCATTTCTTTTGTAGATCCGAACGTAGGCTTTATTTGCGGCCAGAATGGCGGCCTGCTGAAATACTTCAAAGGTAATATATCCGGTGAAGTTAAAGATGGCAACGGCGATCCGGTTGACAGCGTAACGGTTCTCCTGCTCAAACCTAAGCTAGGAGGCGGCCGGATGGATACCATGGGTATAACGACCAATATGGCCGGAGTAGGGTTCGTCTTTACGGATATACCGGCAGGTTTTTATAAGCTGCTGGCCATACCTACCCTCACTGACCGGAACTTATTTTTTAGTACCTATTATCCCTCTGCATTCAAGTGGAAAGATGGTAACCTGCTCGGCTTTGACCAGAACTTTTTCAACAAGATCATCGAATTGATCGATAAGCCGACCCCACCGGTTACGGGTATCGGCACCATCAAAGGGATATTGCGTCAAGGCAGTAACAAACGCGGGCCCGGTGATCCTTTGAACGGGATCGATGTTTCCCTGATCAGCAAGCAAACTTCCGAAGTGGTCATGACCGATATTACCAAGATCAATTTGGCGACCGGCGACAGTGGATATTTCGAGTTCGAGAATGTGCCGGCCGGATCCTATAACTTGTATGTAGATATTCCCGGTCTGTCCGTGGATAGTTCCGCTAACAACGATATCGAGGTTAATGACAGTTCCGTTCAGGAGTTCGAACTGGACTATGATACCACCGGTATCAATGTACACCTGGTTAGCGGTACAGGCATAAAGCCCGCGAATAACGGGATAATCGTCAACGATATTTACCCCAACCCCGCTTATCACGAATTGTATATCGACCTGAACCGTTCAGGATTGGCGCATGTCAACCTGGAGGTTTATAATGTGATCGGCGAATTGGCTTACCGACAGACTTTTACCGATCCAGGCGCCGGCAAGTTGAATGTGGACCTTTCCGGTCTGTCCAAAGGCGTATACCTGCTCAAACTACAGTTTACGGATCAGGGAGGTAAAGAAGAAAAGATGACCCGGAAGCTTGTGATACAGGGTCGATAGCACGTACTCCGCTAAAAGCATTTAAAGGCACCTGGTAGAATTGGGTGCCTTTTTTTATTGAATTAAAGGCCGAATTTAATATTTTTGGTATTGTAGCAATTAACCTTGAGTATAAAACTTTTTATCTGCTGCTTTGCCTTAGGCTTATCGGTTGCCTATGCCCAGCATTTTAATATCCGCAAGTACAATGTTGAAGACGGACTGGCGCAGGCCTATGCGCTGACCCTTGAAGAAGACCGGAATGGCATTATCTGGATCGGTACAGTTGCCGGATTATCCAGGTTCGACGGGAAGAAATTTGAGAACTATAATACCAAAGACGGATTGGCAGATAACTTCATCACCTCCTCCCTGAAGGATTATGATGGCAATTTATGGTTCGGACACGTCAACGGAGGGTTGACTTACTATGATGTCAGTGCGGATAGCTTTGTTGATTATACCTATATCGACAGCCTTCCGCAAACCCTTATCCGGGATATATTTGAAGATGTACATGGCTATATCTGGCTGGCCACGAATACGGACGGCTGTTATCGCTTCGACGGCCATTCATTTGTGCACTATGACCTGGGTTCCGACTCCCTTAATATGGTGCATGGCATCACGGAAGATGCTTATGATAACCTTTGGTTTGCCACAGACGGTGGGGTAGCCATCCTGAAAAACGAGCCCGGCGAACCCAGGGATCTCTATTTCCGGTACCTGGGCGTAAAGGATGGTTTGCAGCAGAATTCCCTGAGGTCGATTTTGAGTTCGAGAAAAGGGGATATCTGGATCGGTGGCCGGGGCCCCAGTGTGCTTCAACTCACCGGGGATCCCTTTAAAAAAGACGATTTTTTCAATCTCCTGCACTTAAACCATCGCCTGGGCATCCAACTGGGCAGGAACAGGCGGCTAGCCGATGCTGTTGTCCGGACCATATTTGAAGATCGTTCCGGGAAGATCTGGCTGGGGACCCTCAACGGCGTGATCCGGTATACATACCCGGAACGGAATATCTATGCCGGGAATGCCATGAAAATGGACCTCGAAAATGGTCTGAGTCATAATACGATCTGGAGCATCCTCGAAGACCGCGAGGGCAGTATTTGGTTCGGTACCCAGGGCGGCGGGGTATCCCAATTGATCAATCAAACCTTCGAGACCTTTAACAAAAAACATGGGCTGTCTCATGATGAGGTGTGGAGCATCCGGAAGGTGAACAGCGGTGAAATTTGGCTGGGTACCAGCGAAGGTTTGAATGCCTTGTCGTACCGGGAGGCTGGGAGCTCCAACTTCGATGTACAGATATTCGCGACCATTCATGGGCTGAACCATAATTATATCCATGTATTGAAGGACTACGACCAGTCTTTATGGATCGGCACCTGGGGGCGTGGTTTGAACCGGATGGATCTTCGCACCAACGGGATCCGGAATGTTTTCGAAACGCCCACCCATATCCGGACGATCGTGCCGGGCCATGGATCGGAGATCTATTTTGGAGCTCGGTTAGGAGTCTATAAATACAACTACAGCAGTAATCGGACTAGCCAATTGTTAACCGATATCGAACCCTTCCCGGTATTTTCCTTGCTGAAAGACCTCAAAGGGCATATTTGGATTGGTACCGGTGGCCAGGGGGTTTTGAAGTTGGTACACGAAAGATCCGTGGAATTTGAAGGAAAGGCCAAGCTGGCAGGATTAACCATTTATTGTATATCGGAAGACCAGGATGGCGGCATTTGGTTCGGAACCAAAGATGAAGGGGTTTTCCACCTGGAAAATGAAAAGCTCCGGCAATATACCCATGCCAATGGCCTTTCATCAGATAATATCTATTTATTGCATGGCGACCGGAACAACCGGATCTGGATCGGTTCGTCCACCGGCCTCGACCGGCTGGACCCGGAAACCGGGGAGATCCGTCATTATGGCAAAAGCGAAGGATTTTTAGGGGTGGAAGCCAATCTTAATGCTGTGTATGAAGATAAGGATGGCCATATCTGGTTCGGTACGGTCAATGGGGTCACCAAGTATTATCCCGAACATGATGTTGTCAATACCATCGAACCCATTACCCGGATCCATAACCTGAGGATTGCCTTGCGTGATGCGCCTTTCCCCAAGAAGCCTGTTTTTTCCTATGAGCATAATCACCTGACCTTCGATTTTATTGCCATCAGCCTGAAGGCGCCGCAAAATGTACGGTATTCGTATATGCTGGAAGGGATTGAAAATGAATGGTCGCCGGTTACCGAACAGACCTTTGCTACCTATCCCAATTTACCCCCGGGTACTTATAATTTCAAAGTGAAGGCCTGTAATAATGACGGTGTCTGGAACAAAGAACCGGCCATCTATAAATTTACCGTGAGTCCGCCTTATTGGAAATCGACCTGGTTTTTCCTGCTTTGCCTCACCATCATCGTCGGGATCATCTATATCATCATGAAATTACGATTGCGGTCGATCGAGTTGGAAAAGAAAAACCTGGCCAGAAAGGTAGAAGAGCGGACCCGGGAGATCAGGAAGAATACCGAAATGCTGGCGAAAACCAATGAAGAGCTCAAAAAGTTATCCATCGTGGCCAGCAAAACCGATAACGCCGTGATGATCTTCGATTCCAACGGTTTGATCGAATGGGTGAACGACGGTTTCAAAACCATGTCCGGTTATGATAGCCTGGAGGCCTTCAAATCGGATTACGGATCCAGCATTTATGAGATCAGTTCCAATCCCGAGATCCGGGAGGCGGTGGCGGAAAGTATCAAAGAACGCAAATCCATTACCTATGAAAGCTCCCATTACAATACCAAGGGAGATCTGTTGTGGGCTTCCTCCACGGTAACGCCGGTGTTAACGGGGAATGGGAAATTGGATAAGATCGTCGCGATTTATAGTGATATCACCGATCTGAAGCGGGCCGAGCAGGAGATCAAAGACAAGAACCTTCAGCTTTCGAAGAAGAACAAAGATATTACCGACAGTATTAACTATGCCAAGAACATTCAGAAAGCCGTATTGCCGGATAATAAGAAGTTCAAGAAGATCTTTCCCGAGTCGTTCGTGATCAACTGGTCGAAAGATATTGTCGGTGGTGATTTTTACTGGATGTTTGAAAAGGACGGACGTGTAGTGCTGGCTGTGGTGGATTGTACGGGTCATGGTGTGCCCGGGGCCATTATGTCGGTGATCGGTAACAACGCCCTCAACCGGGTAGTCATCGAACAGGGCATTATGCAACCCGGAGCCATCCTCGATGCCTTACACCAATATATCCGCAATGTTTTGAAACAGGATAGGAAAGGGTCCAATACGCAGGACGGTATGGATGCGGCATTGGTGATGATCGATCTGAACAAAAGCACCCTCGAGTTTGCCGGAGCCGTCAGACCGCTGATCCATGTCAGCGAGGGTAACCTGACAGAGGTCAAAGGCAACCGTTTTTCCATCGGCGGATTCCAGATGGAAGACAAACGAAGATTTACGAATCAGCGTGTGGAATTCCGGAAAAATGACCTGATCTATATGTTCTCCGACGGGTACACAGACCAATTCGGCGGGGAATTCGATAAAAAGTTTCTGATCAAAAGATTGAAGGAAAAGATCCTTGAAAATCAGGCCAAAAAAATGGATATGCAGAATAGGATGTTTGAAAATATTTTTCTAAATTGGCGAGGCAAAGCCGACCAAATCGATGATGTACTCCTGATCGGAATCAGGTTGTGATCGTCAGTTTCTTCCAATATGATTGATGCTTTCCAATATTATAAGGACATGGAGAAGACTAATATCATGCTCCTGTTCAAAGGGAGAATTACCTCCGATCTGTTGTCCTCCATCCTGATGATCACCGAGAACAAGCTGGAAAAATTACCGGAAGAACCTAAGATCAAAAAACGTGTGTTTAATGTACTGGTGGAATGCCTGCAAAATGTATATCACCATATGGACCCCACGGCCCAGATCGAGCAGGAAGACAAAGATCATAATGCCTATATGAA
>JANQFB010000333.1 GCA_028278085.1 Chitinophagales bacterium
ATGTCAACTGATTTGCCAAAAGATGTATTCGAAGAAGTGAAACAGATATTGGATTCAATTAAAACAAGTCCTCAATCAGAAGCATATACTGTGGAAAGTATCGATTCTTTAGACACAGAGTCAGGCTTCAATACTTTGAAATGCAGGGGTTGTTTTGGAGACAAGGAAGTAGAATTAACGATTCAAGAATGCTGATAAGTAAAATATCAACAAAATGCCCAGCCCCTAGCATTGTGTAAAAAAACATAGCTGTCCTATCGGCCAGCAACGTTTTTTACACTGATCCGCTAGCAGCCATTTGTTATATCAAGAGAGAATCACGACATTCACTCGATCTATAATAACGGACTCCAAAGCCGCAAGATTTTGACTTTGATCAAAATTGAAACATGGGAAAAACAGGAATTATTATCGGAATCATTGGTCTAGTGCTCTCATTTACTGCAATTGTTGCTACAGTAACTGTCCCAGAAATCAGAAGTTTGGTTGGACTTGAAAAGAGTGATACCGATCCAGATTCAACCAATTTGCCTGACCAAGACGATTCTAAGACATTTAACATACCTACATTCGTACTTAATGTAAAAGGAGTTGAAAAAGAACATCAAGCAAAGACTGAGGTGAGAAAACTTCGACAGTCGGGATATCAAGCTGATTTCTTATGGATTCCCGATTATGAGTCATTAAGTGGAGTAAGCCTCTATTGCGTTTTTATTGGGCCTTTTAGCAATCAAAAGGAATGTGAATTTGCTACCGAGAAATACAGACGAGAGGTAGACCCCAAAGCCTACGGAATTTGGGTCGGACACGAAAACAAAAGAATTGAAATTAGGGGCATTGGGAAGGTAAAAGTTATTGAAAATTATCACCCATAAGAACTTGACATAAATAGCAAAAGTGAATGGAATAAGCGGTTACCAACTAAGGCTAAGCAACAATGCGCCAATGCCCCACCAGGAAAAAAAGTGATCTTTCTTTGGGTCTGGACGGCTATCTCCTCCGAACTGACAGCCCGGACTGCTTAGCTAAATGTTAGTGAAAAATACTCGCCTACAATAAGCACAATAATCCACAAAATTTTTTGGAAAAACATATTATTATAAAAACTGAACGAATAAATCTCACCACTCAAAACAAATGCAGGAGAAAACAAAAATGAAAAACACAAAAAACTTAATAATCATACTCGCAACATGTTCCATATCCTTTATCACAAACCTGTCATTGTTGGCACAAAGCAGCAGTAGCAAAAGTTCTAAAAGTAGTGATGATCATGTGATCCTTGTACCGGCAGGCGGTTCGGAAAATGTTGGGATCGGTACCAATAACCCCTCTGAAAAATTAGAAATTGTTGGCCATGCGAAAATCAATGGTACTTTGTATGCGGATACCATCCTGACTGATTCCATTCATTCAAGGATAATCAGGGTAGGCAGCGGTTCTTTAATCCTTGGGGGTGTTACACAAACCGGAACCAACGATATTTCAACAACTGCAGGAACGGGTGCCTTATCGCTGCAAGGTGCCTCCATGCAAGGAACATATATTAATCCCATCGGCGGCAATGTGGGAATTGGCACCACAACACCACAAACTTTGCTCTCTTTGAAAAAATGTCCGAGTTGCTTCCCGGTAGGCATAGCACAAGCTTATGGCAATGTTGGAGGGGCTACCGGAGCCATGATCCTCACCACTGATGATGGCAATACATTACAAACACCTCGAATAGTCATGAGAGGCAATACAACTGACGCCAATATCCTGATCCTGAAAGGTTCTTTCCAGGCTCCGGAAACCATGATGTTTTTGGATGCCCAACAGGGGGGAAATGTTGGGATTGGTAATATCTTCGGGGATTATTCGGCAAACCTTGAACCGCCAACCTGTAAATTAGATATTGATGGCGATCTAAGAATTAGAGATGTCGCGGAAGATCAAATTGGAACTTTTGAGCATGTCTTGGTGAATGACCAGGTTAATTCTTCAAATATTGGTAAAGTTTATTACAGACCACTCGGTCCGGATATTTGGGATGGAGATGATGACACACAATACAGTGCAGGAGCGGGATTGACCCTCACAGGCACAACCTTTTCACATACTGCGCATACAGGGGATGCTACCGGAATAACTTCTTTGACCGTTAAGGGTATACAAGGCAGACCGATCTCAACAGCAATCCCTCAGACAAACCAGGCATTAATATGGGATGGTAGTCAATGGGAGCCATCTTATGTTAATGATTTTTGGAGAAGTGTATCACTAGGCTTACCAGGTGATGAAACAGATAACATACAAAGAGAAGGACACGTGTCCATTGGGTCATCAGCTTTGGGTAGTAACAGTGTCTTGCAACTAACGAGTACCTCATCAACTGACGGACAAGAGCGTATATTAAAAGCCCAATCAGGCCTGGGAGGTAATACAAGAAACATTCTTGAGGTACTCAATTCCGGTACCATTATTGCAGGGCATGGAGATCTGCCTGTTACTGCACAAGCAGGAGGAAGTGGCGGGCCTACTATACAAATAAAAGCTAAAAATCATTTTGGTAAAACAGACAGTACAGCCAACACCATTGAAGCCCGCACTGATGCAGGGACATTCTTTGCCCTGAACAATTTTGCCAAAATGTCCCTGGGCAGTGTCGCTACGGGAAGTACAGGAAGATTGAGCGTAAACCAGTCCATCGGAAACGCAGTCGCCTCCTTTTCAGGTAACGATCCTAACCGTGTGGTAGTGGCTTTGTTCAACCAGGATGCACGTGGGGGTAATGGAAATCAAATTCATATTGAAGCGATGAGTGGTGACAACATTCATGGTGTCCTGGCCAATGGCCTGAGAATTGCCTTCAGTGGTTTTCATAATTATCCCATACTATCCGCCTCCGGTGGCGCTGCAGGCATGCCTGTTCCCAATGTCGGGATCGTTAACGATAATCCACAATGTCGCCTGGACGTTGCAGGAGATATTTGCTCAAACGGAAATACGATTATATCTGATAGTCGATTCAAAAAGAATATCAAGCCCCTGGAAGGAGCGCTGGAAATCGTACAAAAGATGAATGGCGTTTCTTATGATATGGCAAGGGAAGCATTCCCGGAACGGAATTTTGACGCAGGAAGAGAGATTGGTTTTCTTGCGCAGGACATGGAAAAGGCATTACCGGAAGTGGTCCAAACGTTTGATAACGGCTACAAGGCCATTGCGTATTCCAAGATCGTTGCTGTTCTTGTTGAAGGGATCAAAGAGCAACAGGTCATGATAGGTGATCTGACAAGCACCATTGAAGATTTGGACGCAGAAAAAACTCAACAAGAAAGGGAGATAGAAAACATAAAAATAAACTATAAAACCCAGCAAAAACAAATATTGGATCAACAAGCATTGATTATTCAAATGAATAAAAAATTAGAGGATATCAACAAAGCCGTAGGAATAATAGGAAATTGTTGCAGTAATAACCAGCAATATGACACCATTAATTCAACCGTAGAAGATGAATTCAAAGATAGCTCAGGTAACGAATTACTGCAAAATCAGCCCAATCCATTTATGGAATCGACCATAATTAGTTATAAAATTGTAAAAGATGGTGCAGTTGATCTCACTGTATATGGGATGGATGGAAAGGAGGTAGTTAATTTGGTTAGCGCCTATCAACAAAGTGGCGAGTATGCTAAAACATGGATTACGTCGAATCTTCCAGCCGGTATATATGTTTATGTGCTGAAATTAGAAGGTGTGGAATTGATAAGAAAGGCCATCCATATTGAATAACCCTAAAAATAATCCTATGGCTAAAAAGGCAATGAAAACTATCACCCTCGTGGAGATGAAAGACAAATATATCGGCAAAGTCGGGACCGAGGAGAGAGATACATATGAATATGAATTGCGGATGGATATTTTGGGAAAAATGATCAAAACTGCCCGCAAAGAACGCAACCTGACCCAGGAACAATTGGGACAATTGGTAGGCGTACAAAAGTCTCAAATTTCAAAACTTGAAAGCAGCGCCAACAGTGCCACGATCGATACCATCCTTAAAGTCTTTAAAGCGTTAAAAGCCGAGATCAATTTTCATGTGAAACTTGAAGATAACTTTGTTAAACTGGCATAATTGAGGATTTAACTGAAAACAGGCATTTGCCGGAGCAATCCCGAAAAAAGCCCCCTTTCCTATCCTCCCCTGGGCCCCAAAAACGACGGAACCTAAACCATCCATCAACGAATTACAAACTCGTCCGTCAGCAATAAGGCTGGCTTTGAGGACATTTTATATGTTAACCACCAGTCGTTCTTTTACTCAGGTGGATGGCCAGATCTACAGCGCCTGATTCAACATAAAAATCCGTAAAGACAATATTGATGGGGTATTGATCATTATAATTATCCTGGATAAATTTTGGCAATTTGGTATTGGCGGTAGTGGCCAATTTATGTAAATCAGAATGGTGCATAAAAGGGACCACACGGTATTCCAGATCTAGCATGATGGTGTTAAAATCCGGGGTAAGGGTCCAGGATAAGAGAAACAATTTCTTTCCACTCCCCCCTTTTTGATCCTGGTACTTGGTCAGTTGATCCTTCGCCATCTCGTCATAGTAGGGCGTGTTGGAATATTCATTATAGATCCTAAAGGCTTCATCCTTGTAAAATCCACCCTCGGGATTGTCTTCTATATAATCGTCCCGGTAAACCACCAGCACATGAGGGCCATCGGCGATATAATCAGCGACAGGTATCCTTAAAAGATTAGGCAAGCCGGTAACATATAGATAATCACCGATGTATAATTTGATCAAATCAACAAACTTCGCATGGTCATCATCGTTAAAATTGCAGAAATGTGAAAGGTCGAGGATGACCAACTCCTTATTCACCGCCTTCATAAACTGTTGGATATCTCGAAGCATATAAGAAATTAGGGGGCCAAGGAGACCATGATACACATAGAAATCATTATTAAAGGCACATGGGCGGATATCGAAATACCGGATGCCGCCATCCAGTTGCATGGCAATATTTTCTTCCTGGGCTTCTCCCCAATCCTGGAACACATCCACCATAATCCCATGAGGTATGGCATGCTGCTGACACCACGCCAGCGCCTTTTCAAAAATATTATCCTGGCAATTCGACGGTGCAAAGGTATGCCCGAGATGAAAGGTGCCGGCATCATGTGTACCGGGTAGGGATGCCTCGAATAATTTTGTATCCCCCCAATCCACTTCCTTTTCCATCCAGGTTTGGCGATCGGCAATCAAACCGGGCGAAAAAAACAAGGTATGATGTTTTCCGGAGCGGTGCGTTTGAATGGCAAATTCCTCATTGCAGGATACCGCGGGATCTTCCCCGTTATCATATTTGATCGAACGATCGTACGTAACACCATCTGCTGTCCACATACCGGACCTCGACCACAAAGTATCATGGTTTTGGGATTTATGGACTTCGATCACCGTACCTTCATCATTCAAACCTACGGATGGGGATTTACCGTTATCATACTGCAAAGCCTTGCTGAAGTTGATCTTGCTCCCATCCACAACACCTGTCCGGCACCAAAGGGTATCATCCTTTTCTGCCTGACGAACGAAAACAACATTACCCTGGCTGTCAATGGAGATATCCGGGCAAAGGCCGATATCAAACAATTCACTTTTTCCCCATTTCACCTGTTTATCTTGGATATATCCCACCGTATACCACAAGGTATGATTACTGGCCGATTGATGGACTTCCACCACTACCCCGGTATCGTTAATGGCTACGGCAGGCTTGTGTCCGAGATCATAGGTTATGGCGGGAAACCAATCAACCCGGTCGCCAGTGATCTGGCCTAAACGACACCACAACTGATCATCTTTGGTGCCTTCATGTACTTCGACGACATAGGAATTATTATTGACCGCTACATTTGGATGGGTACCGGAATCATATTTTTCAAATGCGCCAAACTCGACATGGTACACGGACGCTTGTCCCACGGCATACCACAGGGTATCATGATTTTGGGATTTGTGTACTTCCACAATAATATTGTCGTTACTCAGAGCAACGCTGGTCTGTTCACCATTGGTATAAAACAGGCCTTTACTGAATCGTACGTCTTTCATTAGGATAGGGGCTTAAAGGTTGTTCCATTAATTGATCCTAAATTTAATAATTATGCTTAATTACCCAAACGCACACTATTCAGCGAATCTCCGCGGACTTCATGGAACCCTAAAATTGATGGTCTTATCCAAAGAGATATCTATGCTCGAGGAGCCGGAGCGGCTTTTGTTTTTGGGGATCAGGATATGAACAAACCCTAATCGGTTAACAGGTTTTAACGATCCACAACGATTTTCTTGGTATACAGCCTGTTCCCATCAAAACCCCGACAAAAGTAAATCCCATCAGCCAATCCGGAAATGTCTATGGAGTGAACAGATCCTTTCCCTGTTGGAAAATGATAGCTGGCCAACTTATGACCCAACAAATCAAAGATCTCCAAACGCAGGTCAAGATCTCTATTGAACCTGATGTTCAATTGATCCCTTGCAGGATTGGGAAAGATCTGTATGGAACCGGATGAAAGCTGCGGCTCCCCTACTGTCACCAGCGACGAAAATTCTTTCTTTAGCAGGTTTGTTCCGGAGGCCATATAAGCAATATTTTGTGTAAAGGATATGTAACCACCGCTGATCGTTGTATCCATCGACCAGGTATCTCCTCCATCATCCGTTTCCATCACAAAACCGGACCCGGTAGCAATGCCGACCTGGGTATTGGCAAAACGGATATGGTTCACCGATTGCTGTCGGCCGGTGGCATAATGATCCCAACTAGCTCCGCCATCCTGTGTACGGTAGATCCTTTTTTCCGGGGGATTGACATTGCTACCGGCGGCAAATCCGGTGTTTTCATCCGTAAAATGGATCGTATGCCAGTGCACGGATCCATCAGACGGCATAAAGGTCCAGTTTTGCCCACCATCGATCGACCGTTGTAAACAACCGTCACCACCAGCGCCGAAAACATGGGTGGAAGAAGGAACGCTGATCTCCCGGAACGTGTTACAAACATCGGTCGATGTCCAGGAATCACCGCCATCGGTAGTTTTAGCAATGGTGATATCCAGGGATGGTTTTGAAAGGCCAATATACCCCGTATTTTCATCCAGGAATTCCACCTCAAAGAAGGTACAAGTCCAGGGTGCACAGCCAATGGAGGCCGTATCCATCGGACTCCAGCTTTGGCCGCCATCAGTGGTCTTATATAGCAGGGATTGGGAACCGCTTAGAAAGCCATGGTTGGCATCGACAAAATGAATACTATAGATCAAATTAGTTGTATTGATGGAATGATCTGTCCAGGTATCTCCTCCATCGGTGGTCTTCAAGAGCATACCATCCTGTCCCCCGATAAAGCCTGTTTCAGGGGAAATAAAAAAAAGACTATAGATCGGTCCGGTTGCGGAAGTGGTGATCGTTTGCCATTGCGCGTGTGTGGTCGGGATGCATCCTGCCCATATCAGGCAGATGGAAATCAATTTTTTCATTTTTTTTGATGTTTAGCAAATTAGTAAATATGAACTGCTGAATGGTCCCTTAAAAAAAATGATGCACAATGTTAAGTGATGGAAATGAGCCTGATATTTTCAGACAATATTTTCATCTACTTGCTCGAAGAATCATCAAAAACTATGCCAACGAATAGGAAATATTTTTCAAGGTTTTTAGGCGCTCCCGGACAAATGGATTCGGAAAGAAACCGGCACCCGGAGACACCTGTTCCCAAAAGCCGGGGACCCGAAAACCTTTTATTATTGGGCAAGTCCGGCCGGTTTCTCGTCTTTTCCCTGTAGCATATATTTTTTAACCGGAAAAGCATAGCTTTGGTTATGGATCGATAGCAATCGGGTTTAATTAGCAAGCTTAAATCAATCAATAGCCTGGCAACCCGTTCAATGGTCCGGTATGATATATGAGAGGCGCCTTAATTATTTTATTCCCCTGGATCTCGGGGCGGATCAAAAGCTTTGCCTATGCTTTCAAAGGTATCCGGCTCTTTTTGGCGACACAGCCCAATGCCCGGATCCAGATCGCTGCGGCCACAGGAGTTATTGGTTTGGGACTTTATATGCAATTGTCTGGGATGGAATGGTTATGCTTATCGGTTGTCATTGGTTTGGTATTTATCGCGGAGATCTTCAATACGGCCTTAGAATATTTAGCGGATTTTGTTTCACCTGATTTTAACGAACATATCGGAAAAGTTAAGGATCTTGCCGCGGCCGGTGTTTTGATGAGTGCCATCCTATCGCTTGTGGTTGGTGCGCTGATATTTATCCCTAAAATATATCCTTTGCTTAAACAAATGCTTCTGGAATAACAGCTATAATCCTTTAATTTACAGATACAATTTAATAAGTATATTATTTCTGGTGAACTTTTCTATCCCTTCATACGTTAAAACGCAACAATAACATCTGACCCAAAAGAAATTTGCGGTTGTCTGATACTCATCCATTACTTGCCAAATCGATTGTATGAACCTTAAACGCCTGATCTTTGTTCTGATAGGGTTAATGACGGGAACAGACCTATACGCGCAAACCGGATCCATCAAAGGACGTGTTTACAATACCATCAACAATGAAGCGATACCCTTTGCCAATATTGTGATCGACAGTACGATTACCGGGGCAACCACAGATGTCGACGGCAATTACCGGATCGATGGCCTGGCTCCCGGATCCTACAATGTGATCTGCAAATACGTGGGATTCAAACCGGCCATTTTGTATGAGGTGATCGTCAGTTCAGCGCGGCCGACCCTGCTCGATATTCCGATGGTAGAAGAAGCCTCGACCCTGGATGCCGTGGAAGTTGTGGCCACACCTTATACCAAAACCGAAGAAAGTCCTGTCAGCCTCCGTACCATCAGCGCTACGGAGATCTACCGGAATCCCGGCGGCAACCGGGATATTTCCAAGGTTATCCAATCCTTACCGGGCGTGGCAAGCACCCTGTCGTTCCGCAATGATATCATCGTCCGGGGCGGGGCTCCCAATGAAAACCGTTTTTACCTGGATGGTATCGAAGTGCCTAATATCAATCATTTTGCTACCCAGGGTTCTTCGGGTGGCCCGGTGGGCATGATCAATGTCAATTTTATCCGGGAAGTGGATTTCTATGCTGGCGCTTTTCCCGCCAACCGGGGCAATGCCATGAGTTCGGTGATGGAATTCAAGCAGATCAGTGGAAATGATGAAAAGCTTTCGGGAACATTTATGGTGGGTTCGAGTGATATTGGGATTACCCTCAACGGTCCATTAGGCGCTAAATCGACCTACCTGCTTTCAGCCAGGAGATCTTACCTGCAATTCCTGTTCAAAGCGCTTGCGCTTCCTTTTCTGCCGACCTATAATGATTTCCAATATAAGCATGTTTTTAAGTTTTCCGAAAAGCACCAGTTGACCCTGATCGGGCTCGGCGCTATCGACGATTTTGAGTTGAACACTGCGGCAAATGAAGGGCTCGATGATACCAGCCTCATCAACCGGAACAATTATATCCTGGGCAATTTACCGGTTAACACCCAATGGAACTACGCTGTTGGAGCCAAGTGGACCCATTTCTCGGCTAACAGTTATCAAACCTTGGTACTTAGCCGGAATCACCTGAATAACCAGGCCACCAAGTACCAGGATAATATAGAAGACCCCGCTTTCCTGGTGTTGGATTATAATTCACAAGAGATCGAAAACAAACTGAGGCTGGAAAATACCAAACGTAAAAACGGGTGGAAATGGAATATTGGCGGGGGCTATGAAAATGTTTGGTATACCAATGCCACATTTAATAAAAACATCATAGCAGGCCGTGTGGTCGAGATCGATTTCGATTCGAAGCTTAGGGTCCACAAATTTTCCGCCTTTAGCCAACTTAGTAAAGCCATTATGCAAAATCGCTTAACCCTTTCCCTGGGCCTTCGCACGGACTTCAACGATTATTCGACTGAAATGTCGAACCCGGCCGATCAGTTGAGTCCGCGATTCTCCGCATCTTATGCCCTCCATGAAAAACTCAGCCTCAACTTCAACTCCGGCCGCTATTACCAATTGCCGGCCTATACAGTGATGGGATACCGGGATCCGGCCAATACGTTGGTGAACCGGGAAAACCAAATTAGCTATATCCAATCCGATCATGTCGTCGGGGGCCTGGAATACAACCCCACCACTTTTGCCAGGATCTCCCTGGAAGGTTTTTACAAGCGCTATAGCAACTATCCTTTCCTGTTGGCCGATAGTATTTCCCTGGCAAACCTGGGTGGTGACTTCGGCGTGATCGGGAATGAACCGGTTAGCTCCACTTCTGCCGGCAGAAGCTATGGGCTGGAAGTATTGATGCAGCAAAAACTAAGTACTTCGATCTATGGTATCTTGTCTTATACATGGGTGAGGAGTGAGTTTGAAGATAAGTCCGGGAATTACAGGCCGTCTTCCTGGGATAACCGGCATATCCTGAATATTACCGCGGGCAAGCAATTCAAGCGTAATTGGGAATTCGGCATGAAATTCCGATTATTGGGTGGAGCGCCATATACACCTTATGATGTCCGGCTTTCTTCGCTGAAATCAGTATGGGATGTTACCGGCCAGGGTATTCCGGATTGGGACCGCTTAAACGAATCCCGCAATGCTTTGTCGCACGGATTGGATATCCGGATCGATAAAAAATGGTTCTTTAAAAATGCTTCCCTCAACGTTTACCTGGATATCCAGAATGTCTACAATTTCCAGGTGCAAAGCCAGTCCTTCCTGGATGTGGTGAGAGATGCCAACGGGCACCCGGTCGAAGATACCGACAATCCGCTGGCCTACCGGACGGAAGAGATCGAAAACTCATCTGGCACGGTCTTGCCCTCGATCGGTCTGATGATCGAATTCTAAGGTATGGGAAAGCGAGGAATGAAAAAACCACCGGACCCGGGAAATCCCGCGCAGTCCGGTGGATGAATGCAATGACTTACCGGCTTAAGATCAATTTTTGATATTTCAGTTCACCATTGCCGGTCAAATATTTCAACACATAAACGCCAGCAGGCAGTGTGGTTCCGTCGATCTCGAATTGATAGATATGGTTAGCTTCGGCCATACCTTTGAACAATTCCCTGGAAACCTGACCGTTGACATGCACCAGGCTAATGGTAACCGGTCCGGCATGGGAAGCGCTATATACGACCTGTGCCCGGCCGGAAAACGGATTCGGGTAAGCTTCAATGGAAGCCTGGCTAACCTGCTCCCCGGATTGGGGGCCGAGGTTGCTGTTTTTGGGAATGATCACACCGCCGCAACCTTTTCCGGGTGTCCAGGAAGTAACCCCTGAATTGACGGCAAAGCAGGAATTCTGGTAAGTTACGCCATCACAGCCACAAACCGGTGCGGCTACTGCAGGGCAAATGGGAGTCGGATTGATCTTGTCAGGATCGATACAACCGCATACACCCTTGGTAAAGGCCGTAACGCCGCCTCTGTTGATAGCAACACAGGCATTGCCGTAGGTATTACCGTCACAACCGCAAACCGGATCATAAACGGCAATACAACCAATGTTCGGATCGATCTGATTGGGATCGACGCAATCGGCGTCGCAGGGTCCTAGCGTAGCCCCTTGCGCCAGCAAACGTTGAACTCTACTCTCTTTGACACAAATGGTCCTGGAACCATTATCATCAGAGCTTGCAGAGGACCCGGATGAATTCGAGTCGGAACCAATGGTGTGGCAGAGCTGAACCTTATTCCCTTTTTTCCCGCAGGGGAAATGCTGGTTATAAGATTGTCCGTAGCCGGTTGTCACGTAAATCGTGAAAACAGCGAGCAAAAAAATGCCCTTGTGTAATGTTTTTGTCATAACTAGTAGGTTTAAATGACTCCACAAAAGTGTGGATTACCCTAAATATAATAAAATTTATATGATAGGGTATAAAAATCAGATTAAAATATATTTTGGCAGGCTTCAAGGCCGGATGGACAAGCACCATCGGAAAATTATCAATACATGATCAATGGCCGGTTATCCATGGATCATTGTTCTTTGAAGTGTCTTTTTTTGATCATTCCGCCTTTTAGATCATTCACGCTGTTCATGACGATAAAGGCGTTCGGATCGATCTTTTTGATCTCGGTTTTCATGCGGGTCAGTTCCAGGCGGGTTACAACGGAAAAAATGATATCGGTGCCATTAAGGTTTTCTCCTCTTTTGCCATAACCTTTCTTTCCATTATAAATGGTCACACCCCTTCCCATTTTTTCCAGGATCATGATGCGGATATCCTCACTAAATTCTGAAATGATGGTTACGCCGATATATTCTTCCACACCTTCGATGATAAAATCCACGGTTTTGGAAGCGGCCAGATAGGTCAGGATGGCATAAAGCGCTGTTTCTATGGATAATAACCAGGCGCCCAGCGAAAATATGATAACATTGAAGATCAGGATCAGGTCGCCGATGGTCAAACCTGTTAACCGGCCGAGGTAAACCGCCAATACCTCCGTTCCATCCAGTACACCGCCACCTCTCACCGATAAACCGATGCCTGCACCCAGGAAAAAACCGCCGAAAACGGCTACCAACAACTTATCGGAGGTGATTATGGGATATTCTATTAGCGCCAGCGCCACGGCCAGTCCGATAATAGCCAGCATACTTTTAAAAACAAAAGAAGGTCCGATCTGAAAGTAACCCAGGACGATAAACGGCACGTTGATCACCACGATCAATATAGACAAAGGATAATTGGTAATGGCCTGTGCCAGCAGGGAGATCCCGGTTACGCCCCCGTCGATAAATCCATTGGGCAGTAAAAATCCTTTCAGGCCGAAACCTGCGGACAAGATCCCGAAAGCAATGAAGGCAAAATCCCTGATCAGACGTAGAACCATGGTGTTGACTAACTGAGAATTGTCAAATCGAGCTGTAAATTTCGCAGAATTTCTGTAACCAATCGGTTGGCCATAGAATTATTTTATTGCCCCTAGCGCTGATCGGGCTGTGCCCCTTCGGCATGATGCAAACGGCCGAAAAAAATAACCATGGTGGTAACCACGAAGATATAGCCGATCCCGATATAGGACTCAGCGATGCCTGTTAATTTAAGACCGGCATAAATGATCATCGCCAGCGCCATCAGGTAGGAGCCCGAACGGACCTGTCGGTGGATCTTGAAGATCCGGTAGCCCAGGAAAATATAGGCAGCGATACTAAAAAGTGTGGTAAGGACGATCATGGCTTCCCGGTCGGCAGAGGAAAAATTGATCAGTTCCACGGCAATCGAACGGATGAGATGAATATAGAAAAATGCGAATGCAGCCCGTTGTAGCCAGAGATCTTCGAGCCGCCGGCTAAATATGATAAAACCATAAGCAAACAAGGTGAACAAAGCAGCGGTAAGTAAGGGAGAGATGACCAGTATCCAATCCAGGTTATTTTCGGCCGCTTTGGTATGATCCATATTCCGGATCAATTCCTTTGTCGTGAACCATACGATCACATACAGGATCCCGGTATTGCGGTAAAGATCGAATTTGTTGATCATAATTAAGTTAGGGTCTGGCAATTATTTCATCCACCCTCCCCGTTTTGCTTGATCACTTCTATTTTTCCTTTGGCCAGCAGGGCTTTTGTTTCTTCCAACTCAAGGATCTTGTCGTTGATCACTGGCATCTTGGCCCCTTTAGGAAGCGTCATACCCATAATCAGGATCATGTCGTTTGATTTGTTGACAATATAGTTCATACATTTATCATTTATTAATGAGCAGGCTGATTTGATCTTCTATCCGCCGGACTTGCTTCAGAAAATCACTTTTCATGGCCTTAAATTGGTCCAGGTGGGCGGCATCCGGCTGATAACCGGTTTTCATTTGTTCGAGCAGGTTATGGATCTTATACATTTCCGAAACCAGGGGCTCTTTCAGAAATTGCTTATACTCCCGGAAAGGCTCCATGATCATGGCATCGGCGGCCCGGATATTTTCAAGCAGATGATCCGAACCTTGATCATCATCTTCGAACAACAGAATATGCGCTTTATACAGCAGCGGCGTTTGAACGGAAGCATATGCGATCAGCTTATCGTTGATCTTTGCGGTATGTGCCTGCCGGTAGCCTGCCTCTATCCGCTTTAAAGCATTCCTTTGCTCAAAATATTTCACGATAAACCAACTCAATGCTCCGCATAGCAATAATAGAACGGGCACCCATACAGGTCCGAGTTCCAGGTATTCCAGGAGTTCTTTCAGGGCATCCATGCTCGGCTAAATATTATGCAGTTAAAACCTGAAAATATACCGCCCCTGATCTTTTCGGAATGATGGAAAGATAATACTTGGGGTTGTCTCAACACAATCGTCTTACGGAATTAACCCTTCCAAGGGTTCCAAAACGCTCATCTTTTTACTAACGCCTTCCTGATCCTTCATGCTCACGCCGTTATCCCCGATCAAATTTTTCAAAATAACAGCAATGATTATATTTAATGATCCGAATAATATACCTCCGGGATAAATTTCCTGTCATCCTGAAAATTCGAACCCATCAAACATCCACCTCCTGCCCATGTGCCCATGAATTCGTAGATTTTGTCAAACCCACATTTTCTTTTATCATTGTAACCGGGCAGCCAATCCCGGGAACAATTCATGAGCGATCCACCGCCATTTGAAGTAACCGCCAGTCTGCAGTTGAAAAATATGGTCAGCAGGAGTTGCATAAAGCTGGTGCAATTGCATTTCAGCGGTGTAAAAGGTGTCCGTATACTGGAGGCGCATTTGGGCTTTGTAAAATTTTCCTATGAACCCCGGCTGATCAAACCCGCGGAAATTGAACGGCAACTCCGTGAGCTGGGATTTCCGGAAGTCAAAGATCCGGAAGAAAAGCTGGTGGAAGAGATCAAAATAGCCGCCATCGAACTGATCCATTATGCCTATAATGCCAATTCACTGATCCGGAATTCCGATTACCTCAGCCAGAAATTAGGGATGTCATACCCCAAAATGAGTAAAGTTTTCTCGGAAAAAACCGGGGTTACCCTGGAAAAGTACCTGATCGCCCTGAAGATCGAAAAGGTCAAGGAATTATTGAGCAGTGAAGAATACACCCTGAGTGAGATCGCTTTTATGTTCGGTTATAGCAGCGTTCAGTATTTGTCCAATCAATTCAAAAAGATCACCGGGTTAACCGTTTCCGAATTCAAACAACAGCCCAAAGCCCACCGCAAGACCATCGAGGAGTTGCTCCCGGATCTGATCTGATGCACCGGAATTTGCCTGGAAAAAAGAAAAATGGTAAATTTAGGCCCTTTCTTCTCCCTGCAATCGACTGATTTCCAATTACCTTTATAATTTCACACATCTAAACCGGAATTTTATACACCCCTGATCCAAACGCCTCCGTAAGAGGATTCATACCGATCGACAATAAATCTTATCGACATGAAAGTAAAACGCAATTTGGCACTGAGTGATTCGGGTTTCTTGTTTAATCCTTCCACGGGCGACTCTTTTTCCATCAATCCTATCGGCCAGGAGATCTTTCACCTGTTAAAAGAAGGCAAAAGCCAACAAGACATTGAAAAGTATATCCTCGAAAACTATATGACCGATAAAGACACCGTGGAAAAAGATTTCTATGATTTTACGGTCATGCTCAAAAACTTCAAGCTGGTAGAAGACAATGAGTAAGCCGACATATACCATCGCGGTAACCGGCCTGAATGCTATCGACAGTCCCGGGCCGGGCCTGGCGGTTATCCGGGCTTTGCATGATGCCGAAAGTTTCCGTGTGAAGATCATAGGCCTTTCCTATGAAGCGCTGGAACCCGGCATTTACATGCACGACCTGGTCGACAAAACCTACCAGATCCCTTTGCCGGCGGCAGGATTGGAGATCTTGTACGAGCGGCTGAAATATATCGATTCGGTAGAAAACATAGACTTCCTGTTCCCGAATTTCGATGCCGAGCTGTATAATTTTATCAAGCTGGAAGAGCGCCTGGCGCAAGAACATGACATCAAAATGGTTATCCCGACCCTCGACCAGTTTGAATCCCGGCATAAGGTCAACCTCTATGAATTCGGGAAAGAGCATGGCATCCTGGTACCCAAAGCGGATATGATCTTTAACCCCTCCGATATCAGAACCGCCATGGAAGATTATACCTTCCCGGTGGTGGTCAAAGGAAAATTTTACGACTCCGGCATCGCCTATTCCATAGACCAGGCCACCAACTATTTTAACAAGCTCAGCGCCAAATGGGGGGTACCAGTACTGTTGCAGGAATTTGTGCATGGGTCGGAAGTGAATGTATGTGGGGTTGGGGATGGCAAAGGCAATACCCTCGGAGCAGTACCTATGCGCAAGCTGTATATTACCGACAAGGGGAAAGCCTGGGCCGGTGTGGCGCTGGACGACAAGCAACTTCTGGATATCACTTACAAATTGGTGAAATCCACCAACTGGCGCGGACCGTTTGAACTGGAATTCATGAAAACAACCGATGATGACTATTATTTACTGGAAATAAATCCACGGTTTCCGGCATGGTGCTACCTTACCGTAGGTACCGGCCAAAACCAGGTTGAAACACTTGTCAACATGGGCATGGGTAAGCCGGTGAAAGCCTTTAAGGATTACCAGGTCGGTAAAATGTTTATCCGCTACAGTTACGATATGGTAGTCGACTTATCGGAATTCGAACAGATCTCCACCATGGGAGAATTATAAGATCAAAAAAACAAGCGCAACAAGGAAGACGCCGCTGTAATGGCAGAAAGTGTCCCCGATACTTAAAAAATTTATGGCATGAAAAGACAATATGAACGTCCGGTTATTCAAAAGTTAAATACCGGGATCATGAATAAATTCGGCACCCGAACGGAATACGAACCCTATACGCATATCGACGGTGTATCGGTCAAAAGCCTGATCGAGCAATTCGGATCACCTGTGTTCGTCATGTCCGAACGGACGATCCGGGAGAATTACCGGGACGCGGTCCGGGCTTTTACCACCCGGTATCCGAAAGTACAATTTGCCTGGTCCTATAAAACCAATTATCTCAATGCCGTATGTGATGTTTTCCACCAGGAAGGATCATGGGCGGAAGTGGTATCGAGATTCGAATATGAAAAAGCGCTGCATAACGGGGTGCCCGGTAATAAGATCATATTTAACGGACCTGACAAAACGGATGATGATCTGACAGTAGCCATCGAGAACAACTCCCCGATCCATATCGACCATCTCGATGAACTGTACCGCCTGACCCAGCTCGCAAGCGACATGGCTAAAAGACCTAATGTGGCCATCCGGATCAATATGGACACGGGCGTGTATCCCATGTGGGACCGCTTCGGCTTCAATTATGAAAACGGAGCCGCATGGGATGCCATCAACAAGATCATGACCTCCGACCATTTGAACCTGGTAGGTTTGCATACCCATATCGGAACCTATATGTTATCTCCCAGCGCCTATGCGGCTGCGGCCACCAAGATGTGTGACCTGGCCCTGGGTATCCGGAGAAAATACGACAAGGTGATCGAATACATCGATATGGGCGGAGGATTTGCTTCCAAAAACACTCTGAAAGGCGCCTATTTACGGGGTAGCGATACAGTACCGGGGATCGACGAATTTGCGGAAGCTATCTCATCGGCTTTCCTGAATGCGGAGTTTAAGAAAGGAGAGCTTCCTTACCTCTACCTGGAAACCGGGAGGGCACTGGTTGACAATGCAGGCTTTTTGTTGGGGAGTGTTATTTCCAACAAACGGCTTGCAGATGGCCGGAGGGCAACGATCATGGACTTCGGCGTTAACATTTTGTTTACCTCCTTTTGGTACGACCACAAAATATCGCCGGCACAAGGTTTCGGTACCTATACCGAAGATACCGTGATCTATGGTCCTTTGTGCATGAATATCGACGTGGTGCGGGAAAACATTTCCCTACCTCCCCTGAAAGCCGGTGATCATGTCGTTGTCCACTATGTCGGCGCTTATAACATCACCCAATCCATGCAATTCATCGCCCTCAGGCCTCCTGTGGTGATGATCGATATGCAGGGCAAGCCCCATATCATCAAAAAGAAAGAAGTGCTGGCGACCCTCGAAAAAGATGAAGTAACACCCGATTACCTGAAGGAATTCAAACTCTAGGGTTTAATGAAGCTTAGATCTATAGCAGACACCTATGGCCAGGGGCTGTTGCTGAGTTACTCCCAGATCTTCTTTTCCAACAGTAAGATCCTGGGCGTGATTTTGCTGGCAGCGACATTTTTCGACATCAATGCCGGGATTGCGGGTATCATCAGCATCATCCTCGCCCAATTGTTCGCTTCATGGTTCCACTTTGAAAAAGCCTTTATCAAAGATGGCATGTATACCTATAATTGTTTGATGGTCGGTCTGGCCATCGGGGTATACTATGATTTCAATATCTCCTTTTTCCTGTTGCTGATCATTGCTGCTTTGATGACTTTCTTTTTGACTATCTGGTTAGCCAATGTAACATCGCGACAGAACCTGCCCTTTCTCAGCATGCCCTTTTTGATCGGGGTTTGGGCCATTTTGTTGGGGGGCAAGAATTTCTCGGCCCTGAAGCTGAAATTCAGGGGATTTTACACCATTGCCGACCTCCCCAAGTATCATAATTGGTTCGATCCGCTGGAGAACTGGATCAATGCCCTATCGATCCCCGATCCATTGATCATTTTCCTGAAGTCATTGGGGGCAATATTTTTCCAGTATAATATCCTGGCAGGACTGCTGGTGGCCCTCGGCATCCTCATCTATTCCCGGATAGCCTTTGTGCTGGCCTTCACCGGCTTCATCATCGGCTATGGCTTCTATTTTTATTTCGAAGGGAATTTTTCTCAATTGATCTATTCCTATATCGGCTTCAATTTTATCCTGACAGCCATTGCCCTGGGCGGATTTTTCGTGGTGCCCTCGAGGAAGTCCTTTTTATTGGTGATCCTGGCCATCCCGATCATTGCCCTGGTCAGCAGTGCCACGCATTCTTTATTAATAACCTTTAACCTGCCCCTTTATTCCCTGCCCTTCAACCTGGTTGTATTCCTAGTACTGATGTCATTAGGCTTGCGCACAAGATCCGCCGGTCTCGACCTGGTAGTTCAACAGCAATTCTCTCCCGATCAGAATCATTATAAACATTTCATTCGACTGGAACGGTTCAAATCCAATACCTTGTTCCATATCCAGCTCCCTTTCATGGGAGAATGGTTTGTTTCCCAGGGCCACCAGGGCGATGTAACCCACCGCGGGGAGTGGGCCGAAGCATGGGATTTCGATGTCAGGGATCCAGGGGGAAAATCATTCCGTGATCCGGGAACTCAGGTGAAAGACTATTATGCTTATGACCTGCCGGTACTTGCACCCGCCGACGGTCAAGTGGTGGAAGTGCTCGACGGCATTCCTGACAATCCGGTCGGGGAACAGGATCTCGACAATAACTGGGGGAATACGATCATCATCAAACATGGGGATATGTTGTATAGCAAGATCTCCCATGTTAAGAATGAAAGCTTCAAAGTCGGTAAAGGGGAAGTGGTCAAAAAAGGGGATGTGATCGGACTATGTGGTAATTCGGGCCGTTCCCCCGAACCCCACCTTCATTTTCAATTGCAGTCGACTCCCTATATCGGATCGAAAACCCTTTCCTACCCGGTTAGCTATTATCTCTCCCGGAGATCCGGGCAACTGCAATTCCATAGCTTCGAAGTACCCGAGGCCGGAGAATTTGTTTCAAACATCAGGATCACACCGCTGCTGGAAAAAGCTTTTAAATTCCAGCCCGGGCAGATGTTACACTGGTCATGGGATCACCAGGGAAAACAAGAGCAGGTGAGCTGGGAAGTATTTACCGATGCCTATAAATACAATTATATCTATTGCCAGCAGTCAGGATCGTATGCCTATTTCATGAACGATCAGACCATGTTTTATTTCACCGATTTTTCCGGCAGCAAGCGCTCCCTGCTCTATCACTTTTACCTGGCAGCCCAAAAGATCTTGTTGGGCTATTACCCGGAAATTTCCTGGCGGGATAAATTGCTCATCCATGGCTTTTTTAACCCGGTGATCCAGGGGATGCATGATATCACCGCTCCCTTTTTCCATTATTGCCGGGCGGATTTCGAAGCTTCCTTCACTTCGGTGGATGATTCAAATAATCCAAAAGCCCTAACTTTGAGCACCCTGGCCAGTGCGCGGATATTCCATCAAACCGTCAGGGAACTGCAATTCGAAATCGAGCTCGCGCAAGACAGTATTTCCTCACTAAAGATCACGGAATCGGACCGTTCCTCTCTAGCCACATGCGTTATCGCCTGATCCTGCTGTTGATACTTTGCACAGGCGCACTATCCGCCCAGGAAGCGCTTACTTTCAAAAAGGTGGATGCCGGTACTTATCAATTGTACCTCGATAAAGACTGGACAGGACTGATTACCCTGGGAGAACAGGCCATCGGGCAGGGATTCGATTACCATTACCTGAACCTGAGGATCGGCATCGCCTATTTCGAGACCCGTCAATATTTCCGGGCCATGGAATATTTTGACCGGGCGCTGGAGCAAAACAGCAGCAGTGAGATCGCCCGCGACTATTTATATTGGTGCTACCGCTATACCGGCCACCTGTTCAAGTCTTCCCTGTTGTTTGACAAATTACCGGCAACCACCCAAGAGAAGTATCAAAAACCCTATCCCAGGGCGCTGGATTATTTTTATACCGAAGGCGGTTACAAGATCAGTACTATTCCCGATGAGCAGGGCCATATCACCTACCTGAGCGCCGGCATGGGTCATTATCCCCTGGCCAGGCTTCATATTCATCATGAGTTTACACATTTGCGCCAGGAGCAATTCTGGGGCAGCTATGCACAAAATCAATATTACATTTCCCCGCAATGGTATGCCGGTAAAGGATTCATTATCCAGCCTGCCTTCCATATATTGGGCTTAAAAGGTGATCTAAACCTCGACTTCCCGATCCATTCGGTGAGAGATACCATGGTAACCGTGGGGAATCCGCCACAGCAAAGAGGGGCAAGGTTCATCGTGGAAGGAGCGGATAAATACAGGGGGGAATTAAAGCAAACAGGTGTGCTGATCAACCTGGGCTTTCGCAAACAATGGAAAAGATTTTACATCCACCCCTATTTTTCCCGGTTGAATTACCGCTTTCAGCAAATGGCTAATGTCGAAAGCGTGCATAAGCTTACGCTGGATATCGGGAATCCGCCTCATCCGCCGATCATCATTGTACGGGATACAACCTTTCAACATCCGGAACATGCGGATTCCACCAGCACGTTTACACAGATCGGAATTTCGGCCAGGTATACACCACCCATCTGGCAAGACCGTCTGCAAATTGGGCTGGCTATTCACCGGCAACGCTATGAGCAGGAGAATTACCACGCATTTGTGCCGGAATTGGGCTTGCAATTGCATCAAAAGATCAGGATTCTGCTAAAATATTATTCGGGGAATGGTATTTTTGTAGCCGAAGAAAACGGAGCCTGGATACAAAATACCTTGGAGCCGATCCCGCAAAAAATGACTTTTTTAGTCGATTACCAGATCAAACCGGGGATCAATATTTATGGCGTGTATCAACGGGAAACCAGGGATGACATTTCTCAAACATCGACATATCATTTTAATTCATTATTCACCGGTATAAAATTCAGATTATGAAACGATTCGTCTTTTCCTTACTACTGGCTGCGAGTTTGGGTACTCATGCCTTTGCTCAGGATAATGCCAAAGTGCTGGATGCCTTTATCAAAAGTTTTGGCTACGAACAATATGAGAATTACCCAAAAGCCATCCAGGTTATGATGGAAGTTTATGATTCCAAAAATTATGTGATGAATCTGAGGATGGGATGGCTGAACCATATGAAAGAAGATTTTGTCAAAGCCAAGCAATATTATCAAAAGGCTATCGAGCTACAGCCGAAATCCATCGAGGCCCGCCTGGGTTTCGTTAATCCTGCTGCTGCCCTGGGTAACTGGGATGAGGTGATCAAGAAATATGACGAGATCCTGGAATTGGATCCCAACAATACCCTGGTCAACTACCGGATGGGATACATTTACAATACCCGTAAAGATTACCCGACCGCCCGGACCTATGCCCAGAAAGTGCTGGACCTTCACCCCTTCGACTATTCCGCCAATGCTTTGATGGGTTATATAGAGAAAGGATTGGGCAATACGGCCAAAGCGATCGCCTACCTGGAAATTGCATTACTCTACAATCCGAATGATCAGACGATCAAGGATGAACTGAATAATATCAGGAATTGACCTGAAACCGATTTAAGTTTTGGGATTTGGTGAATGAGGTAGTTTCTCGGATGATTGAGCCTGAGCACGGAAATATTGAATGCTGAATGATAAATGATGAAGGAGGAAGTTCTACCTTCAACATTCATTATTACCGCGAGGTCAGGATCTCAAATCCATAAGCCGGCAGGGTTAAATTCACCGATCCTTCGTTGATTGTCGATTCGGTGCCGAATTGTGCCGTTAACGGGCTTCCGGCAAAACGTGCGGGCAGTAGGAATTCCACCGGCATGGGCTCGGGGGACTTATTAAAGGCCACCACGCAGATCCGGTCAAAATATGTCCGGCAATAGACCATCGATAACGGCCGCATCCGGATCCACTCAAAATCCCCGTAAAGCAAGGCCATGTTTTCCTTCCGGATCCGGATCAGTTTCCGGGCAGTTTCGCGAGTCTTGTTTTCCATCGGTTTGAGATCCCCGAATTGCATCGGCCTCCGGTTGTCCGGATCACCGGCGCCAGGCATACCGAATTCGTCACCATAATAGATCACCGGTACACCCGGAATAGTTAGCATAAAGGCTGTTAACGCCGAAAGTTTGGCATAGCCGGCCTCATCGACAACCTGTATATCCCGGTTCCAGCCGGCTTTTTTATCATCTTCCGCAAAGGTCATACCCCCTCCGGCAAAGGATATAAACCGGGGGATGTCATGATTTCCGGTGATATTGCCCATCAGGTGATGATAACCGTACCAATCGAGAGATTCCCGGAGGGAACGGGCAAGGTCCGGGAAAGTGCTGTTATCCGAAGCAAAAGCGGTACGAGCATCGAAATATAAGTTAAAATCGAACTGGCCGTCCATCTGGCCGCTTCCGACATAGCTGCCGATCAACTCACGACTGCCGAAGGTTTCTCCGATCTGGAATACCGGACGGTTCTCCGTAACGATGACCTCCTTTTTGAGTTTCAGGGTGAGGGCCCGCCAGAAAGTTTCCGGGATATGCTTGGTGGCATCATGGCGGAAGCCGTCGAGGCCGAAATGCTTGATCCAGAATAGCGCGGAATCCACTTGGGTTTCGATAACCTCGGGACGCGAAAAATCCAGGCTCGGCAAGAAGGTATCGAACCAGGTGGTTAATCGTTCTTCCTCCCAGATCCGGATGTTTTTCCGGCCATCAGGCAGATCGAGCGTGGTAGCCCATTCCGGATGTCGGCGGAAGATGGGATGATCCTCATGGACATGATTCGCCACAAAATCCAGGATGAGGTTCAGGTCCTGATCATGTGCGGTCCGGGTGAGGGTAAGCAGATCCTGGTTACTGCCAAACCGGTGATCAACCCTGGATGAGGAGATGGGCCAGTAACCATGATAACCCGAATATTTCCGGTGCGGCGCCGGGAATTCCGTGTAGGCCTTCAGGGGGTTTTGGGTCAAAGGTGATACCCAAATGGTATTGATCCCTAATTCCCGGAAAAAGCCCTCCTCGATCTTTTGGGTGATACCGGCCAGATCACCGCCCCAATAATTCGCCTTTTCATGCACCTCCGGATCTTGTACCGGATCATCCAAAGTCTTATCCCCATTATGAAAGCGGTCGATCAACAGAAAATAGAGGATGGCCGAAGCCTTGTCATGCCGGGTTAAGGTCGAGGGATCGCGGATCGCCTGTCCGTTTTCCAGGGGAATGAGCAGATCATTCCCAAAACCATGGCTATTATGGGCAAATACCCGGATGAATGACCGCCCGATCTGTTTGGCGGCTGCCGGAATATCCAGGCTAATACCTTTTTCAGGGCTGATGCGTACATTTAGCCGGCTATTGTTCCAGAAAGCGAAAATCGCCTCGGCCGTGAGCTCCTGTCCTAAAATAATCGTCTGCCCGGCTGCTGAGCTGGTAAATAACCTGGGGGCCTTATCTTCCGAACCGGCGCTCAATACCAGCGAAGAGTTGAACCCACCGATATTATTATCCACGGAATCCGGATTGCCCGGATCGAGCATCCACGTGCCATCCACAACCAATTGGTATTGATAGGCACCGGGGTTCAGCTCCAGCATGGCTTGCCATTTTCCGTCGATCAAACGCATGGGGGTCCGGGCGGGATCCCAATCGTTCAAAGATCCGGCAACGCTAACCGATCGATAGGAATTCCCGGCAGGATCGAATACGAGGGTATGCCTGATCTTTCTCGATCTTTTTAACAGGATGGATGCCGCCTGCCCCTTGATCCACAGCTTGAGATCGAGTAAGGGAGGGATATCCTGTTCCACCACCAGGGTCAACAATTGTTTATCCGGGCTCCATGACGATCGCAGCCCGCCGGGAATATCCAGGCTGTCGATCTTATCGACTTCCGGCACAAAATCTTGCATCCAAAGGATAGTGGTGTCCGGCTGCAGGCTAACCGGCATGATCAGGCCCGGTATCGCATGGATCGGTGCGGGTGAATGGCTCTGCTGACAGGCCCAAAACCCGCCAAGGATGATAAGAAGGAATTGCTTTTTGATCATAGCCGATCTTGGTTTAATTGTAGCAAACGATATAGGCCCATGGCCCCAGGTTCAGCCTGGTTTCCGGATGAATGGCCATTTGTGTACCGGTGAAAAGCTCCTGGTATTTACCTTCATAACCTTTGGTCTGCAGGGAAACATCTATGCGGTCCTTCGTCAGGTTCAGCAATACCAATACCTTTTTTTCGTGTTTTTGCCGGATAAAGGCAAACACCGATTCGTCGTCCGAGCTTTTGATCCGTTGGATATCGCCACCATATGATCCGTTCCACATGACCCGGTGCTCTTTTTTGAAAGCCAGCAATTTCTTGAAAAAATCTGCCATTGGATGGTCCTGCCAATCGATGGGATCTTTTTCGAAAAATTTCAACCTTTTCGGAAGCCCGGCTTCCTGGCCACTATAAACCAGGGGCATCCCCGGCAGGGTATGGGTCATTACGGCAAATGCTTTATAGCCCTCCCCGTATCGCTCATATACTGTTCCGTTCCAGGAGTTTTCGTCATGATTGGTGGTAAAATACATCCGGTAATCTTTTTTATTGTATTGCTCTTTTTCCTCTTCCAGGTATCGATCGAGTTCCAGCGCCGATCCTTTGCCTTTGGCAATTCTATTCATCAAATGCATCATCCGCCAGGTATAGGTCATATCGAAGGCTTTATGATGTAAATTCGGGGATTCTCCTTCGGCCAGCATAAAAACGGGTTTGATCTTATCCAGGGCCTTCCGGGCCTTATTCCAGAACGCTACCGGCACCATTTCCGCCACGTCACAGCGAAATCCATCGACGTCATACTCCCGGACCCAGTACGACATGGCATCGATCATATAATCCTGCAAAGCGGGCTTACTGTAGTCCAGGTCGATAACGTCGGACCAATCGGCTACGGGCGGAATAAAATTTCCCAGGGAATCTTTGGTATACCAGTCCGGATGATCTTTGGTGAGCGGATTATCCCAGGCGGTATGGTTGGCTACCCAATCCAGGATGACGTACATGCCTTGTTCATGGATCTGATCCACCAATTGACGGAAATCCGCCCCGGTGCCATGCTCCGGGTTGACGCCCTTATAATCGCGGACCGCATAATAACTGCCTAGGGTCCCTTTACGCTGCTCATTACCGATCGGGAAGATCGGCATTAACCAAATTATGTCCACTCCCAGCGCTTTTAAACGGGGAAGATGTTCGGCAAAAGCGGAAAAGCTGCCCGAAGCGCTGTACTGCCGGAGGTTTACCTCGTAAATGCTCAGGTTTTTCGACCAATCGGGTGGTGTTTTGTTGACCGATGGTACTTCCTGGTAAACAGGCGGCGGTTCGGATTCGGATTTTTTAATGAACTCACAGCCGGCCAGCAATAGCCAGGAAGAAAGGATCAAAAGCAGTGGGAATGCCGTCCATAATTTTGAAGAATTGTGTTTAGTCATAAATGCCGGTTTTCAGGTAATATAATGAATGAAAGTATCTTTTCAGGAAGTCCAGGATAATACGATCTCCCTATCGGAATTAGCTATCTGTAGATAGCCGACAGCTTTGATAGACATGTCACTGGCAGCAGGATGCCCCAGGGGATCGACCTCGGGCAAGGCTTCGGTAAACCGGAAGGATCCGGTTTCCACACCGACCGATGTTCCGTTGACCCGGATCGTTTTCATAGCCGGGAATCCGTGCAAAATCACCCTGATCGCAGTAAAATGAGAAGGATAGCTGCCGCTGCACGCTCCGATCACCATTTGTTGCAGGTCAGGATCATAGCGGAAAGATCTTTGACAAAATTGTCCATTTTCATAAGCATATGAATGCCCGTCGTCTTCATAATAATCGAATGTTTCAGGGGTTTTGCCGTGATAGATATGCAGATCCATTACCGGTTCCGGTTTATCCTGCAAACTGGCCACGGCCGCTTGCATGGGCAAACAGCTTCCGGCCCGTACAAACAATGGTAATTTTTCCGGCGGACAATTGACGGCCGCCACCTGCTTGCCGGCGTATTTCCGGTCGGTGAAAAGATCATACCAGTCACCTTCGGGTAAATAAACAAGACAGATCTTTTCCGTACTGGCTACCGGGCAAACCAAAATCGAGGGACCATACAAGTACTGCTGCTGAAAAGCCGGCTCAAAAATAGTATCATCGGAAGCATAATCGAAGGCCAGGGACCTGGCTACGGGTAAACCGCTCACGGAAGCCTCATAAAAAAGGCTGTACAGATAGGGCATTAACCGGTACCTTAATTTGATATAGTTCCTGGCGATCGCTTCGACGGTTTCTCCGAAGGCCCAGGGTTCGGCGCTTTTGGAATTGATCATGGAATGCCCCCGGAAAAAAGGACAAAAGGCACCGATGGATATCCAACGGGCAAATAATTCAGGGCTGGGATCTCCGACAAAACCACCGACATCATAGCCGGCATTGGCAATACCTGTCAAACCCAGGCTATTGACCAGGCGGACGCCGGCAAGCATATGCTCATCCGATGCCACATTATCACCTGTCCAAACGGCTGCATATCGCTGTATGCCGCTGAAGCCTGCCCGCGTGAGGATAAAGGGCCTTTGATCACCGGCATGTTTAAGGGCTCCCTCATAGCTGCTCCTGGCCATTTGCAGGCCATAGATATTCCTGGCTTTTTTATGGGTAGCTCGTTGACCGTCGTAGTCAAATTCGATCAGGTCGGGCATATGCTGGCCCCAGTTGGCCGGCTCGTTCATATCATTCCAAAATCCCTTGATGCCTTTGTCGGTATAATAGGTTAGCTGATCACCCCACCACTCACGGGTTTTGGCCTGGGTAAAATCGGGGAAATGGCTCCAACCGGGCCAAACTTGGGCCGTGTAGGGTTCGCCATCGGGATATTTGACGAAATGATCCGCTGCCAGGCCATCGTCGTAAGGAGGATAACCCTTTTCCTTTTTAATGCCCGGATCGAGGATAAGGGTTACCTCAAATCCCATGGCCTTCAATTCCTTTACCAGTTCTTCCGGCTGTGAAAACCTTTCGGGATCAAAGGTGAATACCTTGTATTGATCCATATAATGAATATCCAGGTAGATCACATCCGCCGGAATATCCTTTTCCCGGAATTGCCGGGCGATAGACATCACTGCTGTGTCCGGGTAATAGCTGTACCGGCATTGGTGGTAACCCAGGCTCCACAAAGGTGGCAGCGGCATCCGTCCGGTCAGCACGGTATAGTCCGAAACAATGCCGGCAATCGTTTCATGATGGATAAAATAATAATCCATCGGGCCATCGGCCGCCGAAAAATAGGCAAAGCGGTCGTTGGAAGCCCCGAAATTAAAAACCGTTTGATGGCTGTTGTCCAGGTATATGCCATAGGCCAGCCCCTGTCGAAGACCGATATAAAAGGGGGTGGATAAATATAAAGGATCCGCATCGGCGGGGTAGGCAAAATGATCCGTATTCCAGTTGATGTATGCCTCGCCTCTCCGGTCGAGGTTGCCGGTTTTTTCTCCCAGGCCAATAAACCTTTCCTGGTCCTGCAACGTTTTGTAGCAGGTGACCTCATCTCCGATCCAGGATATCCCGAATGCCTCATCATCGGCATTGAGCAATTCCCCGGAAGTGGTATAAAACCGAATACGCAGGGGCGTTTTTTGCACGACCACCTTCAACCGGCCGGTGGTCAGTTCGATCTGCCGCTCGTTTTCCGAATGCCGGAAGTCTACAACTCCTGCAGCGGCTGTCACCGCATAGGAAAAATCGCCGAAAGTCAGACCCTTTTTCCAGGCCTTGCACCGGACGATACCAGCCGCAATCAGCTCCAGGGATACAAAAGCTCCGGCCGTTTCGAGCTTAAAACCGCGGCTGCCAGCTTCAGCAGCGATAAGGTTACCGATACCTTGATGGCTGTGGTAAAAACCGGCTTTATCGTTTTGCATAGAGCGGAGAAAATGAAACAAGCATTTTTTTCGGTAGGGGCTATTCGATCGTCATGAAATATTCCAGGTGATACCGAACCAACCCGTCAATCGGTTTTTTGATAATATGGCCCAGGTTCACCTGCAGTTTTGCGGCTGCCGCTCTTAACAGGTTTTCGAAATGGAAGGCCACCGAACCCACAAAATTGGTTTGGATCCGTTCGTAATCCTGGTAACAACAGACATGAACTTTCAGGAACTGTTCCATTCCTTCGGAAACCATCTCCACGAATAGCGGCTCATCCCGATGGGCCCCGATGAATTTCATAAACGAAGCCAGGTAAACATTGGCATTGGGCTTCATATAAACCTGTTCCATGATGATATCCTTATTCAGCTTAAATTCGGCTTCGAAGGCCGCATGTAGAGGTGCAGGTAATTGCTTGTATAAATACATGGCCAGCAATTTCTTCCCATAATAGCTGCCGCTTCCTTCATCACCCAGGATATAAGCCAGCGCCGGAACTTCTTCATAGATCTCCCGGCCGTCGAAATAACAGGAATTCGATCCCGTTCCCAGGATACAGGCGATCTCCGGAACACCGCAATAGGTGGCATAAGCAGCCCCATTCAGATCATGGTCGACCAGTATCTCTGCGCCCGGGAAAACTTTCGCCAGGGCTCTGGCAACAATTTCTTTTAACTCCTTGCTCGAACATCCGGCGCCGTAATAATAGACCTTGCTGACCTGGTTGGCGTATGGCTTCAGCTCGTCATGCCATCGTAAGGTGTTGGCAATTAAGGTTTCATCATGAAAATATGGATTGAAGCCCATCGAGTGGGTTTGCATGATCATCTCGCCATCCTTCACCAAAGCCCAATCACATTTGGTAGAGCCACTATCAGCTATCAATATCATCTACAACGCTTAAGTTTATTTGAATTTAAAATATTTTAATGAATTGCCTGCCCAAAACCGGCAAATATAATGCTAATCAGGGGTTTTACCAAGGCATTAGCCATACATGTTGGGATAATCACTCGGATAGGAAGGCAAAGTTAGTGTTAAAATAACACTTAGGCAAATGTAAACGACGCATTTTCGGGTTATTTGATCTTTAGCTATCTTTGCGGCTTAAAGCCCCTAGGTCATTGCTTTAAAACCTTCCTATGTCAAGCACACCCCAGCTTAATCCGAATGTTTCGGTCGATTGTGTCATTTTCGGCTTCGATTTTGACGAGCTACGGGTCTTACTGGTGGATAGAAGTATTCCGGAGAGGGCCGGACAGGAAGCTATCCGGGAGCATTTGTTGCTGCCGGGCGACCTCATCCGCGACGATGAGAACCTTGACCAGGCAGCCCAACGGGTACTGCATGAACTCACCGGCCTGAAAGACATTTACCTGGAACAATTCAGGGCCTTCGGTGCACCCGATAGGGCCAGTCAACCCAAGGATGCCGCCTGGCTGAAAGCCATAAGGGCCAAACCCGAGGCAAGGGTGGTAACCGTGGCTTATTATTCCCTGATCAAATTGGCCGATCTGAGTCCTTCCGCCGGTTCGGCATTTCGGCATGCCACGGTATGGTACCCGATATCTGAGGTTCCGGAATTGGGTTTCGATCACAACGAGATCCTCGGCGCAGCCCTGGAAAGCCTTAAAATGAAATTGAGGTTACAACCGATCGGCTTTGAACTGCTGCCTAAAAAGTTCACCCTGGGCCAATTACAAAAACTGTATGAATCCATATTGGGATCGGCTATGGATAAGCGGAACTTCCGGCGAAAGATCCTCAACAAGAATATCCTGATCCCTCTTTCCGAGAAGCAAAAAGGCGTCGCCCACAAACCCGCCCAATATTTCAAATTCGACAAAAAGCGCTACGAGCAGTTAAAATCCGATAATTTCTACTTTGAATTTTAGCGGCAAGCTTTTGGAGCACCCGACAATCCGTCCATAAAAAAAAGGCGTTCGCCGGTCTGAGGTCGAACGCCCTTTTTCTTCACCAGCATGGCAAAGTCGGCAGTTATATTTAGGTATTTCCTTTACTTCTTCAGTTCCTCTATTTCTTTTTGCAGCGCTTCAATAGTCGCTTGCTGTTCCTGCATACCTTTGATCAATACCGGTATCAGCGACATATAATTTACGCCTTTGAAATCCAGGTAATCATTCTCAGAATTGCTACCGACTTTTGCATTGTTGGGATGCTTAACCGTAGTAACCATTGTCGGGAAGATCTGTTCCAGATCCTGGGCTAATAAGCCATACTGCCGCTCTTTAGGAAGGTTTATATTCGCGCCTTCGGGTTTAGCGAAATAGTAGGATTTGGGAGACAACTGCATGATCTTATCCATCGCTGCTGTCATGGGCTGAACATCGGTTTTGAGATTCATGTCGGATGCGTTGATCAAGGAGCCGGTATAAGCCAGGTCTCCATCCATGTAACCGGCATAGTTGGTTTCAGCGTTGGAAGCATGGGCAAAAATTCCATAATTCGTTTCGCCGGTTTGGGCATTGGTTACATCACAATAAGCGAATACACCCATATTAAACGTACCTTCACCAAAGCTTTCCGCATAAATGCCATAGTTCCGGGTATTACCATCGGAGCCTGCGGAAGTTCTGATCCCGAAATTATTTTCACCATTGGATGCCGCAGAGGAAAGGACACCCACGGCTGAACCGCTTCCTGTGGTAACTCCATCAACGGAAGTATTAAATGCCCAATTTTCTTCTCCACCCTGCCCGGTTAAGGTGATATCCAACCCTCTGTAAGCCACGGCAGCTAAATTACCGGCGTCAAAATTTCCTAAAATACCCACCAACTGGGGGGAGGTTAACTCTCCATAAACATCGAGGTTCGAAACGGGAACGTCATTGCCAATGCCCACATAACCTTTTTTGAAATATATATCGTTACCTGTCTTGTTCCATATGGTATCAACCGCAGTGGTTTGGATCGTACTGTCGGGGAACATAAAACCACCGGAATTGGAAAATACTTTACCCGAGACTTCCAGTTGCTCACTCGGTGTTTTATTGCCGATCCCTACTTTTCCATCCAATGCCATGAAAAGCCGGTCCTGGTTGAAGTTACGCAGCATGAAAGTACCGTTCTGTGCGTCGAATACCGTTCCGTTGCTACCGACAAAGAAACGTGCATAACGGGTATTGGAAGCATTGATGATCTTCATCCCTGAGAATTTATCGTCGTTGGCCTGCCGTAAGGTCAATACATGATTATCCGGAACATTCGTTTGACCGATCACCAATCCTTTGGAATTCAGCCTCATCTTGTCGGTATTATTAATTCTGAAGGCCAATCCCGCACCATCAGTCGTACCGATAAAATTGGTGCTGGGGTTGGTACCGGCATTTCCGTTGATCGTCCAATCGTTGGGATCATCCCTGGATTCTCCGGAAGCATTGGGATCTTTGACCAGCGTTCCGACAAAGGTCCAGTTATCATTTTCTTTCTTGAATATGCTTCCGTTGGTACGGTTCATAAAGTAATCATTGTTTTTACCCAGATCCTGGGTGGGATCCGACTGGCCGTCGAGCCATAAGGTACCGGCAGCTTCAACACCGCCTACCAGTGATTCGGCTTCTTTGGCCCGAATGGCATAAGGTACGGATAAGATCGGGGTACTTCCCACCAGCTTGTAATGGTCTCCACCGTTGATATCGATCTCTACTGACAAGTACTGGGTACGTTTGCCCCACTGGACTTTTTCGAAGGAACCCTGAACAGCCTCGCCATCACCGATCGGTACATGGAACAAACCGAATTCATCTGTGCTTACCTGGTGGGTTTCCGAATAAATGACCATCCCTTCGGCGGAACCATCTTTGATAGAAGTTCTGAGACTGATGTTTTGATTTTTGATCAGATCGCCGCTGGCATCTCTCGCAGCCGCTTGATAATTAAACGCTTCAGGGGCCTGGGCATATACCGTTGCCGTCAATGCCATTACGACCAAAATAAGTAGTACTTTTTTCATTTGTTTTAAATTTTTGATTCTTAATTAATTAGCGTCCGGTACTTAGCCGCACCAAATCCCAAGCCTACATTCCGCTCGGGAACGTATGATCATTGGATTTTCGAAGGATTAAATTACTTATTATTTTAAGTTTAACAAAAAAAACAGACACTCATTTCATGGATGGTACAAAATAGCCTGTGAAGTGTTAAATATGAGGAGAGAACGGGCCGGATAAGCTTAGGGATGCCAGGTTTGCAATTCGATGATATTTCCTTCGGGATCTTTGGCATAAACAAAGGTGATCTTTCCGGCTCCTGCGATCATGCGGGTGGTTACCTCTCCCAAAGCGCTGCCCCCGTTGGCGATGATAAGGCCCAGGTAGTTCCGTACATTATCCACCTGGAAGGCAATATGGGCAAAGCCGGCCTGGTTAACACTGTTTTCACTGGCTTTTACCTGGTCCATATATTGAAAGATCTCCAGGGTGGGCCCTCCTGCCGTATATCCGGGTAGCGACAGGTGAAGACCTTGGATCCTCGCCCCCGCCACACCAGTAGCTTTTTCCAGCCAGGCGCCGGCAAGATCTCTTTCGGGAGGGAGGGGTTTACAACCGAACACCCGGATATAGAATTCCGATAAATTCTTCCAGTCCCGGGCAACCAGGTTTACATGACCGAACTTGACCATACCGGTAGCAATTTAAGGATAAAAGTTCGAGGGTGTCTCATAAGGTAGGAGACACCCTCAATGAATTGTCTGTCCGTAGTAAACCCGGAATGAAGCCGATGGACGTATCAGAACAGGCTGTATAAAAAGCCGACCTCGATTTCCTGGTAGATCAAGCGCTCCCGGCTGTCGGTGGGGGCAGCCTCCGGTTCCGATCGTACGGTAAATCGATCATAACGCCACGCGTACCTGCCATTTAACCGGACCCTGGGAGATATATAATAATTGACCTGCAGATCCGAAGCCAGTTCCCAACGTTTGTTGATGAGATCGTTCATCCCGACAACCCGGTTTAAACGAACATAATTCCAATAACTGCCGGTAAGCCCCAGGCTTATGCTGGTCCTCGAATTCGGGTAGAAACCGATCTTCCCGTTGATCTTGCTGAAGATCACTTCCTCATCATTCAACCGGAAAGGATTGGCGATGATCTGCAACTGATCATCTTCCTGAACCCATTCGTACCCCAGGTCTGCGAAACCGGAAAATTGCCATTTAAGGTTCAGGGGCCGGTGGTATTCATAGCGGCCTAAGCCGGTTATGGCAAAGCGGCCTGATTCTTGTTTCCGCAAGCTTTCCAACACCAGGGAATCATTATCCACGTAATAGTTGGTCATAAATCTATTGCTGAAATACAGATCGGTGCGGGGTTGTATCCGGAACGACAATCGTCCGCCGGCAAAGCGTGGTGGCCAGGCGGCAAAATCCCAATTGTCATAAAGCGTGGTGAAATATACCGCGTCGGCATCGGTTACCGGTACAGTGGATTGTATCAGCGAATCAACGGTTTTGATTTCCCGGATACGTTGGAGCCGGGCATCGAAAAATCGTCTGTTTTTGATCTCCGACATCCTTTTTGCCAGCAGGAGCACTTCTTCCGTCGACGGTGAACGGGATAACTTGTTATGGCTCATCAGATCATCCAGCACATAAACCGCCAATCGGGCATCCGTAACTTCCTCGATGCGGCCATATCCCACACCGAAGGGGATCTCGAGGATACCACGGTGGTTAATATCCCTACCCTCTGTCCTCAAAGGGCCCAAGTCCGTCCCCCACTGATTCTGGTAGTTCCGGATATTATGCCCGTAATAGATCGTCGGATCCAGCTCGTAAAAGAACAACTTCCACACATAAAAGCGATTCGTGCTGTTAATGCGGAGGAAGTTATCGGCAGAAGTATTCCCATTATGGTCGTCCCTTTCGACGAGATCTTTCCAGTTCCTGTAATTACCGTTGTTACCCAAACTGATGGTGTGAAAGCCCTGGTAGGGCCGGCTATTCCGGTAGAAGGAATAATGGGCGTCGAAATCTGCGAACAGATTGTGCCGGAGCCCGCCGCGATTCTCATCCGGATCATCCCGGAAAGTCCGGTCATGACGGGTATCGGCAGAAAGATCTATAAAAAAATCCAACTGGTGGCGGGTAATATCGGGCTGTTTGAACAGGGAAAGGTCGAAGGTATCTAATTGTGCGGAGGCCGAGTTGGCCAGTAAAAAAATAGCCAAGCTAAAGCATTTCATTGTTTTGATCATAATAAATAGTTTATAGTTCGGTTGGCATCATGCCTTCAAACCGTTATTAAGAATAGTTATCCATAGCTGTGGCCGGTCGATTCAATAGTCAATTAACGGTAAACAATTATTATGCCAAACTACATTTTTTAAATATAAGGATTCTTACCAATAGTAGGCAAGTGAAGCCGGTACCGGCATCTCCGTAAAATGCCTATATTTGATCATGCTCGCCCGTTTTTTTCCCTTCAAAGAGCGGCAAACGTCCCTGTCGAAGGAGGTTATCGCCGGAGCAACCACTTTCCTGACCATGTCTTATATCATTTTCGTGAATCCCTCTATCCTGGCGGAAACGGGTATGGACAAGGAAGCCCTGATCGCGGTAACCTGCATCGTGGCAGCCATTTCGACTATCCTGATGGGCCTCATCCCAAATGTACCGATAGCCATGGCTCCGGGTATGGGACTCAACGCTTTTTTCACCTATACCATTGTAATCACGGAAGGCGTAAGCTGGCAGACCGCTTTGGGTATTGTATTTCTGGCGGGTTGTTTTTTTATGATCTTAAGTCTTCTCGGCGCCCGGGAAAAAATTATCCGGGCCATCCCTCCATCGCTGGTTACCGGAATTGCCGTGGGCATTGGCCTATTCCTGGTTTTTATTGGTTTGAAAAACCTCGGGGTCGTGGTCGATCATCCCGCTACCCTGGTTACCCTCGGCCCGATCAACACAGAAGTCTTATTAGGTTTGGCCGGCCTCTTTCTGATCATTGTCTTATATATCCGTAAGATCCACGGCTCCATCCTGATCGGTATTTTAGTAACCACTGCACTTGCCCTGGCAACGGGTTCCATTTCCGGCTCCGATGAGCTGATCAGCTCCGAAATTTCCATCGCTCCGGTCGCCTTTCAATTGGATATTCCCGGGGCCTTGAAATGGAATTTGCTGGGGATCGTTTTTGCTATTTTATACATTGACCTTTTTGATACCCTGGGTACTTTAGTCGCCTGTTCCCATGAAGCCGGACTGGTCAAAAAAGACGGGACCATTGCCCGGATCTCCCAAATGCTGGGTGTTGATGCGCTGGCAACCATGTTGAGCGGTTTGCTGGGGACCTCTCCGACCACCAGCTATGTAGAATCGGCCACGGGGATCGCTGCCGGAGGGAAAACAGGATTTACTTCGTTGGTAACGGGCGTGCTGTTTTTGATAGGCTTGTTATTTATACCCATCATTGGCATCGTTCCTGCCTATGCTACTGCGCCCGCTTTGATCATCGTCGGTTTTTTGATGATCCGGCAGATCGTAAAAATAGATTTCCAGGACCTCGAGGAAGCTATTCCGGCCTTGATCACCATGATCGTTATGCCGCTGACCTTTCAGATCTCTACCGGTATAGCATTCGGCTTTATTTCATGGGGAGTGATCAAATTGCTGCTGGGAAAATACAAGGAGATCGGATGGGTAATGGCCATTGTCATCATGCTCTCGATCCTGAACCTGGTGAGCCTTTGAAACCGGATGGATTAAGATTTATTCATCTCCCAATCTTCATACAGATCGCTGTTCCCTTCGATGGCATATAATAATCCTTTGATCACGTGTTCATCTTTGATCACGTAATCCCTAACCCCGTCGTTGATCAGGTCGAGTACCACCTGGCCATCCTCATTCGAGCTCAAAATGATCAAATGAGTATCCGGGCATTTCTCTTTTAAGATCCGGAACAGTTCCTGCCCGTTCATCCCGGGCATATCGTAATCGATGGTAATGATATCGGGCACCTGCTGATCGATGACCTGCAATAGATCTTCTCCACTGTAAAATGCCCTGACCTGGAAATGACGCTGCAAGGCTGGCATCAAAAAATCAATATACACCTTATCATCATCGACAATAAAAAGTGACTTCATAGCGGGAAAATGTAGGTTGCTCGGCTTGAAACGAAATTAATAAATTCCCGGATGAATTGAGAGCCGTCAAAAAACAAATTAGCCCTTTCTCCCGTTGCGGATAAGCCCTGCAACGGATTCCCATCTTATAGTTGATATTGATCCGGTATTTGCTATTTTTGTAACATATTCCCAAGGCAATAATCATATCATCCATACCACCCATTTCGACATTCCTGTCTTGAGGTCAATAGCCCATATGCCCGTTATTTTGTTCAGATCCGACTCTGCTGCCAAATTCCAAAGGATGGTTATCATGCTATGCACAGCGATGCTTTGCTGGGTAATGCCGGTGCTTGCAGGAACCACATCCGCCGACACTCCGGACAGCCTGACCGGGGATATTAAGGTGGTCAGTGATAGCGCAGACACCTCCGTTAAAGCTTTGACCGATCCAACAAGTCCAACACCGGATCCGGAACCAGGCTTATGGGAAAAGATAGGGGAAGATCCCCATGGTTGGCTGGTGGCATTGCTGGTGGTGATCGCCATTTTTATCATCTACTTATTCCGCAGGGTCAGTGAGGCCCTGAACAGCCAGTCCGGTGACAGGGGCTCGAAGCGGCTCCGGGTCGAACTGGGTGAATTGAAAGACGAACTCCAACAAACCTGGGTGGTCTTGCTGGTGCTGCTGCTCGTTTTTGCAGCGATATACGTCGGTTATTTTGCCATCCGCGGAACCGGCATGGAAGCCCACATCATAGAATGGCTGAACCTGATCGTCCGCTGGGCGCATGTGGTTGCCGGGATCTCCTGGATCGGCGCTTCTTTCTACTTCATCTTCCTGGAAAACAGTCTCAACCGGACGGAAAACCTGCGGGAGGGAATAGCCGGCGATTTGTGGGCCGTGCATGGCGGTGGGTTCTATTTCCTGGAAAAATACAAGGTCGCGCCTGAAGTACTGCCAAAAAAGCTCCATTGGTTCAAGTACGAAGCCTACTTTACCTGGATCACGGGATTTATACTGCTGTATATCGTCTATTATATGAACCCAGGCGCCTACCTGGTCGATCCGGTGATCATGGAACTCGATCCGCAGTTGGCAGTTGGGATCGGCATCAGCAGCCTGATCGTATCCTGGTTGGTATATGACCTCTTGTGCAAGTCCGAATTAGCCAAAAACAGGAACTTATTTTCCGGTATCGTGATCGCCTATATTATCGGTATTGCCTTTGTCCTGGCACAATTGTTCAACAGCCGTGCCGCTTATATTCACGTGGGGGCTATCATCGGTACCATCATGGCAGCGAATGTATTCTTTGTGATCATCCCTGGCCAAAAAGCCATGGTAAGGGCCGCCAAAACCGGACAACCCCTGGACCCTACCCTGGGTCAAAAGGCGGGTTTAAGGTCCTTGCACAACAATTATTTCACCTTGCCGGTCATATTTATCATGATCAGCAATCATTTCCCCAGTACCTTCGGACATGAGTGGAATTGGGTGATCCTCGGAGCGCTCTCCCTGGCAAGCGTCGGGATCAAGCATTTCTGGAATTTGCTGGAAAAGGGCAACCCACCCTATAAGCTGCTGGCCCTTTCGGTAGTTGCCGTAATTGCCCTGGCTATTGTCACTTCTCCGGTTGTTACCCAATCCGTTAAAGACTCTACCCCTGTCTCCTTTCCGGAAGCCCAGCAGGTGATCAACGACCGGTGTGTGAGTTGCCATTCGGCATATCCTTCGGATGATGTGAATACGGTTGCACCTAACGGCATTATGTTCGATACGCCCGAACAGATCATCAAACAGGCCGACCGGATCATGGTCAGGACGGTGGTTACACGAACCATGCCACAAGCTAATAAAACCGGCATGACTCCTGAAGAACGCGATATCCTGAGGAGATGGATCGAACAGGGCGCTAAACCGGATTAAGGATGCAGCAATGGGCCATTCATAGTGAACGGGTGATCACTCCCGAAGGTATACGTCCGGCAACAGTACTGGTAAGACAAGACAAGATCCTCGACATCCAGCCCGGCCACTGGACACATCCTGATTTTTTTGGGGAAAGTATGGGGCACCAGGTGATCATGCCCGGATTGATCGATTCGCATGTTCACATCAATGAACCTGGTCGCACGGATTGGGAAGGCTTTACCACCGCTACAAGGGCTGCAGCGGCCGGGGGTATTACCACCTTGGTGGATATGCCGCTTAATTCCAGCCCGGTAACGGTTACACCAGGAGCGTTTGAAGAAAAATTACGTGTCGCCGAAGATCAGCTTTGGGTCAATTGCGGCTTCTGGGGCGGGATTGTCCCGGAAAACAGCGGAAAGATCGAAGATCTGCTGAAGTCCGGGGTGTTAGGGATCAAAGCCTTCCTGACGCATTCCGGCATTGACGAGTTCCCCAATGTGGAGGCTTTGGACCTGCGGAAGGCGGCCCCCGTGATCGGCCATTACGAAGTGCCCTTGCTGGCGCATGCCGAGATCGATTCGGCTCATCCGGATGCGCATTTTCTGGAAGAAGATCCTACGGCCTACCGGTCTTTCCTGAAGTCAAGGCCCAGATCCTGGGAAGATCAGGCCATAACCTTGCTGATCGACCTTTGCCGGGAATATCGGCATCGCACTCACATCGTCCACTTGTCGGCGGCTACTTCCATTCCCGCTATCGAAAGCGCCAGAGCCGCAGGTTTGCCGCTCACAGTCGAAACCTGTCCGCATTATCTATATTTCAAGGCGGAAGATATTCCCGATAAGGATACCCGGTTCAAATGTGCACCCCCGATCCGGGAAGGGGCGAACAATGATCAATTATGGGCCGCACTGGCCAGAGGCACCATCGATTTTGTCGTTACGGATCACTCCCCGGCACCCCCGGACATGAAAAAGACCGCTTCGGGGAATTTGAAGGAGGCCTGGGGGGGTATTGCCAGCCTGCAATTTCTTTTACCTGTTTTTTGGACGGCCGCACGCAAAAAGGGTTTCGACCTGGTGCAATTGTCTCGGTTGTTGAGCCGGCAAACCGCCGCTTTCATCGGCCTGGGCGAGCGGAAGGGCCAATTGAAAGCAGGATTCGACGCCGATATTACCGTATGGGATCCCGATGCACGTTTCACCATCCATCCCCAAGCCATCCACCACAAACATAAGGTCACGCCTTACCTCGACCATACCCTGGAAGGGCTGGTCACAAGAACCTATGTAAAGGGCAGAAAAGTTTACGATCAGGGAGAATTCGTATCTTTGCCGACCGGAGATCTGATTTTAAGATCCTGATCAAAACTATCTCTACCGATTGATTGCCAGTCCTAATACAACTCCTATGACCGAGGGAAAGGAAAAAGTCCCCGATTTTACCAGGCTGACAGACCTGGCAGCCGCCAGGCTCGGCGGTCAAACCCTTGTTTGCAGCGATGATTTTTTTGCCCCGATGGAAAATCTGCTCAAAGAAGGCAGGGGGATATTTATTGCTGACAAATATACGGATCACGGCAAATGGATGGACGGATGGGAATCGCGGCGGAAAAGAACGCCCGGCCATGATTGGTGTATCCTGCAATTGGGAGCTTCGGGGGTGATCAGGGGGGTGGATATCGATACCAACCATTTCCTGGGTAATCATCCGCCTCAAGCCTCACTCGAAGGCATTCGCCATGAGGGGGAGATCACGGAACTGGAAGCCTCCTCCTGGACAAGCCTGCTCCCCAAAGTACCCCTGGAAGCGGGCAGTCATAATTTCTTTGAGATCAGCGACCCCGGCAGGTGGACACATTTGAAACTGAATATCTATCCTGACGGGGGGGTTGCCCGCTTGAAGGTTTACGGGGAAGTTTTCAAAAACTGGGACCAGGTGGGCCCTGATGAGGTGGTGGATCTGGCCGCGGCGCTGAATGGTGGCCGGGCGATTTTGTGCAATGACATGTTTTTCAGCCATATGAACAACCTGATCCTGCCGGGTAAAGGGCTCAATATGGGCGATGGCTGGGAAACCAAGCGCAACCGGACACCAGGCAACAAAGATTGGGTAATCCTGAAGCTTGGAGCGCCGGGTGTGATCGAAAAGATCGTCGTAGATACCCATCATTTTAAAGGCAATTATCCCGATACCTGTTCACTGGATGCCTGTTATAGCCCTCATGATCTCTTGACAGCAGAAGATCTGGCCACAGCACCGTGGACGGAAATAATAACCCCTCAGAAGCTGGAAGCGCACCGGGAGCATACCTTTGAACCGGCTGTCAAAAACCCTTTTAATTACGTCCGGTTGAATATTTACCCGGATGGAGGCGTCAGCCGCCTGAGGATATGGGGAAGGGTAGCCAAAACCGATCATTCATGACATTAGCGTCTTTAAACGAGCTGAGCCCCGCAGAAGCATCGGAGGCTTTTGAAAAATGCTGTGGTGCGGCCAATTGGGTGCAGTCAATGGTAGCGGCACGCCCATTTGCAAGTGTGGAAGAGATGCTGACATCTGCCGATGACACCTGGTTGTCGGGCAATGCTTCGGATTGGAAGGAAGCTTTTAACCATCATCCCAAGATCGGCGACCTGGAAAGCCTGTCCAGGAAATTTGCCAATACCAAAGCATGGGCAGGCGGAGAGCAGGCCGGTGTTCAAACAGCTTCATCAGACACTTTGCAGCTGCTTGCCGACGGCAACAAGGCCTATGAGCAAAAATTCGGTTATATTTTTATCGTTTGCGCCACCGGTAAAAGCGCGGCGGAAATGTTGGATCTATTGCAACAAAGGATCGGAAATGATGAGGAGACTGAATTAAAGATCGCGGCCGGAGAGCAACAAAAGATCACCCGGTTAAGATTACAAAAATTATTATCTTGAGGAGAAGTGAATAGATTAGCTGTTCCGGCGTTCAACCATTGCCGGACTTCATCAATGATTAAGCATATATGAGTCAAATTACCACACATGTCCTGGATACCGCCCTCGGGCAACCGGCCAAGGGTATCACCATAAGACTGGAAAAACCGGCAGGGATCGATAAATGGGAGGTTATTGCTTCCGGTGTTACCAATGATGACGGCAGGATTGCCGATCTGTTAAAAGAAGGGCAGATCCTGATGCCGGGGATCTACCGGATGGTTTTCGAAACCGGTCCCTACCTGGAGGCGAATCATGTTCCAGGATTTTACCCGGTGGTCCCTGTTATATTTGAAACCAAAGACACTTCGCATTATCACATTCCCTTATTGTTAAACCCATTTGGCTATAGTACTTACAGGGGTAGCTGATAATGGCCGATAAACATAATGCTATGGATCTAAGTATTACCGAAGCTGCAAAAGATAAGGTCTTTAACCGGTTACGCCAGGCTAACCTCGCCTTCCAGGACATCTATCCCGGCGACCGGCAGGACCGGCAACCTATTCATACCGTCTATGGAGGCGCTAATTTATTCCGGTCGGATACGGCTGCAAAAATGGGGGAAATTGCGATGCGTTCCTTAAAGGCCTATGCCCCTGATTTTACCGTATTGGCCAGAGCTTTAAGGCTCCCGGGCTACCAAAGCCTTCCGACCACCCCCAAGGAAATTGCACGGGTGGAAGAAAAGATGGGACAACTGTCCGATGCAGATCGTAAAAGAGAATTTGCCTGGCTGCCTTATACGGTTTACGAAAAACTTTTGCACAAATTAGCCCATGAACCCGTCGAAGATTTCCGGATCGATTTTGAAGATGGTTTTGGCAACCGCACAGACGAAGAAGAAGATGCCACTGCCCAACAGGCCGCACAAGAAGTAGCCGCCGGTATGAGGGGCGGTACCCTGCCACCTTTTATCGGCATACGGATCAAGCCTTTCAACGAAGATCTGAAAGAAAGGGGCGCCCGGACCCTGGATATTTTCCTGACCACTCTGTCAGGATTAACCTCAGGCAAACTACCGGATAATTTTGTGGTGATGTTGCCGAAAGTCACCATCCCCGAGCAGGTAACTGCCCTGGTGGAGCTATTCGAGCTGATCGAATCGGCAACGGAGCTGTCGGAAGGATCACTGAAAATGGAAATGATGGTCGAAACCACCCAGGCCGTTATCGACGCTTCCGGGAATAATCCCCTGAGGTCATTCGTCGAAGCCAGCAAGGGCAGGATGATCGCCACAGCCTTCGGCACCTACGATTATACGGCTTCCAACAACATTACCGCCAAATACCAGGATATGGGCCATCCGGTCTGCGATTTTGCCCATTTCAGCATGCGGCTGGCCCTGGGACATACCGGCATCTGGCTGGCCGACGGCGCCACAAACGTTATGCCCGTAGGTCCGCATCGCGGAGACAACCTGTCGGGACCGCAACAGCGCGAGAACATGGAGGTGGTGCACCGGGCCTGGCGGTTGATGTATGAGCATATCCGGCACTCCTTGTATAAAGGTTATTTCCAGGGTTGGGATCTGAATCCGGCGCAATTGCCGATCAGGTATGCCGCCGTCTATACTTTTTTCCTGGAAAGCTATGAAGACGCTGCTGCCAGGCTGCAAAGATTCGTAGAGTCAGCGGCCCGGGCCACGCTTACCGGTGATATTTTCGATGACGCAGCTACAGGTCAGGGATTGCTGAATTACTTCCTCAGTGCTATGAATTGTGGCGCGATCGATGAAAAGGATGTTACGGCTACCGGCCTGACCGTCGAGGAGATCCGGACACGGTCGTTCTTGAAAATATTGCAGGGCAGAAGGCAGGTTCAGGTTTCCTAGCCGAAGCATTACTGGAACTTACCCCTGCGGGCCATGATCACCAGCAGGATTCCCAATCCCAGGAAAGGGAGGGATAGTAATTGTCCCATATTCAACCCGCCCAATACGGTTTCATAAGATTTGAAGAACTCTGCCCCGATCCTGAAAAGGGTCAGCAGGATCAGGAAGATACCGCTTAGCATGCCAAATTTTTTGCTAAGCTGGCTATACCGGTATAGGGTCATCATGATCCCGAAAATGATCACTAAATAGGCTACCTCATAGAGCTGGACCGGATGGCGGGGCAACGGATCCACTGCTAGGAATACAAAAGCCCAGGGAGCTTCCGTTACTTTCCCGTATAATTCCGAGTTCATCAGGTTGCCGATCCGGATCAGCGCCGCCCCGGGCGCCAGGGCAATCGCCAGACGGTCATAGATCCACCAATACCAGATCTTCCCCAGGTATCGGGCGTACAAATAGACCCCGGCAATCATGCCTACGGCAGCGCCGTGACTTGCCAGCCCTCCTTCCCAGATCTTGAGAATATACCAGGGCTGCTCCAAAAAATACTGCGGATCATAGAAAATGACATGAGTGAGCCGCGCGCCGATCAGCCCGCCAACAAAAATGACGATCAATACGCGATGGAATTCTTTGCCGGGCGCCTGTTCCCGGATGAAGAACCAGCGGGTGATCTGATACCCATACACGATGGCCAGGGCAAATAGCAAACTATACCAACGAATGGCGAAAAAATCCCCGATCCGGATAAAGGGATCAATATCCCAGGTGATGTAGGTGAGCATCTTGAAGCCTAATAAATATACAGGGGCTCATACTGTCCATTGGCATAGCGGAAGCATTTCAGCTTGTCTTTGAAGATCGACGATTTAAAGATCGCGTCACCCCGGAGCATTCTCACCGCTTCCTGGATACCTTCGATGATAGACGGATGGGGATGGATGAGGTTGGCCAGTTCTTCCACGCCTTTGTCCATGGATATCAGCAGGGCGACCGCCTGGATGGCGCTGGAGGCATGCTCGCCGACCGCTCGCATACCCAGGATCTTCATGTCTTCATCGTCGGTTACCAAAATTTTGAAAAAGCCCTGCGTTTTCCGCATCGCTATGGCCCTGGCAATGGTTGAATAATCGAGTTTAACGATCCTGTAGGGAGTCCCCTTTTCCTGTAGCTCCTGCTCATTTTTCCCCACCCCGGCCACTTCAGGGCTCAAAAACATGATCGTTGAAATATTCTTATAATTAAGCTTTCCGGAGGGCTCATGAAAGATCCGTTCGACCGCAAAACGGCCTTCGAACTCACCGACATTAACCAACGACATCCTGCGGATCATATCTCCGATAGCATAGATATTTTCCACATTAGTCCTTGTATGATCGTCCTTAATATGGCCGCTTTCCAACATCTTTATCCCCACCTCTTCCAGGCCGAGACCTTTGGTATTGGGTACCCTGCCCACGGACACCAGTCCTTTCTCTACCCGGTGCACTTCGATCCTGCCGTCGTTATATTTCAGTTCGTACTCCACCTGCCCTTCTTTGATCTCCATACGGACCAATTGCGAGTTCCTATGGATAACCACCCCGTTTTTCTCCAGGTTTTCCGCTACCAACCCTGCCACGTCGGCATCCTCGAAGGGAAGGATCCGGTCGGCCTTGTCGATCAAAAAGACTTTGGTTTTGCCGAAGTTGGAAAATATAGTGGCATATTCACAACCGATCACGCCGGCGCCCAGGATCACCATACTCTCCGGGAACCTGGTA
>JANQFB010000357.1 GCA_028278085.1 Chitinophagales bacterium
TATGTCTATCAACCCAAAAGCTGGGCAGGGTGCATGTTCGCTATGGGAATACTTATGATATGATCAATAATTACGAATCGATCCAGGCTACCTTTAGCCGGAGCAATTATATCAACGTCATCGACTATGCTGTCGGGCATGAAATGGAAGTCCTCAACGGCTTGTTCCTCGACCTGGAAACGGAATATTCGGAAAAGCGGTCCATCGAGAACATGCAGCTCAGCGAATGGTCGGAATGGCTCTTTGGAGACCTCAATGAGCCCGTACCTTTTGAGGAGTATAATGAATTTTTGGTGAATATCAAGCTCCGTTACACCTTTGCCCAGCAATATTATTCGGAGCCTTATAAAAAAGTGATCCTCGGAAGCAAATACCCCAAGCTGACCCTGCGTTATAGAAAAGGGATACCCCGGCTCTTCGACAGCGATGTTGATTTCGATTTCATGGAGCTTCAGGTTAAAGACGACATGAAAATGGGAACGATGGGGCTGTCAAAATGGAAACTGTATACCGGAAAATTCCTCAGGGGCAATGACATCCGGTTTACCGATTTCAAGTTTTTCCGGGGCTCAGATCCCTGGTTCTATTCCAACCCCCTTTGGTCGTTCCAGTTGCTCGGGCCTTCTATCAGTACCCGCAATGAATACCTGCAATTAAGCTACCTGCATCATTTCAACGGCACCTTGCTCAATAAGATCCCGTTGGTCAATAAACTGGGGCTCCAGGCTGTAGCAGGAGCCGGCACCTTGCTGATCAAAGACAATAATTTCCGGCACGGGGAAGCCTTTGTCGGATTGGAGTGGCCTTTCCGCATCCGGGGCCAGCTCATGAAGATCGGCGCTTATTATGTCGGGGCCGACAGTAACCATTCCGAACTCGATGCTACCTTCAAATTCGGTTTTGACTTCTTCAACTCCTTTACCAATTCCTGGAGTTACTAAACCGGTAGACAATTCGGCATTAATGCAGATTTGACGTAATTTTAACGCAAATTTGATGCAGGTTTAACGCAAATTTGCACGGTCCTGACCAAATCCAGGCGGGGTATGAACCGAAGTGATTAAATGCTGAGCGGGAAAACAGGAGATTAAGAGAGAGGAGACATGCACAACTAAAGTAAACAGGGAAGTGAATCCGCAAAGAAGTAGCAGATTGTTCCCTGCTACTTTAGTCTTGAGCACTTGGTTAAAAAAATAATACCCTAAAGATAATATAATATTTAATTCAATTCAATAGGCATATCCCCTAATTTTTCCACATGTTAACAATTGTGATCCAAATCATATACCTCCCGGCCATCTTTCCATAACCGGATATTGGTGATAAGGATCCATTAGGATGGGTAATTGGTGACCGGTAAATCAGCGGAGATTGACCAAGGGAAAGAGCCGATTCCGGAGGCCAGATGAACGGTTAAAAAAGGTTAGAAATACCCATACGGATCACATGGTAGCGCAGGCTATAATTGTCTTTTCCCGCCGACAACCTTGACGACAAAAGCGTCCCTTCTTCGCTGCTGTGGCAGTATCTGTTCTCTTAAAGCCATGGCGGTTCTGGCGGATTTAAACTTCCCGATGAAATAACGGGTCCAGCGGTCGCCTTCTTTGAGGCTATAGATCTCCCCGAACTTGCGGAGATGGGGAAAGGTCATGCCACCGCCTTCGAAAACCGCCGCGATCTGAACTGTAAAAAAGCTTTCTTCCGAGATCTCCGGGGAAACAAAGGTTTTAACCGGGGGCGGATCTTCTTTTTCCGGTGGAGGCGTTCTTTTCACCACCGGTTGGGGTTTTGACGCCACTACTTCTTCCTTTTTTACTACCGGTTCTTTTTCCGGGCTATTGCTGTTCGGTCCTTTGGGATCCTTGGCTACTATTTCAGCTTCGGGCTTGTCCGCCCCTTTGGGGGACTTTTCTGCGGGGCTTTTTGCTGCTGCGATCTCTTCCACGACCGGCTTTTCAGCCTCCGCCGGGCTTGCGGGTTCGCCATCTTTTTCGACCGGTTTTTCCGCTGCTGCAACCGTTTCCGATCCCTCAGCAGCATTATCACCGGTTTCCATGGGTTTTTGCGTTTCTTGGGGTTTGGAGCCCACCAGCTTGGGTTCGGGGATTTTCTCTTTCCGCTGACTTTCCGCAAAAGCTTCAGCCGTCATTACCGGCAGATTGGCATAGGAACAAGTCATAACCGAGGTATGATCTTCCGGATTGGTCCCCATCACGGTCAGCATGATCTTATGATCACCGGGAGCGTCGAAAGCATGGTCGATGAACATGCCTATCCGCCTCGTCCCGTCGCTCAATCGCCAGATATATCTTTCCACATTATAACCGGCCAAATGTGTTTCACCGGCCTTCAGCATGATCTCCTCACCCAATACGTGTTTCATGGCGCCTTCGATCGTAGGCCTTAATCCTTTTTCCAGGTTTACATGCCTGTTAAACACCAGGGACCCATCTTCTGCATAGACCTTAACCGGGTAATTTCCGGCCTTTTCATAGCAATACGTCATGGCATTGGAAGCTTCCTCCACGGTACCGTCTCCCAGGTCCCAGCGGTAAAGCTGGTCCGGATCAGCGGCGATCTGTGAAATATCGATATCCACACACCAATCGGAAGCGTTGAGGCAAACCGGTTCGTTTATCATCAGGATATCTTTCAGCCCGGATAAGGTATAAATATCATCGTTACCCCTTCCGCCCGGACGGTTGGAAGAAAAATAAGCCCTGTCCATTTGTCGATCCGCTACCAAGGCAAAATCATCGGAAAGGGAGTTAACCGGCAGGTTCACGGCATTGTAGAACATACCTTCATGCTCCTGGGCGGCATAGAGATCCAGACCGCCATATCCCAAATGACCGTTGGAAGAAAAAAACAATATTCCGCTGGGGTGGTAGTACGGAAAGAGTTCATCGGCAAAAGTATTGACCCCAGGCCCGAGGTTTTCGGGTTTATCCCATGCTTCCCCATTCCAGTCGCTGCGATAAATATCCGTTCCACCGTAGCCGCCGGGCATATCGGAAGCAAAATAGAGCACCTTACCATCGGCGCTAAGGCTTGGATGTCCGATGGAATAATCATTGCTATTCAGGGATATGGGCTTGAAGTTCTTCCATTTACCGTTTTTGGCCACACTGTATTCAATATTCAACTGCTGCTTGGTTTCCTGGTTGATGCCAAAACAACAGCGGGTAACCGACCGGGTCATATAAACCGTGTCGCCGCCCTTGCTGAAACATAAGGGTCCTTCATGTGCGCTGGTGTTGAAAGGATAGCCCATACCTTCCGGATCCTTAAAGCTTGTGCTATCCATGGCTGACCGGTAGATATCCAGGTAACTTTCCCCATCCCGGGCTGAAGTCGGTCCATCCCCGAACCGGGGTATCCTGCCGGAGATAAAAACCAATTCCCCATCAGCGATAACCGGGCCAAAATCCGCTGCTTCCGTATTGACTTCACCAAGGTTCGATACCTGTGTAACTTTCGGCTCCCTGGCCCATATGGCTGCTTTATCACAGGAAGCCAGGTAAAACCTTCCTCTCGGATCGTTCGGCTTCAGGGAAATATATTGTTCATAGGCTATCTTCGCTTGCCGGTAATCGCCCAGCCGTTTTAAGGTATGGCCATAATTGAGGTACAACTCGGGAGATTTTTCCCAGATCTTGCCTTTCAGCGCCAAATTGTACCAACTGGCAGCCTGGTCGATCTTATGGATGTTGTCGTAACAGATGGCCAACTTAGCCATGATATCATGATCGGACACCTTTTCCAGGTACTTTTCATACACGGGAATAGCATTGGCATATTGTTCGAGTCGGAAAAAATTATTCGCCTTACTCAATTGGCCAAAAGCATTCGCTCCGGTCAGGAGTGCACAGCACAGAAGGCAGGTATACAACAGACGGTTTGCTTGCATGGTCTAAAAATATCTTGGAGAGATCTCTTTGGTTTTGTTCAAATTAAAATCGATCCCCAACATGATCTCGTGAGAACCGGAGTTATAGTCTTGTAAGCCGTTCAGGGGCATGTCGTATCCATATCCCACCCGGAATTTTCTGTTGATATGGTATTCCACGATCATCAACAACTGATGGTCCCATTCATTTTTCCCGGATACTTTGCTCTCCCTGAGCCCGACGCCGGCCCACAACCTGGAATAAAATAACCAATTGGCATTCAGATCGACATTGAAAGGAGCGCCCTCGACATATTTCATTAAAACCGAAGGCTTGAAATGGACTTTATTGCTGATCGCCATAACATAACCCGAGGTAATGAAATAGTGCCTGGAGAGATGGGTAATATTGTCGCGCCGGATGCCGGACAGGTCTAACTTGGATTTCAACAAATGCGTGGTTGCCGCGCCAAGGTAAAACCGCCTGGAATAATAATAAACGCCAAAATTAGCGTCCGGAAATAAGCGGCTGTCATTATTCCCGCCAAAGGCCGCATCCGATTGATCTTCTATGGTTATTTCGTTCCAATTCACATGATATTGGGCCAAACTGGCCTGAATACCCAGGGCCAACGCGCTTTTCGCAAATCTTACCCGGTAAGCATAAGAGCTTATGATACCGGAAAACCGGACCGGGCCACCCTGGTCATTGAACAGTGACAATCCCAATCCGATCTTGTCTTTATTGATCAGGCCGTGTAAGCTGGCGGTTTGAATAACCGGCGCATTGGGCATATTCACCCATTGCCTTTTATAGGCGGCAACGAAGGTCAGCATTTCCCGGCTGCCGGCATATCCCGGGTTTACCAACAAGGGGTTAAAGAAGTATTGACTGAAAATACCATCTTGCTGGCCGAAACAGGTGATGGCTGCAAAGAAGAACACCGGGTATATCAAGATCTTTTTCATGCGATTTACTTTTTTGGATCAAATGCCATGGGTTAACGATATAGGTAAACCGAACCTTTTAACACCGTTTCGCCTTTATTGGGTTTTTGGGTGGAATTAAGCTTTACAATATAATAATAGGCAATGCCATCCGGCAGGTCCTTTCCATTCATGTTTTCGCCTAACCAGGCTTTATCCTTATTGTTATAACCGGTGACCGACCATACCTGGGAACCCCAGCGATTAAAGATCAGCACCTCATTGTCCGGGAATTCCGCTATGCCATTGATGGTCCAGGTATCGTTTACCCCGTCACCGTTCGGTGAGAAACCCGTATATGGAACCGGCAGATCGGCAAGGATACGGATAATGATCATAGCCGTATCACAATAAACGGGCTCACCCTGGTCGCAGATCATATAGGTCAAGGTATCGAGACCGAAAAAGCCGTTATTGGGCGTATAAGTGATGCTGCCATCAGCGAGGTTGACCAGGGCTGTTCCGTGACCGGGGCCGGAAAGGATCACCAGGCTACCGATATCGATGTTATCATCCGGATCGGTATCGTTATCCAGGGGCTCGAAGGTTACGGCAGTTTCCTGGTCAGTAGTGGCGCTATCATCGTTAGCTACCGGCGGATGATTGGGGATCTCTACATTCACGAGGATCAAAGCGCTGTCGCACAGTACCGGGTTCCCTGCGTCGCAAATGCTGTATTGCATGGTATCATTGCCGAAAAAGCTACTTCCCGGCGTGTATAGTACGGTACTGTTTAAGGAATCAAACACATAGGCCCCATTAGCCGGTTCCTGCAGGATAACAATGCTGCCGGCATCCAGGCCATTTTCGGGATCACTGTCGTTAGCGATCAGATCCAGGGTAACGGCAGTGTTAAAAGGGGTCGTATCGCTATCCGTTACTGCGACAGGCGGATCGTTGACCGGCAGCATGATCAGGATGACTTTTGCCGTATCGCAGAAAACCGGGTTGCCAAGATCACATACACTGTATACCAGGGAATCTATCCCATTGTAATGCTGATCCGGTGTATAGTCGATCACACCGGTATTGACCACGGCGCTTCCATGAACCGGCGTCGAAAGCAAGTTCACCGTTGCCGGATCTATATTATTGTCCGCATCGGTATCGTTGGCCAAAACCGCAACTGTTACCGGAACATCCTCGTCGGTAATGTTCGTATCGGCCAGGGCAACCGGCGGATCATTGACAAAGGTTACCTGGATGATATATGATCCCGTATCGCAAAGAACCGGATCACCCGTATCACAGACCAAATAGGCTACGGTATCGATACCGAAAAATGCCGGATCGGGCGTATAGCTGATCGATGTGGTAGCGGCCGTATAAAAGGCAGATCCGTTCTGAGGACCGGCGATGAGTTGCACATTGTTCGGATCCAGGGCATTCTCCTGGTCAAGATCATTGGACAATACATTGGTGGCTACCTGGGTATTTTCCGGTGTTATGGCATTATCGTCGGCAGCTATCGGCCTGTCGTTAACAGGATTGACCGTTATGATCACCAATGCCGTATCGCATAAAGCCCCCGTATCACAGACCTCGTAAACAATCGTATCCGGTCCGAAATAGTTTGGATCGGGCTCATAATCGATACTGTCATTATTCACCACAAAGGCCGTTCCATGAGTTGGTCCGGATACAATAGCCGTCGCGATCGAATCGCCGTTCTGATCGAAATCATTGTCCTGTACATCCACTACCAGGCTTTGATCTTCATCTACCGAAACCGGATCATTCCCGGCCAGGGGCGGAAGATTGATCTCCGGTATCGTAATTTCTACCAGGGCGGTATCACATAAACCCAGACCATCACAGATCTGGTAATAAAAGCTGTCGAGTCCGTTCAAAACCCCTAACAGCGGCGTGTATCGAATGCTGTCGCCGTCTAATATGAGCACATTACCTAAGGTAGGCGCTACCGCAATAGTGGTGGTAAAGGCATCCCCGTCGGGATCGCTGTCGTTGAATTGTACATCCACCACCACCGGGGTCAGGGGATTGGTACTGCTATTATCATCCAATGCTACCGGACGATCCGGCACCGGGGTTACGGTAATGTACAGGACGGCAGTATCCCTGCCACCGTTGCCATCGTCGACAACATAAACGATAGTATCCGAACCATTAAAATGGTTATTCGGGGAATAGCTGATGCTGTCACCATTTAATACCCCGGCGATACCACTATCGGGCAATGAGATAATGGTAGTGGTCAGGACATCCGGATCGGCATCCCCGTCATTGCCCTGAACATCGACAACAACGGGCATATCTTCAGCGATGGTTACATGATCGTCGACCGCAACAGGCCGGTCATTGACAGGACTGACATTGATCACGATACGGGCGGTATCACATCGGGAAGGAATGCCATGATCACAGACCTGGAAATGGATAGTATCAATACCGAAGTAATCAGGATCAGGCGTATAAACGATGGTATCATTGTTCAAAGCAGCCATACCCTGATCGGGGCCGGACAGGATCACGATGGATAATCCGTCGCCTTCGATATCAGTGATGCTTAACGGTATGGCAATGGCAGTGTCTTCAGGGGTCGTAACGTTATCATTCAATGCCACCGGAGCATCGTTAACCGGCGTAACATTGATCAATATATTTGCCGTATCACACAAGGCGGGTGAGCCGGTATCACAGACGGCATAGGCGATCGTATCCGGTCCGAAATAATCGGGGCCGGGTTTGTATTGAATGCTGTCACCGTTTATTACGACACCCGTACCATGGCCCGGTCCGCTGACAATCGAGGTGGTCATGGGATCGAGGTTGGGATCGAGATCATTGGCCTGCACCCGGACAACAATGGAATCATCTTCGGGCAGGCTCGCCGGATCATCCAAAGCCAGCGGAGCTATATTGGAATTGGGCACCACGATAACCAGCATGGCCGTATCACACAAGCCTGCGGTATCACAAACTTCATAAACGATCGTGTCGAGCCCGCTCAGGAAGGTGATATTGGGTTTGTACCGGATGCTGTCGCCATCCAAAATGACGGCGGTACCGCTATCGGGCGGAACAATGATGTTTGTGGTCAACGTATCGCCATCGGGATCGGAATCATTGAACTGGACCATTACCACTACGCTGTCGCCGGGGTCGACCGTACCAAAGTCAAGGTTGGCCTCCGGCGGATCCTGGATATTATTGACGAGGATCACTACGACACCCGTATCCGAGCCCCCGGGCTGGTCAGCCAAACGGTAGCTAAAGGAATCGGTTCCGAAAAAATGAAGGTTAGGTTGGTAATTGATGCTGTCGCCATTCAGGATATTCACGCTACCATTCACCGGAACGTCGACAATCGCCGAGGTGGTTAAGGGATCGTTTTCGACATCGGTATCATTGAGCTGAACCCGGACAACCACATCGAACTCTTCATCGGTCATCGCCGTATCACGGATGGCTACCGGCGGATCATTAACCGGCAATATATCGATGATCACCATGGCCGTATCCGCATTATCCGGAACATCTTTCAGTTCATAATAAAAAGTATCCGGCCCAAAGTAATTCAATACCGGCGTATAAACGATCAGGTCATCCGTAGGGTCGACCGGCGTTCCGTTGTCATCAATGGCAACCGTTGCGCCCGATGCACTTAGTCCGTCAGCCGAACCCGGTGAGCTACCCACAGCCGTGATCCTGATACCCTCCAGGTCGACGTCGATGTCATTACCCATGACTGCGATCTGCAAGGGGCTATCTTCCGATCCGGTTACTGTATCGTTAACCGCAACGGGCAGATCATCCACGGGCATAACATTCAGATACACCCAGCCATTGTCGAATCCGCCATTACCATCGGAGATCCGGTAAGCAAAGCTGTCGGTACCGAAATAATGATTATCCGGATCATAAAGAACGCTATCGGAATTTTGGATGATGGCGTTTCCGTGTACCGGCAACACCGGTAGGGTAATGGTTGTCAGGGCATCTCCTTCCACATCCGTATCGTTGGCTTGTACGTCAACGATCAAAGCAATGTCTTCCAATACCGTAACAGAATCCACATTGGCTACAGGGGGATCGTTGATGGGCGTTATGGTAATTTCCACCATCGCTGTGTCGAACAGCCCCGAGGGATCTTTAATTTGATAATAGAAAGTATCGAGGCCGGTATAATTCAACAAGGGGGTATAATTGATGTGATCATCCGTGCTATCGGCAGGTGTGCCGTTATCATTAAGGCTCAGCGTACCGCCGCGTGAACTGGCAAGATCGGTGCTGCCGGGTGTGCTGCCGGCCGTGTACAACAATACCGGGTCACCGTCAATATCATTATCATTGGTCAGTACATCGACCGCCAGGGTGATATCTTCACTGGTAGCACCGTTATCAGGCACTGCATCCGGCGGGTCGTTGGTGGGGAGCACGGTAATATATACGGTAGCCGTATCCAATCCGTCGGCCGTATCACTGATCTCATAAGCGAGGGAATCAGGACCGAAATAATTCGGATCGGGTGTATATTGAATGCTATCGTTATTCAGGATGATAGCCGCACCATGTACCGGGGGGGTGGTAATGCCGGTGGTGGACAGGGGGTCGTTTTCCTGGTCGGAATCATTCGCCAGGACATCGATCACGACCATACCATCTTCATCAACGGTGTCGAGATCAGCGATAGCGAAGGGAGGATCATTGACGCCGGCCACATCGATCACTACCCTGCCCGTATCCCTGGCCCCGAAGGGGTCGATCACGACATAATAAAAGGTGTCCAGGCCTGAGAAATTGAGAAAAGGCGTATAATCGATAAAATCATCGGTGCTATCGGCAGGGGTAGCGTTATCATCGATCACAAGGCTTCCGTTCTCGACACTGATGAGGTTGTTAGCCCCCGGTTGATCGCCGGCCCGGATGATCAAAAAATTATCCCCATCGACGTCGAGATCATTGTCCAATACGGTTACCGTCAGCAAGGAATCTTCAGGCGTGGATCCCAGGTCCTCATTGGCTTCCGGTGCATCGTTGACCGACGTGATCACGATCACCACCTGTGCCGTATCGAAGCCTGCCTGGTTGTCGCCCAGCCGGTATTCGAGCGTATCGTTCCCATGAAAATGAGGATCCGGTATATATTGTATACTATCGGCATCCAGGATCGAAGGCGTACCGTGTTTAGGCGGAGTGATAATGGATACGGTAGTCAAGGTATCTCCTTCCGGATCGAAATCGTTGGCTTGTACATCGATGATCAGGGTATTATCCTCGGGTCCTGCGGCAACATCATCGACTGCATTGGGTGGATCGTTCACCGGGGTGATGTTGATCAGTATATGCGCTGTATCCCGGTCTGAAAACGGATCGGTGATCACATAATAAAAGGTATCCTGCCCGGCGTAATTCAAGAATGGGGTGAAGGTGATAAAATCATCGGTACTGTCGGCCGGTGTACCGTTATCATCGATCAAACAAG
>JANQFB010000412.1 GCA_028278085.1 Chitinophagales bacterium
GGTGTTGGGACCACCTGTACCTGTATCATAATCTGATATCATCCTTATGGCCAGGTTTGCCGTGGTATTATCTTCGGAGAGCCATTTTAGACAGGTATAAACCGTATTCCAATCGCATTGTGCTAAGTCATTGTGTGAGGCGGTATTCACGACTTCACCGTTGATCAATATGTCAAATTCGGGGTTGGCGCCACCCTGATCAAACCATACCCCTGCCATGGAAAAACTGTAATAGGACCAGGGATCCACGTCGATCTCCTGTTCCCATATCATCTCATTGTTATCATCCGGTCCCTGAACGATCAGGAAATCTCCTGTCGGATAGGGATCTGCATTACCTTCCCGGAAACATCCAACCGTATCATCATCGACAAAAAGGCGTACGGCATCATCCAGGTCGCCAACTGCATACATTCCCCTTTGCGTGAAGGTCGAACATTGTGGTAAATAACAAGGATCCAGGTCGGTATCAAAACCAATATCCCCCACTGAAAAATCACCATTAACAACCAATTCGTCACCGGTTTCCCGGCAAGCACAATCGAATACACATCCGTTAGCCGTGTTGAATTGGCCATCGAGGAGTAGTACCAACTCATTGGTGCTTTCGTCTTTCCAGGCCGTGAAATCCAATCCGCCGATCGTGGCATTATTCATATCGTCCTCACATCCGTCATTGGCCAGCGAAAGCGGAACAAAGACCTGGGTATGCTCCACATTAGCGCCGGTATAAGAATCGCTCACCGGCCCACCGAAAAAATTAACCAATAACAGGAGCCGGTTCAGGAAGCCGGCTAATTCCACCCGGTGATCCATCGGATCCATCATACCCATATCGGCAGCAGTTACCGCGGTGATCTCCTGCTGTTTACCATAAGTGGTTATGCTTCCGGCAAGGGCGTTCAGTTCATTGGTCCGGCCGCTTCTCAGCACCTCCAGCTTATCGATCTCACGGGCCTCATTGATAAAAACACCCGGATCAAAGCCGGTGTGCATGGCTGGGTACAGGAACAGCCGGTCTGCTACGGTTTTATCACCTACATGAAAGACCTGTGAGGCTGCGGGATTGGCAAAGGTCAACTCCACCAGGTCGCCGGATGAGAGTTGGTCGATGGCATTACAGTCTTCCGTATCCAATAAGCCATCGAACCATAATTCATACCCGGCAGCCAGTGGTATGATCCGCAAGATGATATCTCCGATCGGATTCCTCCACAACAGACCTTCATTGAGGGCTTTCTGCCCTATAGCATCGTACTCGCCCGCAGCCTGGAACTGGTAAGTACGATAAGAGCCGTCATGCGGACCGGAGGCCAATGTTTCTTTGAGCTCCAGGTTGTGAAAACCATCGGTGGTTCGGCTTACCACAGGCTTCCCGTTGTATGGACTGTAGGCTTCATGCTGCAGCAGATGATAGATCCCGTCCTGGAAGGTCAGCACACTTTTTTGGATGGCAGGATACTTGATGATCTTGCTGGTGACATGGGTGCTCAGCCTGTTTTTACTAAAACTTCCTGACGCCCAGGCCACGGCATACAAAGGTAGGCCTGAGCCCGGTACGGTGATATCGCCTTCAACGGAAGCGTCTTTGATCGTTTCTTCCACGGATCGCATTTCGTAGACCACTTCCACTTCTTTTCCCGGGTTTTCCATCACCACCGCCATTGCAGGATCAAGATGATCTTGCAAGTCGTAGAGCATCGGCACTTTTTCACCGGGTTGGAAATATTCAAATTCCTGCAGGGTGCTGAGCACACTTTTTTCCGGGTTAAAATAATCGTCCGGATCATCCGGATTGCCGGCATAGGTGGCCAGCTTTTTTACCTGGCCATGCATATTGGTCTGTAAAAACCGGAATCCCTGGCTTAACCAACGCTCGTCCTTATTGTAATTGACGATGGCTGCGGGAATGGACGTCCGACGTTTCTCCTCCTTAATGTCCGTTAGATCGACCCCGTTGCCCAATAAAGGATAATAGCCATCAAACGAATAATCCTTGCAGGTGAAAAATTCCTTGACACTGTAACCGGCATCTGTTTTCCCGGTATGGATATTTTTGGTGAAGATCTTGCTATAACCGATACTGGCCGCGGGCAAAATGCTTTCGCCGAGCGGGCCTTCCGAAACTTCCGCATCCCTGCCGGATATGGCCCGGTCGTAAGCGGATTGTTTGAACCTGGGCATCCATCCTATCAAGGCATTCTCGTCGCGGATCTCCTGCGGTTCATTCGACGCTACACCACTGCTGACTACCTTATCCATCACTGCATCATAGGTTTGATAGAAATACTCATTGCCATATAGCACGGCATCTCCTTTCTCCATGCCTTTATCGAACATCAGTAACCTTTTGACCCGGATGCCTCCTCCCTTTTTAGCTTTTGGCAGGGGCACCCGGATATAGGAAAGCTCAGGGGTAATGCGCTGGCAGGTGTTATCCGGGATGAATTTCGTACCCAGGTATTTGGCAGCGTTGAGTACCTGTGCTTTGGCGTTATCGGAATCACCCGGAACGCCCTGGGCCGGGTTACAATTGTCCGACCAAATGCCGATCATTCCTGCCCGGTTGGTTTTGTAAAAATCTTTGCAGGTCTTATGCGGCAGTGAGCTGGGATCATCTACGGCTAAAAACCGGATGAAAAACGCATCGTTTTGGTCATCATAGGAGGCAATGGCCGGCGCATAACCGGAGATATACTCCCCTGAACAACCATCGAGGTCCGCATCCAGGGTATTTCCTTTGAGCTGGTAGAGGAATTTGTAATACAATCGTTTTTCCAGGCCTACCAGGTTCACCAGGTCTGCCATCAGTGCTTTATCGTCTGGATCGGTTATCCCGACAGATCCCAGGTCTAACCGGTATCGCAAACAGGTGTTACTATTCTCCGTAAGACATTCGGAATCTTCATGCAAACTCAGCATGGCCATCGCATGGCGATCATGCACATATTGATAATCGTCTTGTTCATAGTGGATTTGTATCTCTCCGCCGGATGGCAGCACCACTCTTTTCAGTTGCCAGGCTGCCGGATCATACATTGAGCTACCATTACCACCCTGGTATACCCATGGCTGTAAGTTTTGCCTTCTACTGGTCCCCTGCCCGATGATGTCATCCGGCCGGTAATTACCCCAGGGGTCGATATCGTTGCGATCATAGTCCGGATCTTCCTCCAGCAATTCCATCGATCTCAGGATATACTGGTACTCGGCTTTAAGATGGTTCAATTCGCCATTGCTGTTGGCGGCATCGAAATCAAAGTAATTGTAATGGAATTGATAGGGGCTGATCCTGGCATTTTGAATGCCATCGTATTCGAACCACACCTGTTTAAGGGTGAGTTTTCCATCCGGAGCGTTGGGGGCATCCGGCCAGGCGCCATCCTCACCCCGGTCGTCCGAATATTCAAACCGGACCGTTTTAATGGGCAATGCTGCCGGATTGTTACCATTTTGCCAGTCTTTTTTGGCATATAGGTCTATCTGTTCCAGTTTTTGCAGTGATTTCGTCGTAGATGGCGCTGCATGTGGGTCGCCGTCTGCCTGGTCGTCCCCAGGAGCGCTTTTGCCGTCGTCACGGTCCTTCGTCGTAAATATGGCAATGTGGGTGTTGGTCTCGATGGTAGACAAATAATATATCTCTTTGTCCCCGGACATAAAAGCGCCCAGATCGTCCTTAGGGTCGGAAAGATCATTCCGGTTGTAATAAAAGCCGGTATAAGGCATCCGCCAGTGGTACCAGGCTTCATCGATATCCGTCGTTTTATCCATATTGCCCGGGGAACCAAAAGCCTGGTGATAAGTGAACCTGGTCCAACCGCCGAAATCATCGTCGCTGGGTCCGTCCAGCCCGCGATCCACATAATCCGGTGTGGTAATTTCGGTTAGCAGGTAGGAAGTGGCATAAGGCGCTTTCCTTTCTTCCCCGACCTTGATCTCGGAAAATTCGGGTTCGTCGACATGCATGATGAATCGATCATCCACGGTACTGCCTTTGATCCCATATTGAATATTCTTTTCGTTTTTAGAGAAAACCGGCAGCCCGTAAACATACCGAAAGCCGTCCTCGTTGTAAGAGGCGATCTCACCGATCTGATCCCGAATGGTGTTCGCATTACCGGTGCGGTAAACATGTTGTCTTTGATCCTCATCCCTGGAATAGGCTTTGTACCAAACATTTTTATTCAGGGAGTGGCTGAACCGGCTTTCTTCCATCTCTGCATTCGTGTGATAGCCAATGTATCCGGCACGGCCTGACCGGTTGAAGTTCAGCCGGTTGGGTTTCAGGCTGATCTCCCTGATCATCGGTTTGAATCCCAATCCGGCGCCGGGATGAATGACCGCCCGGGTGATCGCATCCTCGATATAATCGGATCCTTCATATTCCAGGCTACCGCCAAGATCACTGTTGAAACGGAAAAAATAAGCCTCGTCCGTTGCTGCTAAAGAAGCAAATTGTTGCGCACCGGTATTGCCAATATCTTCCCAGTTTTTTATTTCCAATTCCTGGTAGCCGGCACCGACATCGGAGCCTACACCGGTGGCCAAACCGGATTGCGTTTCAAAACCCAGGTTAAGGATAGCCATCCAACTGCTTTTTTGGTTCTGGTAGAAATGACCCGGCCGCCGGGCATGGAGCCGGAAACCGCCTGCCAGTCCTTCGCCGGTAATCGCAAATTGATCGGCATTACTGAAGGGGATACCCAGAAATTTATCCTGTTTACTATAGGACTGGTCTTTTTCCGTATAATAATCCCGCATATCTGCTGTTGTTGCATTGCCGGAGTACAAATAGCCATAGCTGACCAATTTATCCAGTTGATCGCCGGTTCCGGGATCTATCTTGTTTTGCTGGTAGGTATAATTGCCATAGAATCCGAATTCCGCACCGGCCGGAGCAGCAGCCGGATCTACCGTATTACCCACGGAAACATTGGTTGATAAACCGGTGTATTCGGTAACATTTGTTGCTTTTGCCTGCATATTATAGGAGGTGGTACCGAAAAGGCTGCCGATACCACTAAGCGCTCCGCTAATGGCATCCAATGTTTTTGGATCAGATTTAATACCAGGCGTAGCTTCAGAGGCCTTTGTTTTCATTCCTAAAGTCATTAATATGGATTCTTTGGTATCATCTAACCAGTGATATCTGTTTAACAAACCCACCGGACTGATCGCATAATTGGCTTTACCCTGCCCTTCGGCCAAACTGAAACCCAAATTCCCAATGCCTTTAAATCCAATGGTGACGCCAGCCACATAACCAAATCCTTTATAACTGTTAAAGCGCAAAGAACCATTTAAAGCAGTAGTAATGGGTGATTTGTTCATAGAATTGCTAAATACTTCGGGAACAACATTACCCCCAACACTCACCGTTTGGTTTTTCGGTGCACGATTGAAAAAGGTGACGGTCTCCCCATTATGATCATCCGGGAAACCTCTTTTGTTCCGGTTAATGGCACCGGGATTCAGGGTCCACCCAAACCCAACCCAACTCGCTTCTTCTTCCGGAGAACTGCCACTGTGGTAGGAAAGCGACAAAGCATATTCCCCGCCATGAGCGCCGGGTATTTGCAGTACCGGCAGATTGTAGGTAAAATCACCGGTAAACTCATTGACCATATTGGTGGTTGCCACGGGTTCAAAGCTGGAAAACTCCGGCTGGGAGGGACCGGAAGTCAGCGCTATGGCCAAGCTTGGCAGGAAAGATTCTACAATCATCCACAGGCCCAATAAAAAGGCAACGCGTCTGAACAATCGATATTTTTTAGATAGCATAGTCGGTGTTTCTTTAAGTAGGTTATTCAAATGAAATGTTATGGATCAAAGGGTCTTCTATGATCTTTTGACTTTCATGTTCGGTTCAAATATAACCTCGAAATCACCCCAAGGGTATAGATCCTAAAGGGGTTTTCACGAAATGGCCAAAATTACTCATGAAATAAAACCAGATGCTCCGCAAAGAATTAAGGAGGGCAAATGAATCAGGAATCAGGCTTGACGCCTAAGCGGTTTTTTAACAATTCCAGTTGATCTTTTTGGGTATTTCCAACCGGGATCTCAACATCGTTGACGAACAGTTTTTGTCCTTTTATACTATCGATCCGGTCAATTCGTACCAGGTAGGATCGATGGATGCGGACAAAGTCGTTGTCCGATAATTTTTGGGTAACCTCCTTCATGTTGGAAGAAATGAAATACATTTTATCGAGGGTATATAACGCTACAAAATGGGCAGCAGCTTTGGCATACAGTATGTCTTTTTCATCGATCTTCACCAGCTTTCCATCCACTTTAAAAAATACATACTTTTCCGGTCGTAATTTCCGGATGGCTACATGCATCAGTTCCCGGACAACATCTCTATTATAGGTAAGCACCCTTATCCGGAAAAACAACCCAATAAATCCGGCAATCGATACTACCATAGCTCCCCTGAACCACCAGGTTTGCCAGAAGGGGGGTAAAACGGTAAAGGTGAAGGTTGCCGGTTTTATGCTCCAGACCTCATCATTATTTGCTGCATGCACTTCAAACGTATAAGTGCCGGGAGATAAGTTGGCATACGTAACATAGTCACTGCGAATATCAGGCGACCAGGTTTTGTCGAAGTTGACTAAGCGGTATCGATATTTTACCTTATCCGGATCGGTATAACTAAGTCCTTCAAAATCGAATGTGATATGATTCTGGTCGTCAGGAAATTCCGGGTGCAGGGGTAGATCTGTACCGCGGAGCATACCGTCACTAAATTTTCCCCAATCAGGTGTTTCCAGGAATAACCTGACATTCGTAATTATTATTTTAGGGGGGGCAACATTGGGGTTTTCAAATTCTTTCCTGTACCGAATGGCACCGAGTTCGGTGCCGAACCATATGGCACCTGTATGGTCCATGGCTACTGATCTGTACTTACATTCTATACCGGAAAAACCATCTTGTTTGCCATAATATTTAAATTGTTTCTGTCCGGTCGAATCATAATATCCAATGTTCATTTTATTCAAACCGTTCATGGTCCCTACCCATAAATTCTCCTCTTTATCGACCAGGATGGATTGGACAATATTATTGTGAAGCCCGTCTTCAGATGAAATGGTATCGAGGATCTTGTAACCGGGAATTTCACCTTCCGATAAAGGCTTACCGGTAGGATCCAACAATATTATTCCCAGGTTATTAACATTAGCCCAGATCCTATCCGTTTTATCACGAACCATTTGAGTAATATCCAGGTCAATAGCAAGTTTTTGGGCCATCAATTTACCGGCATCATTTTCTTCCATGATAAATGATCCATGGTATGAAGAAACGAGCAACCGGTTATAGTGGTCATCAAAAATGGTCCAGACGCTAGAATGCCTAAGGTCACCCCATAGGGAATCGGTAATAAAATCTCCATCCTTATATAAATACAATCCGTGCGTTGTACATGCCCAAATTCGACCCTTCTTATCCATAGAAAAGTTTAAAGCGATAGTATTGGCTACCCCTGCAGAAACTACAAATAAATTTTTTCGATCGATATCAGTTTTAAATATCCCGGCAAGCGTGCCTATCCACAAACATTGAGTTGAATCTATCAATAAACTGTGGGCGTTCCAAATTGGCTCTCCCCAAGGCTCATTCAAATTTTTCCACTTATCGTTTTTGTATTCAAATACCCCCTCTTCAGAGATACCCAGAAATAAATTATTTTGGTTGCCTTGAGTGATGAAGGTTATCGCTGGAGGATCTTCAATTTCAGGGATATTTATGGTTTCAAA
>JANQFB010000488.1 GCA_028278085.1 Chitinophagales bacterium
GCTGATGTATGACAGCGGGTTGGAAACCGGGGATGCGGCGCTATATGGTAGCAGCTACCACTATGAACGGTTGGGGCAAAGTAGTGGTGTTGCCACGAATGAACCCTCGTCGATCAGAGAAGAAAATGCTTTGGTTTCTTTCCTTGACCGTCACAAACAATCCTATGTCAATGCGATCCTCTTTGGCCGGGATAAAAAACAATTCGAAGGTCCGCTGGGAGAAAGCTTGCTTCCGGCTCCTTCCGTGGGACATGAGCAAGTGATCGTCAAGGGTATCTATAAAGGAAAAACAGGAACGGGCTATACCGTGAATGAATACCATACGGTCAGAACCTATCCATTCGACAGGGTATTTGACCACGACGGAGGGGGTAATGCCATTCAATATACCTCCCTGAACGATAAGACTTATAAACAACGCGACAGGATGTGGATCCCGGCCGTATTGATCAATTATAAAGTAGATAAAAACTGGGTTTCACAGGGTTTCCGCTTTATGATCAACAAAATGCATGGTCAGCCTAAAAAAGTAGCTTCTTACGGCTATGAGGACCAAAACAGTACATTGACGCCATACCTGGCGGCTTCCCGGGAATATGAGTACTTCGAGCCGGGAGAAAAAATACCCCTGTTCGATCCGGAGGATAATTCGATCACCCACGAGCATTTGGGCAAAGAAATGGATGTATCTATGGAAATGAGAAAAGTCAGCCAAAAAACTTTTGACTTCAGCATTGAATTGGATGTAAACGTGATGATACAGTTGCCACCCATTATCACTATTTCAGCAGGCGACTTTTCCTTGCTCTTTGATCAAAGCTCCTTACATACCCATGCAACGACAAAGGTTATCAAATATCCGGTTGTGGTTAAAAGGGTGAAAAATTTCCAGGATGGTATATGGAGTGAAACGGAAAATCTGGCATTCAATGAGCTCGATGGCAGACCTGTAATGACCCGCACCAAAGACGGATTTCATCAACTGGAACTGCTAAACAGCCCTTCCGGTCACGGAGGAGAATTCTATTCGCTGAACTTTCCGGCCGCTTGGGCTTATCCTGAAATGGGTCAAAAAAGCAAAGACCCCACCAATGCCAATATGCTGAACCAGAATGCCGGAGCCATAGTGTCCTATGGTGATGCAGGGAATATGTTGGATGGTAATTGGTTCACCAATCCAACAGGCGTGGTAACGGCAAACGCCAAAACATTTAAAAAGGACTGGAATGATGCCGACTTACTGGCAGCCTACGGAGCTCCTGCGGCAACACTGACTGATATTTGGAGACCTTCGGCAGATTATGTTTATCGCTCCGAATTGATCGATGCCAATCAATCCGCTACGGGTATATACAAAGGAGGTGTTTTTTCAGATCCCATTGCATTTTTCGATTGGGCCGACCTGTCACAAAACGACCGCCTGCATTGGATCAAGAATAACGAAGTGCTGAAATACTCTCCACATGGACATCCGATTGAAGAAAGGACCATTGTGGGCACGCACAATGCCGTTCGGTACGGTTATGATCATACACTTCCCGTGATAACGGCACAGAACGCTGCTTATGAAACCATTTCCTTCCAGGATTTTGAAAGATCAACTGTAGGAAGCGATTTTAAGGCACACTCGGGCAAACGATCACTTCATTTTAACAATCATCAATCCTATTCCGTGGTAAATGGTATGGTCGTAAATCAGCAGTTGTATGAGCAAGGAGCCTTACTCTCCTTATGGTTGAACAGCCATTATCCCGGCGACCCCATCGCAACCAATCCTGATCCACAACTCCATGTGCTGAGTACCGGCGGAGGAAGCCTGAATTTCCCGTTAACCAAGGTGGCCAGGAGCGGAGAATGGCAGTTATATGAAGGGGAGATAAAAAAGGCAGATTGGGATGATGCCGGCATATCTGTTACGGATAACCTGGATCTCATCCTCGATTATAACCTCGAACCGGGGGAGCAGGTGTTCCTGGACGACATTCGATTTCAACCGCTGGATGCTTCCACTTCAGCATTTGTGTATGACGTGGCAACACTCCGGCTGGTCACCCAATTCGATGACCAGGGATTTGGGCTGTTTTTCCAATATAACGATGAAGGACAACTGATCCGGCAACTCATCGAAACAGAAAAAGGCTTAAAAACAATTTCGGAATCTCATGTTAACATTCCCAATATCAGTGATTAACGCATTATATAAACACTAAAGGATGCCAAAAGCGATCAATCAAACCTGTCTGCTAATCTGTTTGTTGTGCTGTGCCACTACAGCATTTGCAGGCGACTGCCTGGAGTTGGTGCAAAAGCATTACGCTGCTATCAACCAAATGCATTTTCCCAAGGGCAATGAGTACCTGCATATGAAATTTACCCAAAGCACATACTTGAATACCGGTTTCCCACCCACAGTTACGGACATAGAGATCCTGACTGGCGAAAAGCAAACACGGTATTATAGTGATCGGGTAACGATATTGAAAGATGAACAAGTTGAAATTGTGATCCTGCATGATGAAAAATTAGTGGTATTAAAAAATGCTGTTCCTGTGGAAGAAAAGGGATCAAAACTGCAGGATATCAAAGCCCGGCAAAAGGAGATCTTCAGGGATTGTACCGTCAGTAATTGCGATAACATGGACGGTAATGTTAAGGTTATCGATGTATCGACCAGTAATGAGGTGCGACAATTGTACCACATTAGAAAGATGAAATTCGAGATCGATCCTGCAGCAAACCAATTGAACAGCCTGACCATTTATCAGACCCCGGACCAGGAGATCTCCCATGTTATCACCCGATACAAACTGATGCAATATACCAGCGATACCAATGCTTCCGAACCGGTAATGGCCTTTGTATTTAATAATGATGGACGATTAACTCAACCATATAAGGGATTTGAAATATTGGATACCCGGGAATAATGCCCGAACAAGCGATCAAATGAAAACGAAATCAAATTAAACAACTAAACATGAAACGCAGCTTTATAATCGGTTATGTCATCATCTGTAGTTTTTTCATTCACGATTTGGTGGAGGCTCAAAGTGCGGGATCATGGCTCAAAGATGAATTCACGGAAACGCCGTTTAGCAATACAAGTCCCGATATAACTTTTGATGTCGGACAGCACCGGTCAAATCTATGGGGGAACTTGAGCATCACTGCCAAAGCCGGACATGTATGGGCAAAATTAGATGCCGGAGAAGATTATTTATATGGCAACGAGCAATGGGACGCGGATATAAGCTTTACGGTTATTGGATATGATCAAAATGCTGCAGTGATCTTTTCCTTTAACAGCGATGTCATCAAGATCGATCAAACTACCCCGGAAAAACTCATCGAGTTCGATATTACGAATAAATTGAGCCAATTGGATCAGTTGGAGTTTACGGCGTTTTCGGTGACGCCCACCACAGCCAGCGCAGGTCTGCTTTCCAGTCTTCAAAATGCACTCCGCATCACTGCAGGCTATGATCTGCAATTTGGAGTTGATGTAATAGACGGTAATGGCAACTATCTGCCTATAGAAATTACCACCGCTTCGCAGATCGATACCCTTAGGGTGATCACATTCGATTGGCAGACATCCGGAGGCATTCAGTATCCTGTTTATGAATTTCAACTGTTGCGTTTGTTCAATACAAACCCATCCTATACGGATCCCCGACAAATAGAAGCGACCATTGACTGGAGTACCGCGTTAAGTGTATTGACGACGGCTAAACCCCTGGAATTGTCCATTGCAGAAGGTACTGGCATTTATGTCTGGCGCGTACGCCCGGTTGGAACAAGGTTTAACGGCGGTGTTGCGGATACCAGGAATTTCGGACCCTGGACCACCAAAGCCGATGGTACGGATTGGGGTCTGATACCGGAATCCATTAATGAACCGGATATATTGAGCACCGTTAAAAACCCTTTCTTCTGGTTTTTAGATCCTGACGATGATAAAAACTGGATCTATACCAGAAGCTTTTCGGAGAATAATCATATTAGCGAGCAGATCTCCTATGGGACAAAATTGCTGCAGGGAAAACAATCCCAAACCTACCTGCCATCCGTAGGTCAGAAAGTGGTAACGCAGACAGTTTTGGATTTTAATGGCCGGCCGGCTTTAAATGCCTTACCTGCCCCGATGCCCGGCAAATTGCATCGATATGAAGAAAAAGTGCTGAAAGATGAAGCTTACAACAACAATAATTATACCTACGAAAACTTCAGCGAACTCTATACGGCTGAGGATTTTGACCGGGACGATAATTATCGCTCCCCGACGCCCGTAAAGGTGGAAAGTGCTGCAGACGCCATGTCCTATTATGATGAAAATTATAATGATGAGCATTTACCCGATGGGGAGGGTTACCCATTTAGCCGGGTATTGTATTATAATGACGGAACCAACCGCGTTAGTGAACAATCCGGTGTAGGGAGCACACATATGATCGGCGTACAAGCTAACGGTCAGGGCCGGACCGTGCGAACCTATTACGGTAAAGCGGAAGAAGAAGAACTGATCAGGATTTTCGGTGATGAGGCCCCTGTCGACTCCAGTGTGGTTAAAGTGATCAATGTTGACGCCAATAATACCACGACAGTATCGTATATCATTAAAGAAGGCAGGATGATCGCTTCAGCTTTGAGTTTTAACGATAAGGAATCCGCCGAAGCCCTTTTGGAGGAACTTGACCCGGCCACATACCCTGCCAATACCTTTACCCCTATCCAGATCAATGATATTATTACGACCCACCAGGTCGTGCCCAATGGGATCGTTTCCACCAAACGGCTGGCATTGGCACATCCTACGCCGGTTACCTTAACCTACCGGCCTGACTGCAAAATGCTTAATGAACCTTGTTATTCATTCTCCTGTAATTACAGCGTTCAGTTTAATTTGATCTATCTCGATGATCCTTCGAACAGTACTTTAAATATAACAGGCGCTAAAGTACCGATTGATTGTCAATCGCTACCCGGTGTAATTTACCCGGACTGGACAACCAATGGGCTGATCGACCTGGAGCCGGGCAATTATATCATTCAGAAATGGGTTACCCAGGATCCGGCAAATAAAGTAACAGTTACAGATGAGATCGAACGGTCGAAGCTGCATACACAGGCTTTTATCGAAGTGATCATTAATTTACTGGCCGGCGTAAAAACGAAGTCTCAATTGGATATGTTTTATGCCGATGTCACGGGTTTAATGACCAGTCCACCACCTGATTTTCCCTATGACTCAGACGATGGCTTCGAATGGAGCGCTTACAGTGTAAGTGTAGGGTTTGAGGGATTAACACCGGTTACTTTAACCGTGGGTACGCCCTGTTGCGGGGAGTTGATCATTCCGTTAAGACTAACGGAGGGAGAGTATTTTCAGTGTCCGGAGGATCTCGACACACCTAAGGTGTCTCACTTCAATTTTGAAGCGTATATGAAAGATATGCTGGTAACGGCGCTGGGACTATTCCCGGATGACCAAACCATGTATTCCACAGTATTACCGGGTTATCAACCCGGGCAATTCGATGAAATGGTTTATCATATGGTCACCGACAAATATGCCTGCGAACCCGGAGAAACAGCCACCACACAATATGATTGTGAAGCGGTTTGGAATTGCTGGAAGGCCATGGTCGGCAGCTATGCAGACATACAGGCCGCTGAAAATCCCGACCAGGATGATAACCTGGATTCGGGAAGCGACCAACAGGACGATCCCGACGATGGCAATGATTTTGACGAGCAAATGGATGACATACCCGGGGGTTTTTTGGTGAAATGGTTGGTCAGGAGTAAGCTCAGCCAACAGCTTCGGATGGATGAAGATCTTAGCGCTCCCAGGGATATGCGAACCAACCTGGCGGAATTGTTCCTCGAATGTACAGGCTACAGATTTGCCGATGTGGTAACTCCCGGCAATTCGCCGGAGGCCGATTACGATGCGAATAATCGTCCTTTTTACATCAGTGAAGAGGTTGGGGGTAACACAGTTATAGTTCCTCATCCATTTATCAAAGATGCCATTTTCGCCTTTAAATATTATGAATATGCTGCAGGAACTTCCGAACCCTGTGAAAAGATATTTTGCTACAATGCTTTCGCCGGTCCGCCGGATCCTTGTAATCCGGTGGTTTGCCCGACCGGCTATATGGATTGGGATTGTGATCAGCGCAAATATTTCTTCGATTGTTTAGCTTCGGAACCTACCGTGCTGGAAAAAGATCCGAACAGCGGTAATGATCTGACCGATCCGGCCATCACCGTGGATTGGATCAACGATAGGGTGGTCGAACTGAATGATAAGTGCAGCCTGAGATGTGATGAGCGTGCCGCCGAATTTCGGGCAGCGATCATCAATATGATCCAAAAGCGCTGTTATACCATTGGCGGTTGTGAAACGGATCCATATAACATACCACAACGTGATATAGATGCCATGGTTGATACGGTGCTTATGCACTGCCAGCTTCAATGTAATCTTACCGGGTTGGCGCCCGACGGGCCTTCCGGACCTGATGAAAATAATCCTGTTTATAATTCCGACGGGCCTGTCGACATATCTTGCGGCAATTTTATGTATACCTATTACCGTGTCGGAGGATTATGTGAGCAATATTTTATGGATCAGGCCATGTTTTGGGACTTCGACATCGATACCGACCTGCCTTCCGGTTGTGAAGGGGAGGAAGGTACGGATGTCCGGGACTACTGGTCGAAGATCAAGTCAGGGGAATCATATGAGGCGACCAATAATGCTATCGATGAATGTTCGGATGAAGATGCCGGTCCTGATATCGATCTCATTGAAGCCAGTAACCAGGATTATAACACCATTGAATATTCGAAGACTTACTTATTACCGGTAAAAGTAGACGACAATGACTGAGCAAGAATTCGATCGAAACCTATTTAATACCAAACTATGAAAGTGCGGAATCCAATAATAAAACGAAATCTCTTCCTGCAGGTTATAGCGATCCTATGTTTGACCTTTTTCGGGATGCAGCAATCCCGTGCCCAGGGAGATTGTACGGAAGCAACCATCGGCTTCACCACCAACGCTACCTTTTGCTATTTGGTGGATTTTACAAGTTCGGTAACCGGGGTTACGCCTTTAAGCTATTCCTGGAACTTCGGAGAAGGGACCGTTGCCAGCGTTCCCCATCCAACAATGATCTACCAGCAACCGGGGAATTATAATATCGCACTCACGATTACCTATATCAACCGATTCGGTGAGACCTGTAGCCAAACTTATAACGAAGTGCTGAATGTATGTGAATACAACAGTTTCGAACCTTGTATTGCCTATCCGTTTACCTATACCGCAACACCCGATCAAAACAATTGCGGGTCATACAATTTTGTCGCAAATACCGGCACGATCCAGGAACCCATATTAGGCTATCTATGGAATTTTGGTGACGGATCGGCGCTTACGGTCGATCCTTCTCCCGACCATACCTATGCACAGAGTGGAACCTATGTGGTGCAGGTAACCGTCCTGTATATTAATAACAACAGGCTGTGCGGTTCAACGACTTACCGGCCGCTTGTGGTCGATTGTGCCACCGAGCCTTGCCCGGGCGTTAACCTAAGCTTTACCCATACCGAGGATCATTGCGGCATCGTAAACTTCACCTCCCAGGCTAACCAAGCGATCGATAGCTATGCCTGGGATTTCGGGAACGGAACCATTTCCAGCGACCCTGATCCGACCGCCTTTTATGCACTGGCGACAGGTTATAACGTAACGCTCACGGTTCAATACACGGACGCCCTGGGCAATGATTGTACCGAATCCTATTCGCAGCAGATCTCCACTTGCAAACCTTCGATAGCAACCGGTTGTAAACCGAATCCCTTTCAGAGTCTGGCTGTTCAGCCTGGGGTTTGTCTTAACATGACCTTCTACCTGAATGTGGCCTCCGGTATCAATGTACTGAGCTATACCTGGGATTTCGGAGATGGTACGCCTTTTTCAACGGATGCTACGCCAACACATATTTATGACAGCCCGGGCGGCTATTGGGTTACGGTTACCTATATCTATGAAAATATCAATGGCGAGATCTGCCAGGCCTCTGAGAATTATGATCTAACCGTGCCGCCGCCAACCTTAAAGGCCGGTTTTATCCCCGCGGTCGATTGCGGGCAATTGGAGGTAGTCTTTAACAACACCAGCGTGGGTGCGGTGGAATATGAATGGGATTATGGAGATGAGAATCAGTCGACAAACAGCCAAAGTGCACACAGCCATACCTATGCTGCTCCGGGTAAATATACCGTTACCCTGACAGCTATCAATGGTCCGTGTACGGATGTTTATACGGAGGAGATCATTGTCGGGGATCCTGTAGCTGCCTTTACCCATAATGCCGGAGCATGCAGTGGCCGAAGTATTACATTTACCAATACTTCCGAACAGGCCAGTACTTATCAATGGGATTTCGGAGATGGCCATACCTCCAACCACGGATCTCCCGTACATACCTATGCCAGCCCCGGCAATTATACGGTTACTTTAGCTGCAGGCCGTCCCGGATGTCCCGATGATGATATCACCCAGCAGATCACTGTGGAAGCCCAGCCACAAGCAAACTTCTTTACGGATGCCGGATGTACCGGACTAACGGTATCGTTCACCAACACCACCCTGGATGGTGTAACCTATAGCTGGGATTTCGGAGATGGGCAAACGTCCAATGCACAGCATCCGACTAATCCATACGCACAAGGCGGCCAATATTTGGTAACCCTGGTCGCAACGAATGGCAATTGTTCCGATGACGTAACCAAAGTGGTCAATGTAGACGGTCCGGAGGCTGATTTCTTTGCCGATGATGTTTGCTTTGGACAGGATGTGGTATTTACCAACAATTCGACAACTTTTGGCGTTACGACCTATTCATGGGTTTTCGGGGATGCAAGCCCTGCGGATAACGCGGAAGATCCCAGGCATTTTTACCAGGCCCCGGGCACTTATACCGTAACCCTCACAGTGAACTCGAATGGCTGCACAGATGTAATGACCCAAGACGTTACGGTTCATGAAGATCTAACGGCTGATTTTTCTGCCCCCAATGTGTGTCATGGAATACCTGTTACCTTTACCAATTTATCCACCGGAACCGGAAGCTATCTCTGGGAATTCGGAGATGGTCAAACTTCTTCCCTGGAAAACCCCACCTATTTATATGCCGCCGCGGGTACCTACCCTGTAACACTGACACATTTCCTTAGCGGGTGTTCGGACGTTATTACCAAAGACATTATCATTTATGATGATCCGGATATCCAGATCGATGCAGACGGTCCGCTGACTTTTTGTGAAGGAGAAAAAGTAAAACTTTCCGCTACCATTAACAATAGTATTTCAGGGGTGAATTACACCTATGAATGGCTGCTGGATGGGGATCCGCTGGGAACTTTACGAGAGATCACGGTCAATTCCGGCGGGACGTATATTTTGAATGTCAGTAGTGATGCCGGATGCCAGGCAACTACTTCCGCCACCATCGTGGTCAATCCCTTACCGGACCCGGTCGTTGATGCCAATAGTATTCAGGGCGTAACCTGCTCCGGCGCAAACGATGGCGTTGCCACCATCCAATTACCTGCCGGTACCTATACCTTCGACTGGCCGGAACCTTCAACGGCCACAACGGCAACGGCTACCGACCTCCCCCAAGGGGATTGGTTTGTTACCGTTACGGATGCCAACGGATGCAGTGCGGCTGTATTGGTACAGATCCCTTACGAGGGGCCGGCATTAAATGTGCAATCTACGCCCATTGCCTGCGACTATATAAATAATGCTTCGGCCAATTCGATCATTACGGCCACCGTAACCAATGGAGCTACGCCGATCAATTTTGATTGGTATGATGATGGTGGAAATTTGCTGGCCAGCGGTTCTTCCAATCAACATACCGTTAACACCGCCGGCGTATTCCGGGTGGTAATGACCGATGGCAATGGTTGTGTTTTGGAAAATAACAATATCAATGTCATTACCCCGCAATTAACCGTAAGTATAAGCAATACCAGGTCTTGTGGTAATGATCCCGTGCCCGTACAGGCTGCTGTCAGCATCTTGCCAGGCAGTGCTGTGCCTGCGGGTTATACCTTTGAGTGGTTTACGGTGATCTCCGGGGTGGAAACGCCTTTGGCCACTGATCCGGTTACATCAACCACCACTGCTGCCGAAAATACCGATACCCGAACGCTGGGTATATTACCCGTCGGCGATGTATACCGGCTTAAAGTAACCGATAATACCTATAACTGTCAGGAGATCATTGACTTTGAAATTGAGATGGGTGTTCCGTTGGAACTGGTTGTCAATAATCCGACACCCCCGAGTTGTTCAGGTGCGTCAGGTGGTTTGGCGATTGCTTCGGTAACAGGGGCCATCGGTGAGATCAGCTATGAATGGTGGGAGGTTGAAGGTGGTGTAAATACTACCCTTGTGTGGGAAGAAGCTATTTTTGAAAACCTGGGACCTGGCGATAAAGCATACCAGGTGATCGTTACGGATGGGACCACCGGGTGTACCGCTACTTTTAATTTCAGCATTTCGGGTGGAGAGTTAATGGCCTTCGAAGAAGTGTACGATGAATTCGGAAATCTTTGTACCAACCCATTGAATAACGACCTTCCATGCGAGGTAGATGTAAATGGCTGTGCAGTTACCACCATGGTAACCGGAGGTATAGCGCCTTATACTTTCCATTGGGAGGAGTTGGAAGACGATGGGAACGGTAATTACAGCGTCGTTAATATTGCCGAAACCACATCGCCGGATGGGATCGTTGCGGGACTCGGCCCTGGGATTTACCAGGTTCGGGTGGAAGACGCCAATGAATGCGTAATTGTATCCGGTCCCTTCGAGATCGAGATTGTCACTGCCGTTAGGAATTATAACTTATTCCTGCGCTGGAGAGTAACACCCAAGCCCTGCGAAGATTGTGAGGAAGAAGTGGTACAGACCGAAGAAGAGGAAGTAGTGGAGGAGATAACGGAAACCCTGAATGAGTTTGTGGAAGATTGTGAGCGAAGCTTAGGCCATATTGTAACCACTGCTTTTGAGGAGCAATGTGAAGATCCGCAGAACCTGATCGATGAACTGGAAGTGTCTTATCAACTATATTATCACCACTATACCTTGTATTATCATGACCGGGCCGGCAACCTGGTCCGTACCGTACCGCCCAACGGCGTCCATATTCTAACCAATACCGATGATCGTTTGTCCCGCCCGGTCCATAGTTATGAGACTAAGTACCGTCATAATAGCTTCGGGCAATTGGTAGAGCAAAGCACACCGGATGGGGGCCGCGCCCTTTATATGTATGATTATGAAGGAAAGCTCAGGTTTTCGCAGAATGATGAGCAGCGGGATGTCGACTTAGGTGACCCGGAAAGGTATATTTATATCAAGTATGATAAGCTGGGGCGAGCGTTGGAAACAGGTGAAGCTAACCTGGTAGCTCCCAATACTACCTTTGCTGATTTGTCGAAATATGTAACCGACCCTGAAAGCGCCGACTATGATGTATTATTTCCGCAAACCGATCGGCATGATGTTGTATTTACCATATATAATACACCCGGAACCGTAGATTATTTCGGCAAAAAACAGCGCTTTTTAAAGAACAGGGTAAGCTATACTTATACCGATGAAGATGGTAATACTTCTTCGACAAATGACCAGGTTTACAATTGGTTCAGTTACGACCCCCATGGAAATGTGGAGTGGATGATCCAGAAAATACCTGGATTTACGGAAAATTATTATTGTTTCGAATATGACCTGATCAGCAACAACATTATCAAGATCAAATTTAATGAGCACCGTACTGACCGGTATTTCCATCGCTATGAGTATGATGAAGACAATCGGCTGGTGAACGTTTTCACTTCACAGGATGGCAGGCTTTGGGACCGG
>JANQFB010000234.1 GCA_028278085.1 Chitinophagales bacterium
AAAATATGTGAGCACTACCGGCGAATATGTTGCCTGGGTAAAGATCACCACCTTAAGCGCTTCGGCCAATACCGAATTTTATATGTATTACGGAAATCCAAGCGTAGGCAGCGATCCTTCGGTAACTTCCGCCTGGGACGCTAATTTCGTATCCGTCTGGCATTTGAACGGTGAACAATCCGATCACACCTCGAATACCAACGACGGCACACTTACGGGTACTACCGATGCTGTTGGAAAAATTGCCGGCGGTAAAACTTTCGACGGTGTCGATGATATGATCGATTGCGGCAATGACGGATCTTTACAGCTCACAACTGGTGTTACCCTGGAAATGTGGATCAATACCTCCGCAACCGGCGCTTATGACGCAACCATCAACAAATCATCCGATTTTAACTGGGCGGAGGGATATGGCATGTTTTTGTATGATATGACCTGGATGGGCTTTTATGTCGACGACTGGGATCTCGGCTATATCGCATGGAATGAGTTTTATGCCCAGGGATCCTGGCTCTATGTTGTCGGGACATGGGACGGATCCGATGTATTGATGTATATCAACGGCAACCTCGGCAGTTGGACGGCCTCCTTTGCGGGACCCATGAATGCTGTTCCCGGAAATGTAGAGATCGGCAGGGGATCGGATAACCTTTATTGTACCGCCGGTATCATCGATGAAGTCCGGATCTCCGACGTAGGTCGCTCACAGGATTGGGTAACCACCAGCTATAACAGCGCCAATTCCCCGGGTACTTTTATGAGCTTCAGTTCGGAAGAAGGCAATTCCATCTTACCCATCGAGCTGATCGATTTTACAGCCACTCCTACGGATAACGGCGTATGGCTCAACTGGACAACCGCATCGGAAACCAATAACGATTATTTCACGATCGAACGGTCGACCAACAAAGTAAACTTTGCGCCTATCGGCATGGTCGACGGATCGGGTGATAGTCATGCCGAGCAATCCTATACATTCCTGGATGAAGATCCGGAAAACGGCATTTCCTATTACCGGCTCAAGCAAACGGATGTTGACGGCAATTTCCAGTATTCCTGGCCGATCAGCATCGATATCAACGGCCCGACCGACCAAGTATTCGAACTATCGGTCTTTCCTAATCCGGCCGATAAAAACGATTTCCACCTGCAACTGGACGGATATGCCGGACAGGAGATCACGATCTCTTTGGTCAATATGTTAGGGGAAACCGTTCATCTGCAAAGGTTTGACGCAAATACACTCGCTGCTCCGCGGCAAGTAACCTTGGATAATGATATTCCTGCCGGGGCCTACTTCCTTACCGGCACCAATGGAAAAACCACTACCCGTACCAAGGTAATCTTCAATTAGGATCTAATGCTTCCTAATCTACATTATCGTGCAGAAAGGAATTGTTGGGGCGGATCTCGGGTTTATCGTCCTCATCTTCCCCTTCATTGAGGGTAAACCTGGATACATTGGATTCCGATGAATGCGGGGTATCTTCCAGTTCCACATTCCGCCTTTGATAGGCCGGTTCATTCTCCATGTCATTCAAAGAGGAAGGATTGCGGAGGTTAAGGCTGATCTCCTTTAATTTGCGGATACGTTCACGGGACTTCAATTGCATGGCCCGGTCATGCTCCTTTTCTTCATTTGGATCCTCTTCCGATCTGAGCTTGCTTTTGGATACATCGAATTCTATGGTATATTGCGGTTCTTCTTCTTCAGTGGTATTTTCGGATACCATCTCCGGAGCATCGGCAACAGGAGGAGCAGGGTCTTCTTCGTTCAGTACGCCGACAACCTTTTTGGTAACGGTCTGCTTTTTATGCTGATCCCCTTCAAAGCCGGTGGCAATAATGGTTACACTGATCTTTTCCCCGAGAGATTCATCATCACAAAGACCCATGATCACATCAGAGTCTCTGCCTGCCGCCTCCTGGACAAATTCCGTAACCTCGGTGATCTCATCCAGCAGCATTTGTTCCGTACCGGTTGTAATATTTAACAAGACATGTTTGGCGCCCTTGATATCATTATCGTTCAACAGGGGTGATGCGAGGGCAGCTTCAACCGCCTGCATGGCCCTGTTTTCCCCGTCGGAGACAGCGGAACCCATGATCGCAGGGCCGCTATCGCGCATGACGTAGTCGACATCGGCAAAATCCACATTTACCTGTCCGGGAACGGTGATGATCTCCGCGATACTTTTCGCAGCAATGGTTAAAATATTATCGGCTTCTGCGAAGGCCGATGCCCGCGTCAGGTTACCGTATATCTCTCTCAACCGGTCATTGGAAACGATCAAGATGGTGTCGACATTATTCCTCAATTCCTCGATACCGGCTTCTGCCTGGTCCATTTTTCTCCTTCCCTCAAACCCAAAGGGAGTCGTTACGATCCCTACGGTCAGAATCCCCATGTCTTTAGCTATCTTGGCAATAACCGGCGCTCCACCGGTACCCGTGCCTCCGCCCATTCCGGCGGTGATAAAAACCATTTTGGTGTTCTTTTCCAAAAAGGTCTTGAGCTCATCCAACGACTCCATGGCAGCATTACGGCCTACTTCCGGATTGGAGCCGGCCCCCAGGCCTTCGGTCAGGTGGGGCCCCAGTTGGATCTTATTAGGGATGGGGCTCATTTCCAGGGCCTGCTGATCGGTATTGCAGACCACAAAATTGACGCCTTTAATACCTTGTTCATACATGTGGTTCACTGCATTGCAGCCGCCGCCGCCAACGCCGAGTACCTTAATAATGGATGCCTGATCTTTGGGTAAATCGAATTCTATCATGATGGTCCCTTTTAACCGTTAATTGTTCCGGCCGACTAAGCCGGGTTGTTAAAAATCATTTTCCATGTCTTCCTCCAGCCATTCTTTTCCCTTCTTAAATATGGCTTCATACCATTTAGGTTTAAGATTCTGTTCATCGACATCTGCAATAACCGATTTCCTTTCATTTCTTTCCTGGTCTTCATATCCTTTAAGGATCAGCCCGATACCGGTAGCATACATCGGATTTTTGACCTCTTCCACCATGCCGCTGGCCAAATGTTCGGTCGGGTAGCCGATACGGGCGTCCATGCCGGTGATGTATTCCACCAATTGAACCATATGTTTTAACTGAGATCCCCCACCGGTCATAACAATACCGCCGATCAGCTTTTTCTCATAACCCGAACTTTTGATCTCATAATAAACATGTTCCATGATCTCCTCCACCCGGGCCTGGATGATGTGGGCCAGGTTCCGGATAGAGATCTCTTTCGGTTCCCGCCCCCGCAATCCGGGTATGGATACGATCTCATTATCCTGGGTTTCGGCAGCCAGTGCGGAACCGAATTTGACTTTCAGCAGCTCGGCCTGGTTACGCATAACCGTGCACCCTTCTTTGATATCGTCGGTGATCACATTGCCGCCGAAAGGAATGACTGCCGTATGCCGGATGATGCCATCCTGGAAAATGGCAATATCTGTAGTACCGCCGCCGATATCCACCAGTGCTACCCCGGCTTCCTTTTCTTCCTCACTTAATACCGCCTCGGAAGATGCCAAAGGCTCCAATACGAGGTCGGCCACACCGAGCTCCGCTTTCTGAACGCATTTATAAATATTGTGTGCCGCGGTTACCTGCCCGGTAATAATGTGGAAATTCGCTTCCAGCCTGACCCCTGACATCCCGATAGGGTCTTTGATCCCTTGTTCATTGTCGACGATGTATTCCTGGGGCAATACATGGATAATTTTGTCGCCGGGCGGTAAAACCAGCTTGTACATATCGTCGATCAAGCGGTTGATATCATCCTGGCTGATCTCCTCGTCGAGTTTCTCACGGGTAAAGATCCCGCGATGCTGCAGGCTTTTGATATGTTGACCGGCAATACCTACATAAACATCCCTGATATCCACACCTGATTTATTGGAGGCTTCGGTAACCGCCATTTTGATGGCCTGAACCGTTTTTTCGATGTTAGCGACCACACCTCTCATAACGCCGAGCGATTCGGTCTTTCCCATACCCAGGACCTCTATCTTCCCGAAATCATTTTTACGCCCGACGATGGCGCAAATTTTCGTGGTACCGATATCTAAACCTACAACCAGTTCTTGATTACTCATGGTTACGTTAGAATTTTGAACAAACGACTTGACCTTTATACTTCAAATTAATGGTGCGATAATTACCCCATCCCATGCTTTTCAATCCTTCTTCATAAAACAACCGCAACTTCCTGAATTTCCCTTCCATATCGTCGACATTGCCGAAAATGATCCGGTGTTCTCCCAACCTCGGGATCAACTCCAAACCATTGACCTTATCCAAATATACCTGTACGATCTGGGCTTTCCAGAAGTCATCTTTTCGAATAAACTCCGCCAGGGCATACAGGTCTTTTAGTCCCTGATGCTCGATCGGTCCGAAGTCTTTGCCATTGTCCGGAATGTGCCCATTGGATACAGGTACACGCGCGGTAAATTTAGGGGATGTTGGTAATTTATTCCCATTTTTATCGATATAGTAACTAACATCCTTATTGTTAATAACTCTAATAACAGGCTCTCTTTGTTGCACATCTATAAAAACATTCCCTTTTATATCTACATATATATCAGCTTTTTGTATAAAAGGATTCTTATTGAGGATCCGTTCCATGGATTTTAGATCCAGTTCCCGCACCGCATGGCCCACGAGGTCGGGAAGGGAATCGTTGAGGATCATCTGACGGACATCTTCCCGGTCGATAAAAAAGTTTCCTTTTTCATGATCGATCCTGATCGTTACCGAATGACAGGTCATATCCGTGGTCTGATCTTTTGCGGCGCTCAGCACTATGATCAAAAAAACAAGCCCTGCCAGCACACCGAAAAGGCCGGCCAAACGGATATAGCTGATCTTTTTTTTATGTTTAGCCATTTTCTTTAAGCTGGTATTTGGTTTTTAATTGTTTTTCCAGGGCCGGTACCAACTGATCGATATCCCCGGCACCAACGGTAAGCAAGACTTCCAGGTCACGTTCCTGCAGCCATTCCAGCATGTCTTCCCTGGGGATCAGGTGTCCCGGCTTTTCTTTGATCTGATCCCTTATCAAGGCACTCGTTACGCCCGGTATGGGCTGCTCTCTTGCCGGATAGATATTTAATAAAATGATCTCGTCTGCCAGGGAAAGACTTTCTGCAAATTCAACAGCCAGGTCGCGGGTCCGGGAATAAAGATGCGGCTGAAAAACTACGGTGATCCTTTTTTCCGGATACAGGTTCCGTACCGACCGGATCAACACTTCGATCTCCCTGGGATGATGAGCGTAGTCATCGATATAGATCACCGGTCCTGAACGGATATGATATTCGAACCTGCGTTGCACACCCTGAAAGCTGGCAATCCCGGATCGCAGCGACTCATCGTTCACGCCCAGGGTCCTGGCTGCTGCTACAGCCCCCCACAGCGAGCGCATCGGCGACCCCGAGACCGCGACGTAGATCCCGCCGCGC
>JANQFB010000500.1 GCA_028278085.1 Chitinophagales bacterium
AAAAGAAGATATAATGCCAGTAATCGAAACGGAAATACCAGGCAACAGGGATGGTAACTGCAATGGAAATGGCTATCGATAGCCGGAGCTTTTTGAAAAATCTTTTCGGATCGGTGTTTTTATAATGGAAATATTGTCCGGCGCCTGCCAGCAATGCCATGATCAGTGCAATCGGCAACTGGAATTTATTGTAGTGCTCGATCACTTTTACCGGCGGGGCCATATTGACCAGGGGAAGGTTATTGAAGACCGGTATGGAGGTCGAAAAAACGATCTGGAACCAGGACAGGAAAAACACCAAAGCCCCGATAAACAGCCAGAATTCCCTGGAATAGGTGCTCTCTTCCTTTCTCGGGGCAGGGATCTGTTTATAATTCCTGACGAATAAAAAGCCGGCGAAAACTATAAATACCGCCAGGAACAGCAATAATTGCCCGGACATACCCAGGTCGGTAAAGGCATGTACGGAAGTATCGCCCAGGATACCGCTCCTGGTCAGGAAGGAGGCATAGAGCACCATAACAAAGGCGAGGATATAGAAAAAGAAGGTTGCCCGGAGAGCAAAGCCGGTATGCTTATAGGCCAGGTGCGTATGCAGGCCACCCATCAGGACGAGCCAGGGAAGGATGGCGGCATTTTCCACCGGATCCCATGCCCAGAAACCACCGAAGGTCAGCGCTTCATACGCCCAGGCTCCACCCATGATCACACCTGTACCCAGGATCATCCCCGAAAAAAGGGTCCAGGGTAAGGCCGGTTTGATCCATCCGGCATAATCGCGGGTCCATAAACCACCTACCGCAAATGCAAAAGGCACCAATACCGAGGCAAATCCCAGGAATAAGGTGGGCGGATGAATGACCATCCAGTAATTTTGCAGCAAAGGATTCAGCCCGTTCCCATCCGTAATAAAGGAAAGATAATCTGCCCGGGAAAAAACCGGGGCCCCGGCCATTTCATGCCGCAACAGGCTAAACGGACTGCTGCCCACTTTATAATCGAATACGTAGATCCCCAACAGCATAGAGGTCAGGATGATCTGTGTGATGGCTACCGATGCCATAACCGGGCGTTCCCATTTACCGGCGCTAAAGACCAGGATCATACCCAACAAAGCATGCCAGCAGGCCCACAACAGGAAACTCCCCTCCTGGCCTTCCCAGAAGCAGGAAAACAAATAGCGGGCCGGCAGATCCAGGGAAGAATGCCGCCACACATAATGGTACTCGAAGTAGTGGTTGGAAATGATAATAAAGAGGCTGATAACGATACCGACAACAGCAAAGGTATGCGTAAAGAAAGCGGCTCTGCCCAGGTTTTGCCATGACTGCCCGGAGGCGCTATCCCGCCGATTAGTGCCGTAAATATAGCTGACAGCGGCAAGTATGGCCGAAACGAAAGAAGTAATTACCAGGAAATGTCCAATCTGACCGGGGATCAGATGTTCATGCAGGTAGTTGATCTCCATTAAATGGCGGCTTTTACTTCCCTTTCTTCCATTTGTCCCCCGGGGAGCTGATCATCAACGTATTTGGAAGGGCATTTCATGAGGATCTTGGAAGCCTGGAAAGCCTCGCCGTCCATCCTGCCGGTCAGCACGATCTGCTCCGACCGTTCAAAATCCTGCGGCTTGTTGCCTTTAAACTCCACCTTCGCCTCTTCACCATTCTTATCCTTCATATAAAAGCTGAAATAATTGGGATCCTCTTCCGGTTCATAGTACATGTCTTCGGCTTTAACCAATTCACCCACCACATGGTATTCTTTCCCGTCTGCCGATCTTGCGGTCGCAAATGTTTCATAGCTGCTGGCATCACCGACCATACTGATGATGATAACGATGGAACTGGCAATTAACAACAGGCCGATAATATGACTTTTTTTCACTGGTTTTGTTTTGATCCCCTAACTGCAAAGTTAAGGAATTTTGGCCGTTTTATATGCCCCCGGAGCAGCCGGTTTTATGCCGCCTCCCGCCCTTTTCAGGGCTAATATTTTTTCGACCTTGGCCAGGGAAGTTTTCCGAAAGTCAATATTCATCACGGTTTTGATGGCAGTCGTCCTCATTTTCACGGGATTGATCACAAATAAACCACCGTCACGACGGGGGCTCCCGTTAAAGGGGATATGTCTTGTGATTTAAAAATTAAAAACAACGATTCTTCAACTCAAACACGAAAGGACCAAATCATGAGAACATATATCAAGCACCTGGGTTTAGCTATTGTAAGTACGATCTTAATGACCGGCGCTGCTATGGCCAATCAAAAAGCTATCGTCGTGGATGTTAACCCAACCGGCAATAAAATTATCGTCGTCAACCAAGACCTGAAACTGGTGAAAGTGATCAATACCAAATTCGATCTAAGCAAACTTGGCGACGGCGCTGTTATAACTTTCGATACGACCAATCCGAAAACCGGATTCAACCTGATGACAGGTGTGATCGCCCCCGGCACGAACACAGGTACCAGCACGGGAAGCAAGTAAAAACAACAACTCTATTATATAAAAGTTTGTCCGTTCAACACATGGCTTTGACTCCGTTGAACAGTAAACAAAGCATGCAGCGGACGGACAAACTTTACCTAAACCTTCGGTAAAAATAAAATTAGGGGTAGTGGTCTGATGGCTTAAAAAAGTCATCAGGCCTTTTTTTTTATGCGTTTGCCGTTATTATTTCTGGCAAAATTTCGACAGAGCAGTTTATTAACCCATCCCTACCCTTCCGAAGGAAGGGATTAGTGGTGTCAAAATTTTGCCAGAAGGTCTTTAAATTTATTATCCTGTTTATCAATTATTGAATGGCCAACTTCCCACTGGCTACCGGTTGGCCGGCTTGCCTGATCTCGTAGATATAGATCCCATTGGGTAGTTCTCCCTTATCCAGGGCAAAGGATCTCGACGTGATCCGGGATACCCGGCGTACCTCCTGCCCTATCAGGTCATAGAGGTGCAATTCATATTCACCGTTGATATTGGTGGTGAAGTAAGCGGTTCGATCTGTCGGATTAGGATAGACATCTACCTGCAACTTATCCCGTTGCAACGGCGTTGCCGGTTTGACAGCAGCATAAAATTTTTCGCAAGGTTCAGGCGCTTCGGGAGGCGTTTTTATAGCACCCTCACCCAAAGGATGACTGATGGTGAAATGGTGGATGATCCCCTCCCCGAAATCGCCGCCGGATTGTGAGGGCACTTCATGCCAGTCGCTGTAGAAGAAATTATAAAATCCCGATCCGAACTTCCGGAAGGTGACATATCCGTTGCCTTCATTTTGCGCGGCCCACCATGACATGCCGTTGTTGCCAAGGTCGTTCAATTTAAAGACATAGCAACCCGGGTCCAGGATAAAAGTATCGCGGTAAGTGACATTATTACCCAGAATATCCCGGCTATATAGGGTATCGCCGTTCTCATTCGTCAGGTAATAAGAATTATCGACCCCTCTGGCATTGGTGGCGATCTCACAAACGATTATGGAATCATACACCGGAGGGAGTATGAAATCGGTCCGGAAAATGTCATTCAGGGAATATTCATCTTCATAGCCGTTCACGCAATGGATACTGGCGATAAATTTTTGGGAAGAATCGGCAGATTGCCAGTTAAACGGCGGTAACACGATATCTTCGGTTTCCAGGAAATCCAATACCCCATTCCACTCATAATACCAGTCGTCGCCACCCTGTACGCCATACTTGATGATGAGCGAAGTGATCGGACTGGAGCCTCTATTTTTGATCCGGACGATGGGATTATCGCAAATGGGATTGAAACGGCCATAGTATTCCCAGTCATTGGGGGCTAAAACATCCTCCAGCGCAGCGTCGAGCTCGAAATTCGGCGCCGAGTAGGAGATCAATTGGGTTTCCAGGACGTAATTGCCCCAGTTGTCCCAGGTTTCATAATTATAGTCGAGCTCCACATCTGTGGCTTCATCGGGAATATAAGAAGTCAGTTCATGATCATAGGTCAGCACCTTATCACCCGGGCACCAGCCGGCACGATCATATACCCAGGTACCGCCCTGGGGATAGAGAGGATTATTGGAACACTCATTCCATAGCTCCCAGACATAGCGGGTGACGCCATTGATCATTACGGAGTGGTCTTTATTGCAGAATTCCGCACAATTGACCTGGTCATGCCCGAAGCCATGGCCGGTTGTCCGGGTTTTCAGCCGCCACATTTCCGCATTCGATTCCAATGGAATGGTTTTGGGAGCTACGGTTTGGTCGAAACTGCTTAGTCCGAAGCTGCCGTTCCAGATATTTTCGATCTTCAGGACATCCCTCTCCGGCGTTCCTTCGATCATTACAAAAGTCATTTCCATCAGCTCCTGCCAGTTGCCGGCGGAAAGGTGCACGGAATCCTGTAACAAGGGTGCGTAATCCGTAACATCATATACCCAGGTGAAACCGTCGTCGCCCAGGGTCAGGTTAATGCCGTAAGGTGTAATAAAACGGCCCAATTCGTAGCGGTCGACCACTTCATAGGGCTCTCCGTAATATTCGGTATCTACGCGGTAAAGTACC
>JANQFB010000510.1 GCA_028278085.1 Chitinophagales bacterium
TCACCACCAGGGGATTCGATCTCGGATTGGCGATAAAGTAGTTGAGGATTCGGTTGGCTTTGCCGATATCCTTCTGTCCCAGCGCTGACTGCAATTCGAAGACATTATAGTCTTTGCTGATCCCTATATTCCTTTCGATATCGTCTGCGGAGATCGTTTTACCGGCATCCACATTCAGGATCAGCTTGTCGAGTTCATTGGCGATCTTGGAAAGGTCATTACCCAAATACTCGGTCAATAGCATGGCGGCTTTCGGATGGATGGAATGGCCTTTACCCGAAAGGTAGTCCTGGATCCAGGCCGGGATCCTGTTCTCATAAAGTTTATTGGCTGTTAATAAAACACAGTTTTTTTGAATCGCTTTGTAAAATTGCTTTCGTTTGTCGAGGGTACGGTATTTATAACAGATCACAAAAATGGTGGACGCCAGCGGATTACTGATATAGGCCTGCAACAATTCAAGGTCCTTCAACTGCTGGGCTTCCTTTAGAATGACGACTTGCCTTTCCGACATCATGGGGTAGCGTTTCACATGATCCAGCACCGTAGCTGCGTTGGTTTCACGTCCATACAAAATGGTTTGATTGAAACCTTTTTCCGACTCGTTTAAGGCATGTTCTTCAATATGATCCGCCACCTGGTCGATCATATAGGATTCTTCGCCTTGCAGGAAATAAACCGGCTGGTATTGCCCTTGCTCCAGCGATGATAGGATCTCTGTGAAGGTCATGCTCTTAAAATTTAAGATGTTTGACCGTATGGCCTTTGTTGATCAATTGCTTTAACGATTCGACCCCGAGTCGGATATGCCTTTCCACATAATCAGCCGTTACCTGGTCATCGGATTCGGTGGTTTTCACGCCATCCGGTACCATGGGTTGATCGGAAACCAATAATAAAGCTCCTGCCGGAATTTCATTGGCAAAGGCGGTCGTAAAGATAGTGGCCGTTTCCATATCGATAGCCATGCATCGCAGGGATCGCAGGTACCGCTTAAATTTTTCATCATATTCCCATACCCTTCTGTTGGTGGTATAGACCGTTCCGGTCCAATAATCGCGGTTAAAATCCCTTATGGTGGTAGATATGGCTTTTTGTAAAGCAAAGGCCGGTAAGGCAGGCACTTCGGGGGGCAGGTAATCGTTCGATGTACCGTCGCCCCGGATAGCCGCTATGGGTAAAATGAGGTCGCCAAGTTTATTTTTTCGCTTGAGCCCCCCGCACTTACCCAGGAACAAACAAGCTTTGGGTTTGATTGCCGATAGCAGATCCATAACAGTAGCAGCATTGGCACTGCCCATGCCGAAATTGATGATGGTGATCCCGGCTGCCGTAGCGTTTGGCATCGGCCTATCGGCGCCATTGATATCAACCTTATGATATTCGGCGAATAATCTGACATAGTTGTCGAAATTGGTGAGTAAAACATATTTGCCGAATTTTCTCAGCGATGTCCCCGTATACCTTGGAAGCCAATTGTCAACGATGTCTTTTTTTGTTTTCATTATAGCTAAAGATAAATATTTTTTTCGCAATATTGCCGGGTATGAAGATCCGCTTCCCGACCTATAATTTCCGCTTCAAAAAGGCCGGAGATCAAACCCTGATCTTCGATATTATCCGGAAAAAATTTGTTAAAACCACCCCGGAAGAGATCGTCAGACAGCACTTTATTCACTATTTCATCCACGAAAAAAAAGTGCCGAAAGGATTGATCTCCATTGAAAAAAGCCTTCACCTCAACCAACTCCAAAAACGATATGACCTGGTCATTTTTAACCAGGCTGGCCAGCCGGTCCTGATCCTCGAATGCAAAGCCCCGGATATCCGGATCACCCAAAAAGCGTTTGACCAGGTTGCCCGGTATAATATGGTCTTACAGGTCAAATACCTGGTGGTATCCAATGGATCCGAATGTTACTGCTGTCAACTGGACCTGGAGAAAGGCGAATACATGTTCCTGGAGGATATACCCGATTATGACCAGCTATCTTAACAATTCTTTACAGGTCCTTGATTGCTCACGGTGAAAAAATCCTTGAAAAAATAATGAATGATGGATTCGGAATGATGAATGTAGAAGTACTTCTTCATTCAACATTCCCTCTTCAGCCTTCATCATTTTACTCGAATAAACAACCATCACCCGTAATCAAAAGGCAGTATCTTGGAGTTTTTGGACGTGGAAAGCACCACCATGGTTTGAAGCCTTTCGATCTCCTCGATGTTGGTTAATCTCTTGGTCAGAAAATGTTCGAAAGTCGGGATATCGCTGGTGATCACCTTTAACAAAAAATCGGAAGTACCGGTAACATGGTGGCATTCGATCACCTCATCCAGGTTATTTATTTTTTCCAGAAAATGTTCGATCGAATTCTTTTTATGCCGGAAAATGGTAACGGAAATAAAAGTCTTCACCTTCAGATCCAGGGCTTCGGAGGCCACCGTAGCATGGTAGCTGTTGATCACCCCGGAATTTTCCAGTTTGCGTACCCGCTCCAGGGTAGGGGCCGGCGACAATCCGATTTGTTTGGATAGCTCGAGATTAGTGATCTTACCGTCTTGCTGCAATATATGCAAGATCTTAAGATCGGTTTTATCTAATTTAATACTCATAGTATATGATAGCAATTAAGGGAATATTCCCAGGTATTCATAGGATTCGCCAATCTTATTAATGGCGGATACAAAGGCGGCGGTGCGTAGATCATCGATCTTTTTACTGGCTCTCCATTTTTCCCGGATCTGGTTATAGGCAATGACCATGATCTCCTCCAAACCGGAGCTTACCAGGTCGATCTCTTCTGCTCCTCGGGTGATCATCTTTTTCTCCTCTTCGGTCAGCGTTTTATCGGTAAGTTTTTCGATGGTGGTAACCAGTCGATTATAGGAGGCCTCGTCGAATCTTTTGAAGATCTTCCCGAACCTGACGTGCGACAGGTTTTTCAACCACTCAAAATAAGAAACCACTACCCCACCGGCATTCAAATACATATCCGGTATGATCATGACACCCTTCTTCAAAAGGACCTGTTCTGCCTCCGGCGTCACCGGCCCGTTGGCCGCTTCACCGATGATCCTGGCTTTGATCTTGGCTGCATTCCCCTTGTGGATCTGACCTTCCAGCGCTGCAGGGATCAGGATATCACAGTCCAATTCCAGGGCCAACAGGCTATTCTTTATATTTTTTGCGCCCTTATAATCCAACAGGCTTCTCTTCTTTTGAAAATGACGGTAGAGTTTATCGACATCCAGCCCTTTCTCCTGGTATACCGCTCCGTTATATTCTGCCACCGCAACGATCAGGGCGCCGGCTTCTTCGAAGAATTTGGCGGCATGATAGCCTACATTCCCAAAGCCCTGAATGATGATCCGTTTTCCGGCCAGGCCGGTTTCCAAACCCAGGGTCTTCATGTCTTTCTTGTTGTTAACGACTTCACGAATACCATAGTATACGCCGCGTCCGGTAGCTTCCACTCTCCCCCGGATACCTCCCTGACTGATAGGCTTGCCGGTAACACAACCATATCCGCTGATCTCATCCGGGCACATGGCCATATAAGTATCCATGATCCATGCCATTTCCTGCGGACCCGTTCCCATATCAGGAGCAGGCACATCCATGGCAGGGCCAATGAAGTTCTTTTTAACCAGCTCGGCGGTATAGCGGCGGGTAATCCTTTCCAATTGATCGGGGTTATAATTGTAAGGATTGATCTTCACCCCTCCTTTCGCACCGCCAAAAGGAACGTTGACCAATGCACATTTATACGTCATCAAAGATGCCAGGGCCATGACTTCATCCTGGGTCACATTCATACTAAACCGGATCCCGCCCTTCGTAGGGCTTTTATGATGGCTATGCTGCACCCGGTAAGCTTCCACTACTTCGAATCTATTGCCGACCCTGATCGGGAACCGCATCCGATAAACACTGTTGCAGACTTTGATCTGCTCTAATAAGGTCTTGGAAAAACTACAATGTTGTGCAGCCTTGTCAAAATAGGTATTGACGCCTTCCAGGAAACTATAATGTATATTTGTTTTACCCATCAAAAAAATTTTGGCAAAGTTATTTTTCTTTTTTTACTTCTTTTTCAATTTTAGAAATTCTTTTTTCCAGCAACCACAGAAAGATAAAAATGCCCAGACAGATGGATATCAATACCCCGACAACTACATAGATCTTCCCGGAACTCCTCAACTGGTCAGCCATTTCCACGTTGCCGGCCGGGAGCTCGGCAGGGATGAGCAAATACATCAAAAAAACCAACAGGTATGGGATCATCCGATTGTGAGAAGACTTGATCATGGCATTATATTCTGTTCCAGCAAATGATTACGCAGTATCCTATAACGATAACGCAAACTCATCACCCAGAGTCCCATCAGCGTCCACCCTATAACAGCCGGATAAAACACATAGCGCATATTATTATCCAAATCGTAGATATCGAAGCCCGGATTTCCCCCGCTGCCGGGATGCAAAGAGTCGGTTAACCGGGGCAGGATAAAGATCAATGGGACCAGGGTGGCAAAGGCAAAAATATTATAAACCGCACTGACCTTGGCCCGCTTGTCAATATCCTCAAAGGCATTCCGTAACACAAAATAGGCCAGGTAGATCAGCAATGCAATAGCGGCGCCATTCAATTTGGGATCATTGACCCACCAGTCACCCCAGGTGAAATAAGCCCATTGCATACCGGTTACCAGGCCCAAACAACCCAGCAAAATTCCGGCATTGGCCAGCTCTACCGAAAACAGGTCATCTTCAGTCCGGCCCTTCGACAAGTAACGGACGCTGAAGATCATCGACAGGCAAAACAGGATTGTCATGCCGAACCACATGGGCACGTGGAAGAACAGATTCCGGATGGTTTCATTCAGGATGGGTAAGGCAGGTACCGTTACCAGGAACCCTGCAATGACGGTGTACAAAACCAAAACTATGGTCAACAACTTCCACCAGGAACTATGGATCAGCCGCTTCATTTTAGTCGCGCCAAAGATAAGGAAATAATAAAAATGCCAGGGTAATGATAATGACCTCTATGGCCACTAATGTGGCCGTTTCATCCATGAAGTCGGCGACAGCGCTTTCCTGCAGGGAAGCTTTCGAGATCCGGATCAGCATTAATAGCATGGGAATGATCACCGGAAAGCTTAGGATCGCCATTAAGGTGGCATTGCTATTGGCTTTGGAGGCAATGGCAGCGATCATGGTAAAGGTCAGTGAAAACCCGATACTACCCAGGGCAACGGCTAGTCCGAACAAGCCATGGTTGACGACCGGATAGCCTACCAGGAGGCTGTAGAACAATAAACAGGTCGCTGCCAGTACCAGCATCAGGATCATATTATAGAGCATTTTGGCTAAAATGATAGCCTGTGGCGCCGCCAGGGTGTAGTAATAGAGCATCCGGCCGGCATTTTCCTGTACAAAGCTCTTGGCGATCGCATTCACTGCAGCAAATAATAAGATGATCCAGAATAGTAAATTCCAGGTGGCCGGCTCAACTTTTAAAAAAGAAATGTAAACGACAAAAACGGTGGCCACAACATAGATCAGGATACCGTTCAAGGCATATCGTTGCCGCCATTCTATGAGAAACTCTTTCCGGATCAGCGAGCCGGTTTGGCGCAATAAATCCACCCGGTAAAAATAAATTTAACCCCCGACCTTTTTCAGTGTGAATCGGAAAAAAATTAATTTTATAGCCACCGGAACATTTATCACCAAACAAACTCAATCCATGAATAAGATCCTGGTAGCCAATAGAGGAGAGATCGCGCTGAGGATCATGCGCACGGCAAAAGAAATGGGGATAGCCACCGTAGCCATATATTCGGATGCAGATCGAACCGCTCTACATACCAGGTTTGCTGACGAAGCCGTTAACATTGGTCCGCCACCTTCCAATCAATCCTATTTGCTGGGCGATAAGATCATCGGGATATGCAAGGACCTGGGAGTAGATGCCATTCATCCCGGCTATGGCTTCTTATCCGAAAACGCCGCTTTTGCCAAAAAGGTAACGGACAACGATATCATATTTATCGGGCCATCACCCGAAGCCATCGAGATCATGGGTAGCAAACTGGCCGCCAAAGCTGCTGTAGCCAAATATGACATCCCTATGGTGCCCGGTACCGATCAGGCCATTACCGACGTCAAAGCGGCCAAAGAAAAGGCGAGATCCATTGGCTTTCCCATCTTGATCAAGGCATCTGCCGGGGGTGGAGGTAAAGGCATGCGCATCGTCGAGGATGCGGGGGCTTTTGAAGAACAAATGCAACTGGCACAAAGCGAAGCCTTATCGTCTTTTGGTGACGACTCCGTGTTCATCGAAAAATACATTTCTTCCCCCAGACATATTGAGATCCAGGTGTTAGGCGATCAGCATGGTAATTATGTGCATCTGTTCGAACGGGAATGCTCTGTCCAACGACGACATCAAAAAGTGGTCGAAGAAGCGCCATCTGCCGTCCTTACCCCCGAATTGCGTGAAAAAATGGGTCAAAGCGCGATCTCGGTAGCCAAATCCTGCGAATATGTCAGCGCCGGTACCGTGGAGTTCCTGGTAGATGAAAACCTCAACTATTACTTCCTTGAAATGAATACACGCTTACAGGTTGAACATCCGGTCACCGAAATGATCACCGGCCTCGACCTGGTGGCCGCTCAGATCAACATCGCCCAGGGAGAGCCGCTGTCGTTCTCCCAGGAAGACCTGGAAATTAAAGGACATGCCATCGAGCTGAGGGTTTATGCGGAAGATCCTGCCAATGATTTCCTGCCGGATATCGGGCAATTAACAACCTATCAACGGCCGGGAGGACCGGGAATACGGTTGGATGACGGATTTGAAGAAGGCATGGATATTCCCATTTATTATGATCCTATGATCGCAAAATTGATCACCTATGATCAAAGCCGGGGCGCCTGCATCCAAAAAATGAGCGAGGCGATCGATGCGTACAGGATTTCCGGGGTCCAAACCACGCTGGGATTCGGCAAGTTTGTGATGCAACACCCTGCTTTTCAAAGCGGGAATTTTGACACGCATTTTGTCTCCAAATATTTTAGCGGAAAAGCGCTCCGGCAGGAAGATGATGCCGAGGCCGGCATCGCTGCCGTACTAGGTGCGGTATTATTTGAAGAACGCCGGCAACAATATAAAACCCTGCCCCAAAAAGATCTCTCCGCGACCACGGCCTGGCGGTCGAGGGATCGTTAGTGCTGCTTTAACAGAGCAGGCAACCCTTTTCTTTCGACATATCTCAAAAACATGTCGAATCATTCGACATATTCCAAAAACGTGTCGAAAAAAATCTATTCTTTCGACATATGTTTGAGAACAGGATTTGGTGTGCTATAAGCGACAGGAATTTAAACCTCCCCGGTTAATCGCTGCAATCGATAACGATGATCGGGGAAAGCACATCATTGCTGCGGTTACCAGCCTGGTCTTTAATGCTGAGGGTGTAGAAAACGGTATCCTGCTTTTGGGTGGATCCGAAGGGTACCAGGCAGATAAAAGGAGAATAGATCTTGATCTTGATCTCACCGGAAATTGCTTTGATATTTCCTTTCGGTGTTACCAGGGGGATACGGTAAGTGGCTACAGAACCGGTCCGGCTATCCACCAGGTAGGCATTACAGCCGAGCTGGTCGAAACTGACACTGTCTCCAAAGGCACAAGTATCCGGATCATTGTTAGCGATACCGATATCTCCGTCGCCATCGGTGAAGGAAACAGTAAATTCAATGGAATCGGGCGGAAGATCATTATTCGGTCTGAATAAGGTCATCCCTTTGACCTTAGTCTTGGATACATTCACAAATTCGATTTCCGGCTCGGGGGGATAATTGGGAGGGTCCAGGCATCCGGTCAAAACCACAACGAAACCCGACAACAACACCAGACTGATATATTGCCACACCTTCATGGTATAATAACTAAATTACGAAATTAATATTATTTAAGTTGCAAAATAAATAAATCGGGTGGCGGAACGAGCATTTGACCTTAGGGTATTGTTTTCAAAGGCTCAATCCTCCTAATTTTACCAGGTGGAAGTTATTCCTGACCTAAGCAAGCAGTTGTTCCGGGTAAATACCGGAAATTTTGAGGACACCGCCTTGGCGGTCTTCCGTTATCAGGCAGCCAATAACGAGGTTTACCGGCAATATTTGGCCTACCTGGGCATAAAAGTTTCCGATATTCGATCGGTTTCGGCTATTCCCTGTCTTCCCATCGATTTCTTCCGGACACACCGGGTAATAAGCGGCCATCCGGCCATTGAAAAGACCTTCATCAGCAGCGGCACCACCGGAGAATCGCCGGCCCGACATCACGTTGCGGACCTTAAATTGTATGAAGAAAGCTTTACCCGGTGTTTCGAGATCTTTTACGGGCCGGTACAGGATTATTGCCTGCTCGGCTTGTTGCCTTCTTACCTGGAACGGGAAAATGCCTCCCTGGTCTTCATGGTTGAAAAACTGATGCAACAAAGTGGCCATCCCTTGAACGGATTCTACCTCGACAACATGGATCAATTGGCGATTACCCTCCAAAAGCTGGAAGGCAGCCGGCAAAAAGCAGTTCTGATCGGTGTGTCATTTGCCTTGCTCGATTTTGCCGAACGGTATAGCTTTCCAGTCAACCAGACGATCATTATGGAAACAGGGGGTATGAAAGGCCGCCGGGAAGAGCTTACCAGGCCCGACTTGCATGAAAGACTGATCAAAAGCTTCCGGGTTGAAGGTATACACAGTGAATATGGGATGACGGAACTGCTATCCCAGGCTTATGCCCTACGCGAAGGACGCTTTTTAACGCCTCCCTGGATGCAGGTGAATATTCGTGATCCGTATGATCCTTTTAGCGGATTACCCTCCGGCGCCAGTGGCGCTATTAATATCATTGATCTGGCCAATATTCATTCCATAGCCTTCCTGGCCACCCATGATATCGGCATCAAACATACCGACGGAACCTTCGAGGTGTTAGGGCGCTTGGACCACAGCGCCGTCAGGGGTTGCAATCTAATGGTAGACTAAAAGTGGTTGTATTAAACCTACCGGGTTAGGGTTCTTCGGAAACCTTTTCCTTCTTGAAAATGGCATCATAAACAGGCCCCAGGAATATTTTGATCTTGATGATATAAAACGGCGCATCGAAGGCTTGTTCGATAATAGGTCTGCCCGTCAGGGTTTTGCGGTAGCCGAATCCCGCACCCAAACCCAACCAACTGAAGAATTTATAATGGCCGTTCACGGATAATTCCACGAGGCTGATCGGAATTCTTTTCAAGGTGGTGAGCTTGCCCTGATCAGCTACATATTGCAGGCGGGTACTGCCAACGCCAAAGGTCAGGGGTACGCTGAATTCCCATTTCCGGTTTTGTAGCCATACATATTCCGCAAACACACTGAGATAACTGAATTTGATCTCCGCAGTTACCGTATCCGCTTCCTCGGTACCAGCATTGACCACTCCCGTAATGCGAATGGGTGGGCGAAGGAAATATGTGCCCAACCCGCTCCGCCACCTTCCGGCAAATTGCAGGCCGGCTCGGATCCCGGTGATCTTGGAATTACGATCCAGCACAACGGACCTCCGGCTGTCGAAATGAAGGATCAATTTGGTTTTGAGAGAAGGCTTGGTGACGACAGAATCAACTGCCTGGCCTAATGCTGGCAGAGAGCATAACAAACAGCAAAAGCCGGCTAAATACTTCCATCTCATCTCAAACAAAGATAAAATATTACCCTTATTTTTGCAGACCTTCACGAGGGTGATCCATTTACCTGATGAGCGCCTTAGGCAGACATATCCTGGTAGAATTTTTTGAATGTTCGGCGGAGATCCTGAATGATGTCCCGACGATCGAAAAGAGTATGGTCGAAGCCGCCAGGGAATCCGGCGCTACCGTTATCAACGCTACCTTTCACCATTTTTCCCCCTATGGCGTATCCGGTGTGGTAGTTATCGAAGAGAGCCACCTGGCCATTCATACCTGGCCGGAATACGGATATGCTGCCGTTGACTTGTTCACCTGCGGCCATACGATCAACCCCTGGATATCCTATGATTTTCTGAAGAATGCCTTTCAGGCGGATCACGGAAACGCCATGGAGATGCAAAGAGGACAATTGGACCTCTTGAAAAGGGTGAAACCTGGTTTCGAGGCAGTGCCCAGGGGGGGCAAACATTCGGCCCAAACACCAACCTATAAACGGCATGTTTGGTTTACCGACAGGGACGAGAATATCGCCCTTTCCCTAAGGCACACCGGAGAGGTACATTTTAGTGAGAGATCTCCCTATCAAAAAGTCGAGGTGCTCAATACTTACGCCTATGGCAAAATGCTGACGATCGACCAAATGGTGATGTGTACGGAAAAGGATGAGTTCGTATACCATGAAATGATCGCCCATGTTCCCATGCTCACCCATCCGAACATCGAAAAGGTCCTGGTGATCGGGGGCGGTGATGGCGGTACGGTCAGAGAACTTTTACGGCACGATTCGATCAAAAGCGCGGAAATGGTCGAGATCGACGAAACGGTGGTCAGGGCGTCCAAAGGGCATTTACCGACACTTGCTTCCGCATTCGACGATCCTAAACTGGAACTGATCATTGCCGACGGCATCCAATATGTGAAGCAGGCGCCCGCAGGAACCTACGACCTGATCATCGTGGACGGTTCTGACCCGGTCGGGCCGGCAGAAGGGCTATTTACCAAAGAATTTTTCGGGAATTGCTATCACCTGCTGAAACCCGACGGACTGCTGATCTCCCAATGTGAGTCGCCCAGGTTCAATGTAGCGGCATTCCTTGGCTTGTTTGATTGCTTTAAGGAGATCTTTGGCGATGAAAAGGTGCATTGTTACCTGGCATATATTCCTACTTATCCGACAGGCATGTGGAGCTTTTCCTATTGTTCGAAGGGAGACCTCCATCCGCTTCGTAATTTTGATCCGGAAAGGTCTGCCGGCTTTGCGAGCGAGCATCAATTAAAATATTATAACGAAGCGGTTCATCCCGCAGCTTTTGCATTGCCTACTTTTGTCAAAAATATGTTGGATGGAAGCAAGTAAACAGGAAAAGATCCGGCAATTCGATGTCAACGGCGTCGGATTAGCCAACGGACAGATATTTGGTTTGCCTTTCGGTTTTGAAGAATCCAGGCTGATCCTGCTTCCGGTTCCCTGGGATGTAACGGTATCTTATCATGATGGTACCTCCAAAGCGCCTTCGGCGATCCTGGAAGCATCCCCCCAAATAGATCTATATGATCCGGATCACCCTACCGGTTGGCAGGAAGGCATCTATATGATGGAGATATCATCATCCTTGCAACAACAAAATCATCACTTCCGGCCCAAAGCGAACGAATTGATCCGGCTCCAGGAAAAAGGCCAAAATGTGGAGGGAGAACAAGCATTAAAGGCTATCAATCAGGCCTGTGATGATCTCAGGAAATGGGTATACGAGCAGACCCATAAATTGGTCGGTCACGATAAGCTGGTCGGTGTGATCGGAGGAGAGCATAGTGTTGCCTTGGGTTTCCTGGAAACTTTAAGTCAACAACAGGATACTTTCGGCATTCTGCAAATTGATGCCCATGCAGATCTGAGAAGCTCTTATGAGGGGTTTACCTGGTCGCATGCTACGATTATGCATCATGCCTTCCAACTCTCTGCGGTATCGAGGATCGTTCCGGTAGGCATAAGGGATTACTGCCCGATGGAAGTTGATTTCATCCGGGAACATGCAAACAGGATCACCCCCTATTATGATCAGGATCTGCGAAATCGCCAGGCCGGGGGACAAACCTGGCAAGCGATCTGTGAAGACATTGTAAGCCAACTGCCGGAAAATGTATATATCAGCTTTGATATCGATGGCCTCGATCCTAAATTGTGCCCGGCTACCGGTACACCTGTTCCCGGAGGATTGGATTGGCATGAGGTGATGCTGCTGCTTCAAATGGTAGTCAGCAGCGGACGCAGGATCATCGGCTTCGATCTGTCGGAAGTATGCCCGGGCAAAGATGATTGGGATGCCAATGTCGGAGCCAGAGTGTTGTACAAGCTTTGTAACTTGATGTTAAAATCCAATCCCTGATGGCCGAAGAACTATCCCTTCCCGCAAATGCCGACAAGGCTTCCATATACCGGTCGCTCCTGCCGCAAGTCCGTTCTTTGATCGAGGATGAACCGGACCTAACCGCAAACCTCGCCAATATTGCGGCGGTACTAAAAGAGGCCTTCGGTTTCTTTTGGGTAGGATTTTACCTGGCAAAAGAAGGAGAATTGGTTTTGGGGCCTTTCCAGGGTCCCTTGGCTTGCACCCGTATCAAATGGGGAAAAGGTGTTTGTGGTACGGCTGCACAGGAGCAAAAAACCATCCTGGTTCCGGACGTGGATCAGTTTCCCGGTCATATCGCCTGTAGTTCTGCTTCGCGGTCAGAGATCGTTGTTCCACTGGTAGCCGGCGACAGCACGCAATTGGTTTTGGATGTGGACAGCGATTTGCTAAATGATTTCGATGACACCGACGCCCAAAACCTCGAATCCATTGTAGCCTTGATCAGGGAGTGTCATTTTTCGTAGGAAGTGGCCTCTTTTTTCCGGTCTGAAGAATATTGACTAACTTTATATAAACAACTGTTTATGGATATCCAAGCAATGAAAATTGAACTGGCAAAACTGATTCTTGATCTTGAAAGCCCTTCTCTCATTCAAAAAATCAAAGACCTGCTGATCAAAGAATCGAGTGACTTTTGGACAACGCTTACGGAAACAGAAAAGGAAGAGATCAGAATTGGAATCAAACAGTTGAATGCAGGACAGCGAATATCGTTCGATGAACATTTAGGAACGTCAAATTCCTACTGATCAATACTCGATCTTATCCTCCAAAGCATCCCAGGCCTTGAAAGCTTCGAGGGCTTCCTCCCGCATGAGTTGTTGGGTCGGGATCTTCCTTAAATGATGCGGTAATTCCAACTCCTGGTAAATAAAGGAATCGTCAAACCCGATCCGGGCGGCATCTTGCTTGGTATTGGCATAAAATACCTGGTCAGGCCGGGCCCAGTAGATAGCCCCTAAGCACATCGGGCAAGGTTCGCACGAGGTATAAATGGTACACCCTTCCAATTGGTAGTGCTGCAAGGCATCACAGGCCTTCCGGATCGCCTGCACCTCGGCATGGGCCGTGGGGTCGTTGTGTGTCGTAACTTCATTACAAGCCCGGGCAATCACCTCGCCCTCTTTAACAACCAGGGCAGCAAACGGCCCGCCATTCCCCGACCGTACATTGTCGATCGACATCCGGATCGCTTCCTGCATAAATTTTTCGTGCATACGGGTGTGATTTTGCAGAATAAATTTATCGATTTTTTGTGATTTGGTGCCTATAAATGAGCCTTTATCATGCGATCTTTACCATGGATATCCTGTTGGAGCGCTACCGCTTTGAAACCCTTGCCATGCAACAGGCCCACCACCTGACCCCCGAACTGCTCATGGATCTCCAGGTACAACCGTCCACCGGCTTCCAGTTTAACCAGCGAAAGATCCGCCAACTGATCATAGAAATGTAACGGATCATTGACAAACAAGGCAATTTCCGGTTCGAAATGCCGGACATTCTCCGGTAAGCTTTCTTGTTCGGATCGCGCAATATAGGGTGGGTTACTAACGATAATATCATAGCGTTTACCAGTCTTGTCGCTTAGTTCATGCATCAGATCCCGGCAGTGAAAATTAACAGCCAATCCCAGGGATGAGGCATTGCGGGTGGCAACGTTTACAGCATCCGGGCTAATATCGATCCCGCTGATCTCTGCTTGCGGCATATGGGCCTTTAGGGCCAACGCAATACAACCGCTTCCGGTCCCGATATCCAATATCCGAACCGGCTGTTCACCCATATCTTTTAAGATCCAATCGACTAACTCCTCGGTTTCCGGCCGGGGGATCAATACACTGGGGTCGACAGCCAATGTCAAGCCGAAAAAATCAGCTTGCCCCAAAACATATTGAACCGGTTCGCCGGTTATCAAGCGCTCCAATTGCTGCTGAAGAATTGATGCGGTCTCTGCCGGGATGCGGACTTGGTTGGCCCATCCTTTGTTGCCGGTCTCCAACTGATGCGCAAAAACGAGCCTCCTGATGCTTTGTGCCTCCCGTTGGCCATAAATGGGCGTCAATTGCTCCAGGTAATCCTGAAATATATCACTCATCACCGGTAAAATTATCGAACATTAGCCACAATTATTTTAACCCTTGCCGGATATTGGTGATAGGCTATTATTGGTAACTTTGTCCGTTTATTGATGGATACTCACCGGAAATATATGCAGCGCTGCCTCGACCTTGCGGTATCGGGCGCCGGCATGGTATCGCCTAATCCCATGGTGGGTGCGGTGGTGGTTCATGAAAAC
>JANQFB010000515.1 GCA_028278085.1 Chitinophagales bacterium
AGCTGCCGGCAGCGCCGGCCAGCTTGAGCGACCTGGTTACGATATCCGATGATATTGTTTTCAATACCGGGAAGAAGTTCCACAAGTTGTATGTAACAATGGACACCGCAGAGGTAAAATCCGAATCTGTTGGCGAGGTGGACGGGAAGAGCTTCAAACATTCCGTTGAGTTCTTTCATCCCGGTTCCAAAGCCGAAGCCTTGGGCTTCATGCGCAAGATGAACAACTCAAACATGATCTTCCTGATACCGGAAGTCGATGGCACTGTGAAATTGGTCGGTAGCCCTGAATTTCCCGCTAAGCTGGGAACCGGTACCCATTCTTCCGGTAAGGCTACGGAAGATCGCAGGGGCATGAATATTATGATGCAGTCCAAAGGCGTAACGCCTGCCATTATCTACACCGGCAACATTCAGTTGACGCCTGCTCCATAATCTTTTGTCCATGCCTGCTAAACCACAATTATCACCGCTGATCAAGGATGAATACAAGCTCCTGAAGCTCACTCCCGGAAAGTATTTCATCCCGGGATACGGGGAGGTCGATTTCACGACCATGAATATACAAATGGCTAAGAACCTCGAAGCCTTTGGCTATAAGAACCTTGTCAAAATCAAAAAGAAGTGAGTATGTTCCCCAAGTTATTCCAGAAATTGGGCATAAAGTCCATAACCGACCTTATCACAAGCCCGAACGGGATCGCTGGCATCCTGAAAGATACCACCGATCCGAAACGAAAGATCTCCAGCAAGAGAAGCGCAGCCTCTGGACTGCTGATCACCGCCCTTTTCATGGCCAATGGCGAAATCAACCAGGAGCGTATGATCATCATTTCCAATTTCGCCGTTTGCGGTACGCTCCTTTTGGCGCTGACCAGCTTTTCCAAGCCACAAAAACCGGAATAATCTCCGTTCCGGTTTCTCTCTATTTATAGCCCTCTCGCTGTCCTTTCACTGGCAATTGCCATTCTCTACATTTGGAAAATGGCAATTGTCCAAATTCAAAACTGGCTCGATGGTAGCCGGGACTATCATGAAGGCGTTGCACTCTATGAAACGCATGGTAAGAACAAGAACCTGAAAAGGCTCTTTTCAAAAGGCAGATCACATTACAACGCAAATAAGCTCCTGGCTGAATTGCAACGCCTTGCAGTTCATTCCTTCATCCCATCGCCAACGTCCGACCTTCAGCCGGTCCTTGAGGAATTGAATGTGGATCTCAACCTGCAGGTTGAACCTTCCTCCGGAGGATCACCTACCAGGTATTCCGAAACATCTTACATCGTTCCTGATCACAAGGACTTACCCCCGGCACTCCAATCCCTCAACATTGAAAAAGGTAAAGCATTCCGCAAGGCTGCAAAGCTCCATCGCGAGTTGGATGGCCTTACCTCTGATCACGAACGGTTCCAATCGGCGACCGCTATTGTTGACCTGTTCGACCGTATCAATGCAATATGGGATAAGATCGATCACTGGCTGGCCACCGGTGAGATCCTGACAGATCCCAACGAGGCTAGGATCACCATTCCCGAAAACCCCGGGGAGCTGCTCAAACGGTATAACAATCTTAAAACCTATATCAGCAAGGCAAACAAAGTCTTGCCTACAATCACCGATCAAAAAAAGAGGACCCAAAAATTGGACAAGCTCCACCTGATGGAAAAGGAATTGAACTTGATCAAAAACAAATTAGGCTATGCGTAGAGCACTGTTTACAACCAATGATCTTGAAACGGAGCCTGCCGACCATTCCGATGATACTGGTTCCGTCAGAGAGAAGAACAAGAACCACAATTCCTTGGGTAAATCCAACAGCATAGTACGGGACGTAATCGGTACCCTTCAACCTGATCAATCTATTCATTACGCCAGTGGTGGCCAATGGAGCAGCCATGATCTGCTATTCCATATTCTGGATCAAACCGGACCTGCCAAAGTTTGGCTATGTACCTGGTCGATCAGTGAATTGGCTGTACGTCAGATCATGGAAAAATTGGATGCCGGTATCATTCAGGAGCTGCATTGCATTTTCGACTGGAGAGTAAAAGTCAGGCGACCGGAAGCCTTGCAATTGGCCCAGCAGATCGTTACGGACGTGAAGCTCACGACCTGTCATGCGAAAGTTACTGTGATTCAAAATGATTCCTGGAACATCTCCATTGTTGGGAGTGCAAACTATACGAACAATCCCCGGATCGAGGCAGGGGTGATCAGTACTGATCCGGCGGTGGCCAGCTTTCATCTACAATGGATGTCTGGGGTATTGTTAAACTCCAAACCTTTCGAGGAAGCCTGATGGATGATCAAATGAATACCAACCCTGAATTCACCGAGGATGTGCTTCAGGAGATCGAGCGCCTCGCTGCCCTATTCTTTTCCCCGAAGGAAATAGCCACTGTTACTGGCATCGATAAGACCCTCTTTCTACGTGATCTCAAGATCGAGGACAGCCAGATATTCCGGGCTTACTATACCGGAAAGCTGAAATCTGAATCCGAACTCCGGGAAAGTATTGTGAAGCTCGCTAAACGTGGCAGTTCCCCGGCTCAATCTCTTTTGGTAAAGATCCTTGACAAAGTAGAGATCGAGGAAAAGCTGTAAGCATGAGTAACAAGGCCACCAACTTCGATATCATCCTTGCAAACTACCAGGACAAACTACAAGATATCAGCGATCTCCCTGATAAGCTGCAGGAAGAATTCAACCGGTGGGATTATGCGGATAACCTCATTCGTCATTACCATAGTATGAAAGACGTGGTGCCGATGATCATGAAGAAATTCAATGTGAGTCAGGCAACCGCTTACCGGGACATTGCCAATGCAAAACGCTTTTTTGCATCGATCAACAAGATCGACAAAGATTATTGGCGGTATATGTTATCCGAGTTCTGCATGGACAACCTTCGCCTGTCTATTGCCAAAAAGGATCCCAAAGCAGTTGTACTCACGATCAAGACCATGTACCTGGTCTTAGGACTGGACAAAGATGATCCTGATATGCCGAATTGGGAAGATATTGAACAGCACAATTACAATATCACGCTACCCAAGAACTTGCTCGATGCGCTGACCAAGCTCACCAAGGCCGGTGAATTGAATCTATCCCTGTTACGGCCAAACCTCCCGATCTCCGACATTCATCACGAGGAAATTCAACATGGGCAATCCCCTGGGCAGCCACAGCACGATTGAATTTAACTTGCCTCAGTTATTGACGAGGCTGGCCACGCAACTTATGAAGGTGCTGAAGTGGGGACGTGGTACCGGTAAATCTACGATCATTGGTGCTGAGTCAATTGAAACGGTTCATCAAATGCCCCGTTCCTCCAACCTGCTTGTCGGTGAAACCTATCAGCAGATCCTTACCCGAACGCTACCATCGACCATTGCGAGCTGGGAGCGAATGGGCTACATAAAGGATCGCGATTACTTCATTGGCCGCAAGCCGCCCAGGAATTGGAAATGGCCGGAACCCTATGAGCCACCCATTAACTACAAGCATTTTATCATTTGGTACACCGGTGCCGGTTATCACTTGGTCAGTCAGGATCGACCCGGTTCCGGACGGGGCCTGAACTGTGATTCCATCATTGCCGATGAAATGCAACAGCTTGACAAGGAGAAATTTGAAACCGATGTGCTGGCCACCAACCGCGGCAACCTCAAAAGGTACCCCCATTACCACCGCCATCACAGCGTACTACTTGCCGGAACCACCCCATTAACCCAAAAAGGTAAATGGGTGCTTGCCCTGAAGGAAGAAGCGCTCAAATATCCTGACGAGATTTTCTTCCTGGCTGCTTCTGCAGAGGAAAACCGGCACAACCTCGGTGATTTATGGTTCAGGCAAATGAGGCAATTGCTAACGCCCTTCATGTATTCCGCGGAGGTCGAGAACATCGATCCGCCAACCATCCAGGACGGGTTTTACCCGATGCTGAATGACTTAGTGCATTACTATGCTGATTTTGACTATGATTATTACGACAGCCTCGAATTCGATATCACGCAGAAAGCCATCAACTGTTTAGGCGACAAAGATTTGAATGCCTACGAACCGTTGATCATTTCGGTGGATTGGGGAGCTGCGATCAACTGTATGACAGTTTCCCAGGAACAGGGCAGGGTTTTCCGGTTCCTGAATTGCTTCTATGTGAAGTTTCCGCAGATCCTTGACCACCTGTTTACTGAAAAGTTCCTCAAATACTATGCACCCCACCGATGCAAAAAGGTGTTCTTTTGGTACGACCGCAATGGTAATTCAAAGGTGGCTAACTCTGACAAAACCTTTTTTGAGCAAGCTAAAGACATATTGGAAAAGGCCGGTTGGGAAGTCTTTGGCATGACTAGAGGTTTGGATCCACCGCACCAGGATAAGTACATTTTATGGAACGCCTTGCTTCAGGAGAAGGATCCACGGTTGCCCTTGATCCGCTTTAACAAACACAACTGTAAAGAGCTAATTGTAAGTATGGAGAATGCACCGGCAAAAGAAGGCAGTAAAGGCATACAAAAAGATAAAGGTGCAGAAAAGAAAAAAGAGATTCCGAGAGAGGAAGCAACAGACCTAAGCGATGCGGCAGATATACCGGTATTTGGATTATACTATCACCTGTTAAACCGACAACAGCAGTTCATTGATGTGGGTTTCTATTAGGAGCGGAGACCCGCTATTGTTTTGCTAAGATCGTTCCTTACTAAGCAAAATGCTACACGGTAGCACCCTTCAGGCTACTATCGGGGCTATTTTGTCGGACATCAATGACCCTTTCTGCACGGCGTTCGTCCTACTGGAGCCAGGGTACCTGGCGCCCTTACGTCCTCACTTGGCAGAAAGTCTCAATAATGTCCTCTGTTTAAGCGGTATCAACACACTTGAAGCATCACAGAAGCCACCCACCTCCAGCCCGTACCCGGTTCGTACCTCACCTATCACGAGCTGGAGAGGCCAACTATGCTTCAAGAGAGTTGATATATCTATCTGATCCCCCCACCCCACCCGTATCCTAAGAAATTGGTGTCCTACGGACGACTCTTATTGATACCACGTATTTGTACGGCTTTGGTTATTCCAAAGCCTACAACTACGGGACTTAAAATGAAAACGAAAGGTGTCCCAATCACAATCGGGACGGGCTGTTTATATCCACGTATTTCAATGCCTTCTGCTTGTGGCAGAAGCCAAGAACTACGGGACTTGCCGAAGGCAAGGCAGAGGGTTTGATGCTCATACCGTTTCATGCACGTTCATTTTTCTTCACTCATTTTTTAAAATGCTCTCCGCCTTAAACGTTCTCTATTCCGTTTTTCCTCCCTGCCAAATGACCACCGATTACAACGTATGTACCCCCTGATTCATATATCATGAAAGGAGATATAAAGGCAATTGCATTTTTTCGATAGGGCGGGCGCACTACTGCCGTAGATGTTGAGAAAAATTTGTACCACAAATTTTCTCAACAGTATGTAAGCCAAAGGTTTAGGGGATTTTTTTTGATAACATTTTCAGGCTAATATGTAGTGGTTCAAATGTTGCAATATTGCAAAATATTGTGGATAACTACATTAAAAATGTGGATAACTAAGTACGTCAAATGTTGCAAATATGATTAAAATGACGTAAATTTATTATAGATATGAATGATTCAATAACCATCAAAATCTAGTTTATGGAAAAACAAGGTAAGAACGGCAAAGGTAGTGCAAAAACAGCAACCGGAGCCACAACAAGCGCAAAACGACCACCAGGGTGTCGGCAAACAACAGTTCGAAACCGGGGAGCCCCAAATCACTCAGCACCAGGGACAGCGCCTGTCCAAGTGCATAACACCCAATAGCGGTAAATACCCTTCGGGAGGGAAACACCAGGCAGAGGGCTGCGGCCAGGAAAATGTGGATGCCCTTAAAACCCAGATGCTGCAGCCCAACCATGAAATGTATACCGCACACTTCTGACAGTGATCTACTGACATCCGTGAGCAGCCGCATCGGAACGTGAATGCCCTCCAGGGATCTTAAAAACAGGC
>JANQFB010000530.1 GCA_028278085.1 Chitinophagales bacterium
AGTGTTGAATAAAAGCTTACCGAATCGCCACCTTGATTCTTAAAATATTCTGTGGCATATGATCTTGAACTGGCAATCAATCCTTGACTAGTTAACATTTTGTGCTCGTAGTCCTTACAACTGCGACAATAAGTAATCGTTATTATAGTGTCATTTTGTGAAACTATCCACTCTGGCGGCATTACTTTTTTAAGGGCAGTAAAAGCATGATTCATTGATTGCAATAAAGAGGTATCTTGAGCGCTCAGGCACTTTTTTGAAATAGCTATCAACATTGTACTGACCAGGATTAAATTGATCGATTTCATGCTAACGATTTTTATTGCCTAGAAGTGTTTATGACCTTTAATTGATCATACCAACTTGAATACGACCTTTTTTTCTTAAATATGACATTACATGTTCATACCTCAATAACATACCTGAAAAACATTGTTGCTTACGATGATCAATAGGTCATATGGAATTCTGTAAAATTAAGCCGGATACACCTATTCTACCGGATATTATTGTTTATTTTTAAATCGATCATCGCTCATGCAACCATTAGGCTGGGCTTTGCATCTATTATTGGAAGGAAGCAAACCCTTTTTTTAATCACAAAATCTAACTCATGCAAAAAAGATGGACGATTGCGCTGGGAGCGCTATGTTGGATACAATTGACCTATGCACAGATCACGATCGATCAGACGGATTTTGCCCCTATAGGAGATACCCTGATCTATGGCTTTGATACCACTGGCCTTAGCGGATTGGACCTGCTTACCCCGGGTCCTAACCGGAATTGGGATTTTTCAACGATCAGTAATGAGATACCGGACACAGTATTTATCCTGCATCCCGATTCGACCCCGGTAGGACATAAATATCCTACTTCTAATTATTCATTTTTAGAAACCTTCAGCGGTGTATATGCCTATTTTGATCTGAACGCCTCAGGGCTGGAACTGAATGGACTGGCCTTTAATCACACGGTAGTACCGGATATCCTGATCGCTGCGAATATAACACCCGACCTCACCTTCATGGAATTTCCGGCTGATTACCAGGACACATTTAGCGGTTTTTCCATGGGCTTCGCCCAGGATTTTGCCGGCGATACCACACCCGGACCGCCACCGGCAGTCCTCGACTCTTTCCGGATCATCACAGTTTTTAATAAAGCCGATACCGTCGATGCCTGGGGAACGGTAACCACACCCAGCGGTACTTATGATTGTATCCGCCAAAAATCCTATGAAACCCGCATCGATTCTATTTTCGGATTTATTTTCATCCTGCCGTCCGGTCCTTCGTTCTGGACTTTCATCGAAGCACAATTGGATACCAATACCTACTACCGTTGGTGGGCCAAGGGCTTAGGTAATACTTACCTGGAGATCCGGGAAAGGGCCAACGGAAAGCTGGCTTCCGCCAAGTATCTGCATGTCGACCCTCCTCCCATTGCGGGATTTGATCACGTTCAGACGGATAACCTGGAAATTACCTTTACCGACCAAAGCTTCAATGCACCCAATGCCTGGCTATGGGACTTCGGCGATTCTCAAACCGACAACATCCAGGACCCGGTACATACCTATGGCAGTCCGGGCACCTATCATGTTTGCCTGACCGCTACCAATCCTACCGGGAACGATACCTTTTGCGATTCGGTATCTGTGATCACCTGCACCAATCCTAACGCATCCTTTAGCCACCAGGATACTTTCCTGACCGTTAACTTTTCAGATGCCTCCACGGACGCTTTGAACTGGCTTTGGGATTTCGGCGATGGCAACACCGATATCCTGGCCAATCCATCACATACATACGATAGCGCCGGCACCTATAAAGTTTGCCTGACCGTTACCAATCCCTGTGGCAGCGATTCTTCCTGTATGAACATCACTGTAGCGGCTATGCCTGACGGCATAAGCTCTTTGGAACGTGTAAACCGGCTGGAAATAGCGCCTAATCCTAGCAGCGGTCAGGTATACCTGCGCTGGAAGGGACAGCAAACCCGCGATTTGGCGGTGGGGATCTATTCGGTGACCGGACAATTGATCCGGGAGGTCACCAATCTACCTCAAAACCCTATGATTGTAGATCTGGATGACCTGGAGGCCGGGATCTATTGGATCAAGCTCAGTCAAGGTGGGCAGCCGATGGGCTCGGGAAAGATCGTGCTGTTACCGGATTAATGATATCGAATTCTCGATCACATAGAGACAGTTTTTAGAAGTTGTGAATTGCCAAAAATTTGACGGATGTGTTTATTAACCCATCCCTCCACCCTTCCTTGGGACGGGAATAGTGGTGTCAAATTTTTATCAATTGAATCATCTCCTGCCTTTTGAAATCGTTTCTACAGCAAGGAAGTGCTAGGCGAGGTCCAGCAACCGCTTATGCCAGCTCTGTTGCAGAGGGATTTCCCATGCTGTGTCGAATTGAGCTTTGGTTTCGACCAGGTTGTTGAAAACGACGGTCTCGTCATTGATCTTTTGATCCGTCCATAGTTGCTGAAAAGCCTCCTGGCTGGCTGTTTGAATATGCCCGTTTTCCCGGTAGGCAATGGTTAAGCGGTCGAAAAGCCGGATATTGAATTCCTTTTCCAGCTCCTGTAAAAAATGAACGGAAGTGTCGATCGAACAACCGCTGGCGGGTTCCTGGGTTTCGTCGACCATTAAAACCACAAAACGGTCGTAGTAAACCCGGCCGATCGCTTTTAAGGCCCGGGAATGCGCCGTCCATTGCGCTACAAATCCGGTTAGTTGTTCATTGACCTGATCCTTTTCCTCCTCCTGCAACGGCCGGTCGAGCTGGTAGATCCATACTTTCGATTGAGGGGCCAATGATTTAACGGATATTTCCATCCTTAAAGGGTTTTGATCAAAAAGAATAATATTCCCTGGGGTTAGCGAATTTAAGGTTGTAAACCCGTTGCCGAAGCAATAAGTTCCGCCAGGTCGGCTACTTCGACTTTATCTTCCTGTTCTTTTTCTTTCAAACCGTCCGTTAGCATGGTCATACAAAAGGGACAAGCCGTAGCGACAACATCCGCCCCCGTTTCCAGGGCCTGTTCGATCCGTTCAAAATTCACACGGGTGGTGCCGGCTTCTTCTTCCTTGAACATCTGGGCCCCTCCGGCGCCACAACACATACCTTTGGTCCGGCATCTTTTCATTTCCCGGGCTTCCGCATGCAAGGCGCCGACCACAGCGCGCGGCGCTTCGAAAATACCGTTGCCCCGTCCCAGGTAACAGGAATCATGGTAGGTCATCGGCATTTTATGGTAGGCATTATCTTCTTTGATCCTGATCTTTCCCTCATCGAGGAGTTGCTGCAAGAAAGTCGCATGGTGGATCACTTCATAATGACCGCCCAGGTCAGGGTATTCGTTTTTCAAGGTGTTGAAGCAATGCGGACAAGCGGTAACGATCTTTTTTACCTGGTAGGCATTCAGCACCTCGATATTCTGGATGGCCTGCATCTGGAACAGGAATTCGTTGCCCGCCCGCTTGGCCGGATCTCCCGTACAGCTTTCTTCCGTGCCTAATACGGCATATTTTATCCCGACATGATCCAGGATCATGGTAAAGGCCCGTGTTACTTTTTTATACCGGTCATCAAAAGCACCGGCACAACCCACCCAAAAAAGGATCTCGGGCTGCTCCCCATTAGCGGCCATCTCAGCCATGGTAGGCACTTTTATGGTTTTGGTTTCACTCATATTTCGCAGCGCTTAGGTTCTTCAATCCAATGCCCTTTCAGGATCTGTTGATCATTCTGACCTCGAGATCCTCCGCCCATTTCATCCGGTCTGACGCCGAAAACTGCCAGGGGGCGCCATTATTCTCAATATTATTAAACATCATCGTCAGCTCGTTCGGGGCTTTGCTGTCTTCCATCACAAAGCTCCTTCTCATATCAATGATCAGCGGCACATGATCGATATTGACAGGACATTCTTCCATGCAGGCCATACAGGTGGTGCAGGCCCATAATTCCTCCTCGGTGATGCGGTCAGGAGCGCTGAGCGGCTTTCCGCCTTCCACGCGTTCGCCTTTAGTCGCGGCTGCCCGCAGATCGATGAAGAGTTTCCTGGGCGACAACTTTTTACCGGTATTGTTGGCCGGACATACAGCCGTGCAACGGCCGCATTCGGTACAGGTATAAGCATCCAGTAAATGTTTCCAGGTAATATCATCCGTGGTCTTTATCCCGAATCTTTCCGGAGGAGCCTCCCCTTCTGCGGGTGGTGCAAAGGCCGTTTCGGGGTCCATCATCAGCTTGACCTCTTTGGTAACCGAAGCCATGTTATCAAGCTTCGCCTTTGGCTCCAGCCGGGCAAAAAACACATTCGGCACTGCCATGATCACATGAAAATGTTTGGAATAAGGCAAGATATTCAGGAATACCAGCACCAGGCAAATATGTATCCACCAATTGACTGCTTCAAAGGTATGCCAGTCTCCGCCGGAAAGTCCCGCCGAATCGATGAGCATGTGGCTGAGGGGATAGCTCCCGACGGCACCTTGGCTGAGCACGTAACCCATATTCAGACCCAACAACGAAGCCATCAGCACCAGTATCATGAAGAGGATGAGGGTAGCATCCATTTTGGAAGAAGGTTTCATCTCTGGCGCTATAAACCGTTTCGGCTTAACCATATAGCGACGGACCAGGAAAATAATACAGGCAAGGATAATGATCCCGGCAAAGAGCTCACCGGAAGCAGTGATCACCCCGTAAACGGGTCCCAGGAAACCCAGGATCCTTTCCGAACCGGCGATCCCGTCGATGATCATTTCGACCGTTCCGACAGTGATAACCAGGAATCCCCACCAGACCAGGGCATGCAGCAATCCGGCCACCGGTCTTTTGAACATTTTTTGCTGCCCGAAAGCCACCAGGATGGTCGTGCTGATCCGCTGCCCGATCTTATCCATCCGCTCCAGTGGTTTGGTCAGCTTAAAAAGCCCCCAGATCTTCATAGCCGTATAGGCGAAAAATCCGAATGCGGCGAGGGTGAAGGCTGTAAAAATGATCTGAGCGGTTGTCATCAAGAACCGTTTGCTTGAGGAGGGCTAAAATAAAGTTTTTATTCGGGTGTTGCAATGAAGCGCTTCAACATTTTTAAACACCTTCCGAACACTTCACCTGCAGCCGCTTTCGTGCCAAGGCAGATCGCCGGTCAGCCATTATACCGACCACTTGATGCTGTCAAAAGATAAAATCCGGGCTCACAAAATATATGGAATTGCTCATTGCTTCGGCAGATACCGGATATCGAACTTGATCAGGTATTCCTCCAAGGGTATCAATCCGACGCTCGACCGTCTTTCGTTGACCTTGGCTTCGTCTTCGAGGGGATACAGGCGGTACTTGCCGGAATCGTCCATCTCCACCAGGGTTCCGTATTTCTGCTTTTTTCCTTCGGCACGGAGCACCTCGTCATGCAGCATAGCCGCATAGGATAGCCTGGTTTTACCGGCTCTTCCGGCTGCTGCCAGCATCGCCAGGTATCGCTTTTGTGCCTTGGGATTGAGCCTCCGCACAATATAAAACGCTGCAACGGCGCCATCTTCGCCAACCTGGTCTTTACCCGGCCATTGGAACTCGTCGGTGATGGCTTTCATTTCCCGGTGCAATTTTTTATAATGGGCCAGTATCTGATCGCTGTAAAACGAATCGATGATCTTGATCGGGAGGACCTTATAGAGGGAATCGAGCATATTTTTGAAAGCAACATCGGCTGCCTTCAGCGACAAAAGGCGCTGTCGTAAGGGTTTGTTGAGGCTTTGTTCATGGGCCGCAACTTTTTGTTCCAATTTCCGGATCAAGGCTAGCCAAGCAGCATCGGTATGCAGCGATACCAGGTTCTTGTTCGCCCGTAGATAGTTGATGTCGAGGTATCCTTTGTCAACGGCTTTGTCGAGATGGTTCATGGCTTGAACCGATTCTCCGTCCATGGCATAGCAACAGGCGATATTGAAATGTTCCTGGGCGGAAGGATCTTTCATTACAAATGCTTTTTCCAGGAACAAATAACAATCCTTATAGCGCTGGTCCTGGTAGGCGCGGTTGGCATTTTTTAAATAGGAATAACGATCCGGTGTTTGGGCAAAAGCATGCAGCGCCAGCCATAGGCTTGCTGCGAGTAAGGCGAAACGATAGCCCATCGTCCGTTCATGCGGATCACGATAATAGATCCGACGGATCCTATCAACAGGCACATGCGGGCGCGGTATATGGAAAACAATCATAAGATCTTTCCGTATCATAAACGGTTTTATCTTTAAACGGGAATATTGACTTTAACCTCCCTAAAATAGTATCTTTACGGAGGTATGTCATTTAACTTCCACCGGCACTTTCCGGACCATCCGGATATTAAATGTTAATTTGGCTTAAAGTTACTTAATCGGATTTTTATGAGATCAAAAATTTTCATGACGCTATTCGGACTATGTATAGGTCTGCTTTCGTATGCACAAACGCCAAAAAAGATCAGCTCCTCTCTTTTACAAAGAATTCAGCAAGCGGAAAGGAGTGATCAGCCGGTTCCGGTGTTGATCAGCGGAAACTTGGAAAGCATCGCCGGTGCTGTTGGCGCTTTGGGAGGCCACTACAAATATGGTGCCGGAAAGGTAGCAGCGGTATCCATCCCGCTCGATCAAATACACGCCCTTGCCGGTTATCCGGGGATCCGCTATATCAATGATGCCAAATCAAAAATGACCCTGCTGAACGATCAAATGCTGCATAACAATAATGTCATTCCCCTTCACCAGGGACTCCCACCGCTACAACAGGCTTATAAAGGCGATGGTGTGCTGATCGGGATCATCGACACAGGTATTGAAACCGATCATCCTGACTTTCGGAAATCCGACGGTACCACCCGGATCAAATTTATCTGGGATCAAACCGATACCGGAACCCCTCCTGCCGGTTATACCTACGGACGGGAATGGACCGAATCGAATATCAACAGCGGTCAATCCACCCATGACGATCAGCCTTTCGGTGGTGGTCATGGGAGCAATGTCGCCGGAATTGCCGGTGGAGATGGGTCTGCGGTAAATAATTACGGTGGCATAGCCCCTAATGCTGATTTCCTGATCGTATCGCTGGGTTTCGGGGATATGTTCCTGACCCATTTCGTCGATGCGGTTGCCTATATCTTTGACAAAGCGGATCAGTTGGGCAAACCTTGCGTGATCAATGCCAGTGTCGGCAGTTTTTACGGTAGCTGGGACGGCAGGGATGATGTTACCCAGATCATCGACAGTATGATCGCTGCCAAAG
>JANQFB010000010.1 GCA_028278085.1 Chitinophagales bacterium
TGGCCAGGCTACCCAAGCCATATGACTTGATAAAGACGGGCGTGTGAAATGACAATACATCCGACAATTGCTTATGGCGACTGAACTTCAGGGTTTCGCCCCCTAGTTTTTGGGCCTTAGCCAGGCGATTGTAATATCGCCGGTCTTTGACCACCACTTCCGGGATCCGCAAGGTATCCTCCTGGGCCAGGAGCCCTTGCCCGGTCAATAAGATGCAGCATAAGAAGCCTGTAGCTGCCGATAAATGGCGATGAACGATCCTCATGAACCGGTCATTGCACGATCAGTGGCCTGACCTCTTTCCGGTAACTGTCGGCGTAGCGGACCCAATACATTCCTTTCGGCCATCCGATTGTTTCAATCCTGACCTCCGCATCGAAAGATCCATGGAAGGCGGTTTCATAGACAGACCTGCCCAACCCGTCGACTACCTCCAGCCGGCCGTCATCCATCGAACCTTTTATCCAAAAATAACCCCGGGCAGGATTCGGATAGATCCGGAACGTGGAAAGCTCATGCCTGGCGATTGCCGTAGGCGTCGTATCCCGTAAATGGATGACGCCGACCGCATCCAGGTCAAATCCGCCGGATTCGAAGTTTGTCGGATAGGGATCGTTGATGATACGGCCAGCACCGTCGCGGGAAGCATACGAGGTATCGATCGTACCGATAACATCGATGATCCGGATGTGAGTGATACTGTCGATATCGAGTCCCGGCACACCAGCCATTTCCTCCAGATCGAAAGGTGTTCCGTAATCGGCCCGGTATTTGCCGGCAAGATTGTGAATGTCGGTTGCATCTAAGCTGCCGAATCCGTTTACCTGTGCGGTATCCTGTGTCAGGGACACAGACTCGAAGCGATAGAAGTTTTGCCCGTCGGAACTGACTTCCACGAACCCCAACTCCAGAAAATCATCGCTGAAGCTGTTCTCGAATATGGCAAAATCAGGACCGGCGCCGTCATAAACATATCCACTGAAGCGCAAGGTTGCCGTTCCACCATCCCCAAGGCTTACGATCCCCTGGCCGGGTAATCCTGTACCATCCCCGGCTATCCCGAACTCTGCCAACCCGGAATCGGGTTTGGCTATATCCTTGGGCCCCCGTACCAGGGCGCAATCAATGGCCCAGGAGGTGATAATGCTGGAATCTTTATGGATCGCCGATGATCCGGATTGTCCGGCAGGCGGGGCGTATGGTCCTCCGGATGCCATCACGGCAGTAACGCTTGCTACACCAAGGAACAACAGTGTTTTCCTCAGTAATTGATCCACCCGGCACATCATCGACGGATAAACGGTTGGGCAATCGAACGGGCGCCGGAACGGATCCGGATCCAGTACTGGCCGGCAGCCAAATGGCTGATATCCGCATGGACCGTAGCTGCATTAACCGCCTGTTTTTCGACCTCCCGGCCTAAGGCGTCGTATACCCGGAGCTCAACGTTCTCTTCACCCCTGAGATCATTCGGTAATACGACTTGTATATCACTAGTCGCGGGATTGGGGAAAATATTCAGCCTTTCTCCATCCAGCCTGTCTTCTTTCAGACCTGTAGCCGGAGCCATAGCGGCCATAGGAATGCCGGGTCTTTCGGCAGGACTAAAATCGGTGTAGGTACATCCGAACCAATCGCCGGGATGAACGGTTTCGGTAATGCCAGTATTCATCGACCAGTTGCCGAGGTTGGTTCCGCTCCAGGTCGACCACCAATTCGGGCTTCCACCGGTGCCATCCTTACCATTGTAGCTGATATCATTCAGGAAGCCTCCGGCCATATTCACCTGGAAGCCGGGATCCGTACCGGCTACGGCATTCAACATGTCCTCCCCTGTGGTAGAGCCATCGAATAAAATACCCCAGGCAAAGGAGGCCACGGCTGTTTGGTCCAGGAAATCGACCACCAGAACGGCGGAATCACTTCCCGTACCGGACCAAAAGGTCACATCACCGAGCGTGAAGGCATGGGGATCATATGCTGCTACCGGTTTGTACGGGCGCAAAGCGGGGTTAAAATCGGTATAGGAACAGCCGAACCAATCTCCGTTAGCCAGCGGCTCCTGGATCCCGACATTCATCGACCAGTTACCCAGGCTCGTGCCGCTCCAGGTGCCCCAGTAATCGGGATTACCGCCAATCCCGGCATGTTCGTTATAGATGATATCGTTCAGGAATCCTCCCATATCGACGGAAAAGTTCGGATCGGCGTCAGCGACAGCGTTGAGCATATCTTCGCCGGTTTTGATGCCATCGAACAGATAACCCCAGGCATAGGAGTGGAAATTCGCGCCGTCATGGAAATCAACGACCAGTATCGCGGAATCCGAACCACTACCTGTCCAAAAGCGAACACCGGACTGGTCGAAAGCGAAGGGATCGAGTGCCGGCAGCGCTACTCCCGGAGCCAGGGCCGGCGCAAAATCGGTGTAGGAGCAACCGAAACGGTCGCCGTTGGCTAATGCTTCTGTGATACCGGTATTCATGTACCAACCGGTATCGCTGTGGGTCCAGGTCCCCCAATAATCGGGATTTCCACCGATACCGGCGTGATCATTGAAGTGGATGTCGTTGAGGAATCCACCGCCGGTTACGATGGAAAAATTGGGATCTGCATCGGCCACCGCGTTCAGGAGATCTTCTCCTGTTGCCGTGCCATTGAACAGGTAGCCCCAGGCATACGTGGAATCGAAGGTACCATCTTGAAAATCAACGACCAGCATGGCCGTATCCGGGCCATCGCCGACCCAATAACGGATCTGCTCAAATGAAAATCCGGCGAAACATTGCGGGATCATGCTCATCGCTGCGACGAGCATCAAACCCAATTTTTGGATAATTGTAACTCTCATAGTTTAAGATTTTTGCGGGGTTGTCTGAATGGCCGTGAAACTGGCAAAAACTTGACGGTAAGTCTATTGACCCATCGCTAATAGGGTGTCTCAAAAGTTGGTAAATTGACAAAAATCTGACCGATGTGTTAATTGACCCATCCCTACACCCTTCCGGGGGAAGGGAATAGTGGTGTCAAATTTTTGTCAATTGAATTGTCTCATACCTTTTGAGACACCCTCAAGAAGGTGTCAAGTTTTTGCCCGAGGTAACACCATCAACCATTTCAGGCCACCTCGGGTTAACGAATAAAACAAACTATGAGCCACGGAAATAAACTAAGGGCGGGAATGTGTAAACCGTTCCATGCCTTTCTCCCGAAAGCTCTGAAATTCCTGTGTAAAAACAGGATCGAGCATTGGCAGGTCTTCTGGCTTTTCCGGTCTCCGGCGGCCTTCCCGTCCGGTTTGTGTACAAACCTTCGACAGTGACATTTTTGCCGGAGACATTGCCCTGAATGTTCAGCGCTCGGAATTACAGCAGCGGGGACTGCTCCGGATTTTCACCGGATTCCCTATTAACCCTGTTTGGGGCCAATGTCGGTGTAAAGGTAGTTAATTTTTTGGTAATTGGTAGTTGGATATGGGTATTGGATGTCTTGTCCTGAAATATGTTGACACCAACACACAAAAAATGGGAAAATCAACCTTAAAGGACAATCGGACGATCAAACGATATAGTGAATCGTTCAAACAATTAGTTATCCGAGAATTATCAGAAGGCCGCTTAACCAAAACGGAAGCTATCCATAAGTACGGCATAGGTCGTGGATCTCTTTATCACTGGATGAAAAAATTTAGTAGATTAGACTTGTATAATCCAAAAATACGAATAGAGATGCCAGAGGAAAAAGACCATGTAAAAGCCATGGAACAGCGGATCAAGGAATTGGAAAAAGCCTTGGTGAACACGCAGCTAAATCACCTGAAGTCAGAAGCAGATCTGGCCGTAGCCCTGGAGATGCTAGGCTATACCACCAAAGAGGAGTTCGAAAAAAAGCACGGAGCAAATCAATCCAAAAAGCGGTAGTAATGCGGGATTTATTTGCCTACCAAAGGCTGAGCATTACCTCGGTTTGTCAGCGCTATGAACTGAGCCGCCAGGCCTATTACAAGATGAAGACACAAAGGCAGAAGTGTCAAAAGGAAAAAGAACAGGTTTTAAAGCTGGTACGCATAGCCCGTGAGCAGCTTCCGCGTGAAGGGGTCAAGAAACTGTACAGGCGTATAAAGCCGGATCTGCAGGCTATGGGTCTGAAACTAGGCCGGGATAAACTCATGGATATACTTAGATCAGAACAGTTGTTAATCAAACCGCGCAAAAAATATGTTAAAACCACCCATTCTTCCCATCGATTCAGGATCTATGATAACCTGACCACCGACCTTGATCTGACAGGAACCAACCAGTTATGGGTAAGCGACATCACTTATATCCGCACCCACAAGGGATTTATGTTCCTGGCTCTGGTTACCGATGCCTACAGCCGCAAAATTGTCGGATATGATATCAGCGACAGCCTGGAATTGGAAGGATGCCTCAGGGCTTTAAAAATGGGCTTAAAGACGCTTCCCCAAGTTCATGAGTTGATCCATCACTCGGATCGAGGGGTACAGTACTGTAGCTATGATTATACCGATGCCTTAAAGGCCGAGAAGGTCCAAATAAGCATGGCATCAAAAGGTAACTGTTACGAAAATGCGATGGCTGAAAGAGTCAATGGGATACTGAAACAAGAGTTTTTCCTGGATGTAACCTTTAATACAAAGCAGCAGGCTGTAAAAGCATGTAAAGATGCCATAAGCTTGTACAATAAGGTGAGGTTACATATGAACATCGATTACCTTACGCCGAACCAGAAACATGCTGTATAACATCGGTTATCAACAAAATGAGGCAATTGCTAACAAAAAGAAAAGAAAAAGAAGCAAAAAGAAAAGAAAAATCTTTTAATAATAATGATAATATGTTTACTTAATCTGTCAACTTTTTTCAGGACAAGACAGGAAGTTGGCAGTATGCGGTAGTTAAGTTGGCAGTATGCAGTAGTTAAGTTGGCAGTATGCAGTAGTTAAGTTGGCAGTAGCAGTAGTTAAGTTGGCAGTATGCAGTAGTTAAGTTGGCAGTACTGTCTACTAACTTACTACCTACTGCCAACTTTTTCACAGCCAAAATATCCCAATACCCTGTACCTACTACCAAATCATCTGGGTTTGGTAAAGAAATTAAGGATCGGGATATCGACGGCGAGGAATACCGACAGCCTGTTGTTGAAAACGGTCGATGTTTCGATGGATGTTGCCATCACTTTTCTCAATAGTGGGCCGTGTTGCCAACCGCCGCCGAGGGATATCGGAACGCCCGGAATGCCGATCACAAGGTATGCGCCCGGCGCAATAATATTTTGAAGGGTTAATTCCGGAAGGGTTCCGATGCTATCATTCGTAAAGCGGAATGCTGTAACGGCACCGATGTCGACCAGGGAGCCAAACAAGGATATCGAACCCCGGTTATTTTTACCGAAGCCTTTGCTAAAGGCGACTCCCACCGGTGCAGCCATACCCATGGTGTTCACAATTACTTTTGATTCTACGCCTTTCAGGTATTCATGTCCTGCGAATCCGCCGAGATAGGCATTGAGGGCCACATTAAAGCTGGAATATTTTTTGATCGTGGCGCTACCGGCCGGAAGGGCGATCGCTTCAATAGCGCTGGCCACCTCTGTCGAATTTTCGGCATTGACAACCGCCACCATAAAAGCCCCGTATTTCATCACTTCACTCCTGTAAGCAAACTCGCCCTTGAGGATCGTATCCATCACCACTATGGCATTGAACAAGGCGGAACTATAGTTCTTCTGGTTGATATCCAGGTAGATCTCTCCAACACTGTTCAGGGTAAACAGAAACCTATCGATCCCTTTGGCAGCAGGAATCTTAACATATGGCAATTCCCTGATCTTTTGGATCGATTCAAACAGATCCATGGTTGTCGTGAAAAAAGCATAGTATTCCCGGTAGGTCAACTCCCAGGTTCCATTCACATCTTGCATGGATTTCAATTCCCGTTGCAACATATTCGCCTTCTGAACAAAACCTTCCAGGTAATTGATATAGGCTGTTACGCTGTCATAATTCGTGGTGAAAGCGGAGGCCAATTGTTTGAAGACCGATTCAAGCTTGCCTTGTTCGAAAACTATTTTATGAGCGGCTTGTTGAAATAATAATCCAAAATAATAGCGCAGCGCCATAGGATCGTGGGTCAGCAATTTAATGGAGTCCACAGATACCCAGAATCCTTCCGCGCTCTTTGATTCCAGGGAGCTGGATACCAACTGGAAGAATTGCAGGGCACCAGCCAGGTTTTTCGACATGATGGTATCGGCCTGGTCACTGATCAAGGTGTTAATGATCGTGGCCGGATGCTCATCGTTAAACAATTGTTCGATAACCGACAAGCCGGTGGTAAAGGTCCAGGCAAGGTCGGGTTCTTTGGCCAGGACGGCCGGCGGATGTTTTTGAATGAGCTGCTGTATGTTTTGCAGCAGATTGGAGAGATCTTTTTCAAAGGCTTCTTTAAGGAATTGAAGATAGGCCGAATAATTGTAGATCTCGGAGTCAATTACCCGGAGCACTCCGGTAGTCTGTGGGAAAAGGGTGGATAGTTCCGGTACCTCATCCAGCTTCTTCTTAAATTTTACAAAGAACTGGGTGCTTAATTCCTGTTTAACCCGGTTGACCAGGAATTTGGCCAGGCCATCCGCTACGGTGGTTACATTGACCCCACTCAAATTGCTGAGGGCCCCTGCTGCTCCACCGGCGCCGGCAACATCAAATCCTCCGCTCTGCCAGGTGGTTGGAAAATTCCGGGTAATAAATTGATTCGCGGAATATATCTGGTCCATCGGCAGCAAGAGGTCGCTCACCAGGGTATCCACATAAGTGGCCAGGATGGCATTGACCTCATTTTTATACCGCAATTCGAATTTGCCCGTTTCTTTATTGGTATAACCGGCCAGTTTCAGGGCATCGTAGTAGGCATTCTGGCTAAATACGGACAGGCAGCAAAAGGCGCTAATACTCAAGGTAATCAGCGCTCGGTTCAAATTCTTCATACAAGGGGTGGTTTATAATAGCAATTGAAGGAAAAGGTTCCGCTATTGGTATAGGTCAATTCGTTCAACGGGGTCGAAGCAACACTCAAGGCATCGAATACCTGTCCATTGGTCAAATTCCTGATATCGACCCCTGCTTCTTTTTGTACACTTAAGTAAAGTGCCAGGATCCCGGCCATAAAGGCCGTGTTGGCGCTGGATCCTATTTCGGTATAATACAGGTTATCCGGGAAGGCCCCGCAAGAATAATAATTAGCAAATGGAGCAATAATACCCAGTTGCGGGTGGAAGTCAGGATCGCGGGGCAGCATTCTTTTCACAATGGCTCCGACCGAGATGCAGGGTTCCAAAAACGCCGGGTACTGCATATTTTGGTTATCCAGTGCAGCATTATCGCCTGCGGCAGCGAGCACCTTGATACCCAGCGCTCCGGCCTGCGCAATACTGTTTTTGAGATCATCAGAAACCTCATCTTCCCGGATCCCCAGGCTTAGGGATATGATATCGACGTTTTGCTCAATAGCCCATTTAATCCCATTGGCCAACCATATGTCCCCGCCGGGATCCAGGGATTCATGCAAGACCTTACCGATCCATAAGCTGGCTTGTGGTGCAATACCACCGACAGCCTCTTCGGCGCTTCCCTGTCCGGCAATAATTCCGGCCATATGGCTCCCATGACCCAGCTTATCCGCAGCGGTTCCGGCATCTTCTGTAAAATCCTGTTTGGCGCTAACGATCCCTTGCAGGTCGGGGTGCGGGTCGTAAATACCTGTATCCAATACGGCGATACTAATGTTCTTGCCCTGGGCTTCCTGCCAGTTTTGAGGGACTTTTTCGAGGTTTTGATTCCAATTCATTTTTTAAATAAGGACTTATCGATACATCGGCATTCGAATACTACTTTTCTTGGATGTAAATTAAACCTAAATTTCAAACTTTGGCAAAGATTAAAAAAAGAATCGTTTCCCGGAATTACTATCCCATCTATTCCTTCCCGGATCGAAAACATTTTTTGCACATGGTGTCAACATTTGTTTCGTGCTATATTGGTTGACATCAATTCCATCATCATACCGATCGCCCTGGAAATGAAACTTTTACTTATTTCATATGGGATCTCATGTGATCCCGACGGACCGTGTTTTCCACAAGCTGTTCAAAAAGTGGCCAAGCACTGCGAAAGGTGTGGATATGTTGATAAATAAGTAAATCCCAAACACCCTAAGGCCCGTAGATTTGCAGAGGTGTTTAGGGACCTGTATTTTTTATTGGAATATTCTATGCGATCTTGATGATGAAGAAACTTGTTTTACTATGCTTGCTGATTGGCTTTACGGTCAATGGTTTTTCCGTTTTCGAACCTTCCCTTCCCGATATACAGCAAAATGACGAAGGCATTGCTAACTACTTTTTCCTGCGTCCGGGATTTATTTATGTTTATAATACCATAGCTCCGAATGCCGAAGGGAAGCACAAATTCCTGGAAAACGAATGTGTTTCCGTGAAAAATGTCAGGGATCTGAAGTTTGTCAAATATAAGGAACGGCTGGCCTTCAGTAATTCCGACGGCTTTGCGGTATTTAGCGTGGGGAAACAGGAAGTGAAGCTGATGAATGCCCAAAACCTGTATTTAAGCGCTGAAGTTTCCGATCCCAAACCTATTTTGAAATTGCCCGCAGGCAGCCAGGCACAAAACTGGACCTATCAGAATACCCGGTTCACCGCACAAAGTGTTTCCAAAACCGAGACCAGTCAGGGCACCTATCACGACGTGATCTGCGTAACGGAATATTTCAGTCCGTTCGAAACCTTCAAACGTTATTATGCCAGCGGGATCGGCCTGATCAAGGAGGAGGTGTACGATGAAAATCAGGCTATCAAGCAAAAATTCTCATTCGAACTGCATGCCGTCGTTAACCGCAACGGTATTGACTTCAATGTAGCGGGGCAATAGTTCATTCTTTTATCTTCGTTAGCCCAGACTTCCTTTGTTGTGTTTGTAATATATATGTTGTCCATGAGATGAATTTCGAATGTTGAAAGTGGAATGATGAATGAAGTTTTCTTCATTCTGCCTTCATCATTCATCATTCGAAATTCGAATCTAAGGTGGAGTTTTTTTGATCAGTTCTGAAATCATGTTCAGATCCTTGTTCCTTTGATCCGGTGATAAGGATTTCTCAACCAGGGTAACAGGTATTTCACTTGCCTTGACAGGCTTTTGATCTTTTTTTTTCAGCCTCGGCGCATCGCTGCCGAAGTAATATATCATCGAATGCCTGTTGGGCACAAAAAAGCCGGGCGCAAACCGTTTCAAATGGCTTTGCTTCCATTGAAACCGGTGTGTTTCAAAAGGATTGCCAAAAGCGTCTTCCTGCTCTTCCACCACTACCAAGGTGCTGATCAGGGTATTTTTCCCGGCCGATGCGCATTTTTCCAATAGCTCCAGGCCTTCATCGTAGGAAAAGTGTTCCAGCACATCGATGAGCAGGATCAGATCATATCTTTTTGTTAAGGTGGGTAAAACATCCAGGGCATTCCCCAGGTGGATCTCATCATAAACATATTCATGCAAGGGCGTGATATAAGCCGGAAACGCTTCTATGCCATCGATAACCCTTTTCCAATCCCGGTATTGCTCTCTCCCATCCCACAACTCCAGGTATTCCCGGGCAATCACACCGAATTTCCCGAAGCCTACACCGATGTCCAGCACTCTGGCCGGATCGCTTTCCACGATCAACTCGGTTATCTCATTGAGCTGACTAAAATGACTGGTAGGCATCTGCTATCGGTGGTTTATTTCCCGAAGTTTTCTTAACGGGATGAATTCATGGCTGCCACTTTCAATTCATTGGCCAACGCTTCTCCCAGGAATTTGTCGATCACATAATGCGCCAGGTAGATCAGCGGTGTCAAGATAACGGCCATGGTAAATTTATACACATAATTGACGACACAAATGGCCAACACAAATTTCAGCTCCCAATCGCCGCCGATATAGAAGGCAATGTACAGGACTACAAAGCTATCGATCAATTGGGAGATTAAAGTAGATCCCGTTGCCCTCAGCCATACCCTGCTTTCGCCGGTCCACCTTTTGACTTTGTGAAAGACCATTACATCGACCAATTGCCCGATCAGGAAAGCGATCAGTGATCCGATAATGATCCATAAGCCTTGCCCGAAGATATGATCAAAGGCCTGGTCCATGTTCACCTGACCTTCGTCAGTTGGTTTCCATAGCCAGAAATCGGCCGCCGGCAGCCGGATCCCGATAAACACCATTAAAAAGGCGTAGCTGATCAATCCCACGGCTAACCAGGATAACAACCGAACGCCCCTGATGCCGTAATATTCGTTGATCACGTCTGTCATAATAAAGACCACCGGCCATAAAAGCACCCCAACGGTCAGGTTAAAGGAGAGCTTATCATAGGACAAAATGGTCCAATCCACGGGCGCCATACCCAGGGTTTTTTCCAGGGAAAATATTTTCACCCCTATGAATTCGGCGATCAGCGCATTGGCTATGAAAAATCCTCCCAACAGGATAAACAGCAGATTCGAGCGGTTTTGGCTGATATTGGTCATTCGGGTTTAAGGATTCTCGACAAGTTCACAGAAGGTAAAAGGATGATCGTCGGGTGGATACAATTTTTGAACTTTTTCACCGGGTTGAACGGGAATTTTATGTGGAAAGCAAGGTCCGTCGAATACAAAACTGTGGAACTCACCATTTTCGCCGGATGGATCGACATGGTAGGGTAAATCGTCGATAAATTCCATGTCGATCAATTGCCCGGCTGCCGATGGCAAGAACTTTTTTTCATCGACACACACAATATATGCTTTGTATCCTGCTGTAACAAAATTTTTGGCCAGTTCCAGGGTATCCTTTTGCCATAGGGGGAAGATAGTCTGCATCCCCAATGCCGCCAATTGCCTTTCCCGGTAGGCCTTCAGGTCGGATAAGAATAGATCTCCATAAGCAATGATCTCCCATCCTTTGGCTTTTAACGCCAGCAGTTTCTCCGCTATTTTTTCTTCATATACCTGGTTGGTGACATGTTCCGGGAGGCTAACCACTTCCAAAGGAATGTCCAGCCTTTGCGCTTGCTGCTCGATCCAGGAACGTTTAACCCCATGCATATTGACCCGGTTATTGTTCTCGTTGATAGTGGTCAACAGGCAACCGATCCGGTACCGGCCTTCTTTTTTCAAAGCCTCGTAACACAGACAAGAGTCTTTTCCCCCACTCCAACTTAAGATGATCGTTTCCACGGTACAATTCCAGGTTTCCGGTATTGTTGCAATCCCGGCGGCAACCACTGAGCCTTGCTGCCGGAGATCATTCCTTCCATAATGATAGGCATTCCTGCTGAAAAATAATTATCGGAACATAATTATCTTTGAACAATGGTGGATATCTATACAGACGGAGCATCGAGGGGAAATCCCGGACCAGGTGGATTCGGTGTGATCCTGAAATACGGCACTCATGAAAAAGTAATCGCCCAGGGCTACCGGTTAACTACTAACAACCGGATGGAGCTATTGGCAGTGATCACCGGTTTGGAAGCGCTTAAAAAACCCGGTTTATCGGTCAGGATATTCAGCGATTCCAAGTATGTGGTGGATGCGATTGAAAAAGGCTGGGTATTCGATTGGGTGAAAAAAGGATTTAAAAAGAAGAAAAACCCGGATCTATGGAAAAAATTCCTGGCCCTGTATCCGAAACACCGGATCAAGATGGTTTGGATCAAAGGCCATAATGACCATCCCCTCAACGAAAGATGTGATGAACTGGCGGTAAATGCTGCCCTGGGAGATGACTTACTGGTGGATGAGGCTTATGAAAAGGAAGCCGATCAAAGCTTGTTCTAGGAAACTTCCGCTTCGGTACCGGCGGCAATGAATTCCTCGGCTTTTTCGACCATGCTTTTGGATCCGATAAGAATGGGCGTCCGTTGATGCAGCTCCAGCGGCTCGATCTCCAGTATTCGCTTAAAACCGTTGGAAGCTTTTCCTCCTGCCTGCTCGGCCACAAACGACAAGGGATTACATTCGTATAACAACCTTAGCTTCCCTTTCGGCCGGCTTTTCGTTTTCGGATAAATGAAAATACCTCCATTGATCAGGTTCCGGTGAAAATCGGCGACCATCGAACCAATATACCGCAGGGAATAGGGCTCCTGATCTTTTTCCTCCCTGCCTTCGCAATACCGGATATAGTTTCTGATGCCTTCTTCAAAATTGACGAAGTTACCCTGGTTGATGGAATACATCTTTCCGCTTTCGGGGGTTTTGATGTCGGGATGCGACAGGCAAAACTCGCCGATGGAGGGGTCCAGGGTAAAGCCGTTCACGCCATAACCGGTAGTATACACCATCATGGTAGAGGATCCGTAAATGATATAACCGGCTGCAACCTGCTGGGTGCCTTTCTGCAGAAAATCTTCCAACACACAGGAACCGCTGAAAGATAAACGGCGATAAATGGAAAATATGGTCCCGATGGAAACATTGACATCAATATTGGAAGATCCGTCCAGGGGATCGATGGAGACTACGTATTTGGCATTCCTGGAGATCTCATCATTGATCACGATAAACTCCTCATTCTCCTCGGAGGCAATGCCGCAACATTGGCCGCCATGGGTTAAGGATGAGATAAACTCCTCGTTTGCAAAAATATCGAGCTTCTTGACTTCATCGCCGTGGAGGTTATTGCCTCCTGTGGTTCCCAAAATATCGACCAGTCCGGCCTTATTTACCTGTTTGTTGACAATCTTTGCGGCCAGGCCGATATCACGCAACAATTTAGACAGGTCACCCGTTGCATTAGGAAAATCTTTTTGCTTCTGAATGGTATATTCCTCAAGGGTTATAACCCGCTTGTCAGCTACCATGATCTGCTACTTTAAGGGTGGTAAAATACAAAGATTACATTAATTGTTTAAAAAAGAAAATAATGCCCCTAAACTCCTATCTTTGCATTCTCTTGCGCTGATATTTATGATTCGGATCATCCTGTTAATTGTCTTATTCACCGGAATCGTATGCCGGTCAAATGCACAGGAAAATACTGTTGCCGACAACAACGTTGTTCTCTATGAATTCGGGAAAGTCCATATCCCGAAAATTTCTCCTATCATTAATTTACAGCAAATACGGGGCGGCATCTTATCTTATGAAACCGGCGGTGGATTCCGGCGGATCTCGGTAAACCTGGCCCTCCGTTATTTTACGGGCGTCGATAGTACGGAAAGAGTCTTACCGGTCAGATCGCATTTCAGGGCCGAGATCCAGCCCAGGATCTGGTATAAACGTATCTTTTACGGGGCCTTTGCTTCGCCTCTGCTTGTGGTGAACGACAAAGGTGAATTTGCTGCCGGGGTTGTACTGGGATTCCAGCATGAATTCAAGAACCATGTGATCCTGGAATTTTTTACCGGCCTCCAATCCAGAACACCTACCGACCAGGTCGATTCCGGCGTTTTTTTTCTGAAATACGGCCTTAACCTGGGTTATAAATTCGCTCCCGGCAACTGATCCCTGACATGGCAACTGTTGAGATCCGGCCCGCGATCGAAAAAGATGTGCCTCAAATCCTGGCGCTGATCCGGGAACTGGCAGCCTATGAAAAT
>JANQFB010000021.1 GCA_028278085.1 Chitinophagales bacterium
ATGCTGGCGGTGGTCGTTGACGACCACGACATGGGGGTGACCCATATCATCCGTGGTGACGACCATCTGACTTTCACTTCATCGCAGGCCATACATCCGCTTGGTGAGCTAACGCATACCCTGTAAAACCGGGTAACATTAGGACTGACCACGAGGAAATTATCGCTCGCATTCGGTATGCCGATGCATTTTTCGGCCACGATAACGCCACCCAGCAATTTAAAGGTGCATTGGTACCACTTATACGTATAGCCGGGCAATAGCGGGGTGGAAAGGAAGGCTTTCTCTCCCTCACAGATAATGATCTCCTCCCCAAGCTCTACCTCCGGCTCGACCAGGATACTCTGGGTCATCACATCCTGGCAGCCGAAACCATCCGTTACGGTTAATTCAATCGTATGCCCACCACCCGTAGAGAAAACCGGGCAAGGGGTCACGGCTGTTGAAGAGGCGGTCCCATCAAAATCCCAGGAATAGGTGAGTGTCCCGAACCCTGCTGAACCGTTGGCCAAACAAATAGGGTCGTCAACACAATTCGGGGGGGCAATAACCATAAAGTCCGCTTCAGGAGCAGGCCTCACGGTCACTTGAATGGAACCGGTCGACGTACAGCCGGTAACCGGATCGGTGTTCGAATAGTCGATCGTGTGGGTACCCACACCGGCAGCAGCAGGGCAGAACTGGTAAAATCCAAGGAAGGGTGAAACACCCGGTCCGCTGGCTACGGCATCACCTAGGGGTAATAAATTCAGCGCCACACAGGGATCGTCGGGACAAAACTCCGTATTCGGCATGGTTAAGCTCAGCGGAGGCGGGTCGTTGATCGTAAGTGTTTGCGTATAGGTAGCCTGGCAGTTATTAGCGTCTGTTATATACAAAGTGACGTCATATTCATCCCCTGTAGTATAGGTATGATCGATCGTTGCCCCTAAACCCCATTGATTGTCGCCGAAATCCCAAAATATATTGGAAGAGGCCCCTGGTGTCAGATCGGTAAAGGTAACCGGTTCTCCCACACAGGCCGGATTGGGCGACATGGTGAAATCCGGTTGCGGTAGTGGATTGACCGTAAGGGTCTGGGTCATGGAATTCGTACAACCGTTAATATCCGTTACGTTAAGGGTAACGGAGTTAGGTCCAGGAGTATTGAAAGGTTGTGTGGTCATTTGACCGCCACAACAAAAGGAAGTGTTGATATCCCACAAGTAACTATTCACTGTTGAAGGAGCAAATCCGTTCAGATCCACACTTTCACCCTCACAAGCAGGATCCGGCGTCATATTGAAACTGACCCAGGGTGTTTGATTGATGGTTACGGATTTGGAGCTGGAATAGGAACATCCGGCCGGGGTGGTAACCGTCAGGGTAACGGTGTAGGTACCGGCATTGGCATAGGTATGCGTGGTATTCTTTTGGGTAGACGTGTTAAAATCCCCGAATTCCCATAACCAGGTCCAACCGGGCGGATTGCCGTAGATATTCGGGCTGAAATTGATCGGGCTATTGGTACACAAAATACCGGAAGGAACATTGAAGGGTGCAAAGGCAGCTCCGGACACATTTACGATCTGTGTAATCGTACGGGAACAGCCATTGGCATCGGTAACGGTCAGCGATACGTTATGGAGGCCGGAAACATTGAAGCTGATAGTGGGATGCTCATCCGTTGACGTGACCGGGTTTCCCAAACCGATCGTTTCATCGAAATCCCAGAAGTAGGTAAACGGACCGGTACCGGTGGTCGTATTGTTAAAGGTTACGGGCTGCCATTGACATACCGGGTTAGTCGATAAAGTGAAAGAAGGGTTCGGGCCGTTAAATACCTCGATCTGTTGAGTGGTGCTGCTTTGACAGCCGTTCACATCGGTTACCGTTAAGGTAATGTCATGTATGCCGGAGAGGATAAAGGTATGATCCGGGGAAGGAGTAGTAGGATCCGCTCCATTGTCCCCAAACAACCAACTGTAAGAAAGCGGGGTATTACCACTGGAATTATCGGTAAAGCTAACCATTGTCCACGGACAAACAGGATTGGCGCTCATGGTATAATCCGCCACTGGTAAGGTATTCACAAAGCCGATATTGGCATTGGCAGTTGCCACACAACCGTTGGCATCCTCTACAGTGAGGGTATGACTGCCTTCACATAAACCGTTAAAAATATTGCCTGCTTGCAATCCTCCTCCGTCAACCTCATACAAATAAGGGGAAGTTCCGCCGGAAACATTAACCGTGATGCTTCCATCACAGCCTCCGGCACAGGTAGCATCGGTAATGGCCGGTGTGATCACGATCGGCGGCGGTTCGTTCACTGCAATAACCCCCGAATTGACGGTGCACCCATTGGCATCGATCACGGTAACATCATAGCTTACATTGGCCAGGCCATCGAAGAAATTATCCACCACCGGCGATCCCGACATATTCAATTCATACTGGTAGGGTGGTGTGCCCCCGGAGGCGTCGATGGTAATTTTTCCATCATCAAAAGCCGGGCAGGTAACGTCATCCACTGTGATGTTATCGATGACCAAAGGAGTCGGTTCACCGATCACCATTGGATTTCCGGACCAACTGATTGTACAGCCATTAGCATCGCGTACAACAACATCATAATTTCCGGCGGATAAGCCAAAACAGAACTGTATCAAAGAATAGGTAGCCCCGTTATCACAGGAATATTCATAGGGCGGAACACCTCCGCTAACCTGGATAGCAATGCTACCGTCTGATGAACCAAAGCATTTGGCATCCGTAGATCCAACGCCTGTGTATACCAGGGCCAGCGGTTCGGTGATCACCACAGGATTTCCCGGCCAGGCGATCTGGCAGCCATTGCCGTCTTCCACTACAATATTGTAGCTACCCGGACAAACGGCAAATGTATTGGATCCCTGGAAGCCAGAGCCACCGTCAATGGAATATTGAAGACCCCCATTGCCACTGCTGGCATTAATAACGATCTGTCCGTCGCAGGCGCCGTTACAGTTGACATCATTTGCTGTAACACCACTGATCGTCAGGTTAGGATCCACCAAACATACGGGATTACCGGGATAGGGCTTTAAACAACCGGCGCCATCCTGGACCTCTATATTATAGCAACCTGCCGGTAGGTTGGTAAAGGTATTGGATGGTTGCCACGAGCCCGCATTTAACCGGTAAAAATAAATACCTTGTCCACCGCTGACATCCACCACAATAGAACCATCACTATCCCCGTCACAGGTCGGATCATTGATCGTTACATTATCATATACCAGGGGAGGGAATTCCGTAATATCCTGGACAACCGGATGTAGTACAATGCAGCCATTGGCATCGGAAAAACCCGCAATATAGCTGTCGGGACATAAACCGGTAAAAACATTGGAGGCTTGTTGTCCGGGGCTAGGGGTAAGGTCGTAAGTAAAAGGTGGAACGCCACCGGTGGCATCGATGGTGAGCGTGCCATCACAATCACCGTTGCAAATAACATCGGTATGCGTTACACTATTTACAATGATCGGTGGCGGATCGGCCAGCACCACCGGATTACCGCTATATACTTCTACACATAGTAAGGCATCCCTGACCTGTACATTGTAATTTCCGGGGCAAAGACCTGAAAATGTAGGGCTGAATTGGTAAGGTCCTCCGTTAAGAGAATACTCAAGCGGGGGAGTTCCACCGGTGGCGCCGACTGTAATGACGCCATTGCAATCGCCGTTACATTTCGGATCCTGGGGAAGCACGGAATTGATGGTAATCGTACCACCAAGACGTTCAACTGCCGGAAGCGGGAGTTCGGGGGAAGGGACTGCAAGAGCAGTATCGACCATGATCGAATGGCTCATGGCAACAAATGTGAGCAACAAATGAAAGTTCATTAATCTCCTTTTCATCTTGATTATATTTAGTAGGTTAACAAATGGCCGGGTAAGCTGCAAATACCCGCAACCACTAACATACGGCCAATTCCGGGGCCTTGCGAGCACCAATGAACCGGCCATGTGTTTGAATGTACCAGGCGGAAAGTTGACTGTACAAACGGGAATCGGAGGGAATATTTTTTGGGCAGATGCCGCGCTCCGGCCAACCCCCTGGAGCATTTTTGAAAAATGAAGGCCTGAAGGAGCATGCTGATGACGATGCCGGATTTACGTAATTAAATCATGAATTAATTACGTAAATCCACACAAGAGAAAAGAAATTTATTTGGGATCCGGATTACCGTAACCGGCTGATCAGCTCATTCTTCCGGTCGCGGGATACATCGATCACAGAGCCATCCGACATCACCACCTGGCCGCCCTTGCCCTTGGCATAGCTTTCCACCATACCCAGGTTGATGATATGCGAGCGGTGCACCCGCATAAAATTGTGTTCGGAAAGCAACGCTTCGTATTCACTGATATTTTTACTGACCAGGATCGATTCGCCATTTGTCTTAAAAAAGCGCGTATAGTTCCGTTCTCCCTGGCACCGGATAATGTCGTTGAAATGGTGCAACTGGAAACCGTTGAGGGTAGGTAACATAATCCTTGTGGGTGTATCTTGCTGCGTTTTCAAACTGTCCAGCAGAAAAGCAATTCTATTTTCCTGGTCTTTCATGCGGGCAAATTGGTTGAGCTTCCCGATCGCCTCCTGCAGTTCTTTGACTTTGATCGGCTTCAGGAGGTAATCGATGGCCGATACCCGGAACGCATCGATCGCATACTTGTAATAAGCAGAAATAAAGATCAGGTGAAAAGTAAAATGGGGCAACTGATCGAGAATATCGAAACCCGTACCGGTGGGCATTTCAACATCCAGGAAAACCAGGTCGGGCTGATGGGTTTTGATCACCCGGACCCCTTCCTTTACGGAACCGGCCGTGGCCACTACTTCAACTTCCGGGGCCACCCGGGCCAGCAGCGCTTCCAGGTTTTCCCGGCCGCTGTATTCGTCATCGATGATCACGGTTTTGATCATGGCGGGTGATAGAGCGGCATTCATATGGACAAATAGATGTTCACCCGGGTGCCCGTGGGCTGACCCCGGTCATCTGTCAAATCTACAAATTCCACACTTAGCTTGTTCTTTTTTTGGCCATTGATCAATTCGATCCGTTCCCGGGTCATTTCCACACCCATGGCATTGTTTTTCTTTTTGTATTGGCTTTTGATCTGCCGCGAGGCCTGCCTTCCGATCCCGTTGTCTTCGATCATGATCTTTAATAGCTGATCACGGACAGCGCACTCCAGGAGTAATCGGCCGGTTTTGTCTTCGTTCGGTAATAATCCATGCCAGATCGCATTTTCGACAAAGGGCTGAAGTATCAGCGGAGGGATCCTGACAGATCCGGGTTCCAGGTCAGGCGCCAGGCGGATCTCGTAACTGAAATCCTGCCGGAATCGCAAGCTTTCCAGTTCCAGGTATAATTCAAGGGTTTTTATTTCTTCGGCCAGGGTTATCGTAGCTTGATTGGAATTTTGCAGGATACCCCGCATCAATTCCGCAAATTTTTCAAGATAATCGTAAGCGTCCGTGGATTTGTTTTTCAGGATAAACGTTTGGATGGAATTCAAGGCATTGGAAATAAAATGCGGGTTCATCTGGGCCCGAAGCGCCGTTAGCCTGGATTCTGCCAATTTCTGACGAACCGCTGCCCGCCGGCGCTCTATATTCCGGGTGCGCCGGTTGATCCCGTAAATGATCCAGCCGATCAAGCCTGATACGAATATTCCCGCAAGTACCTGGAACCACCACTGCTGCCATACCGGAGGCAGCTTTTCCAGTTGAATGCTTGCCGGTACTAAGCTAGCGACACCTTTCTTATTGATGGCCTTCACTTTGAACAGGTACCGTCCAGGAGGAATGGTCCGGAAGTTGACAAAAGGAGATGCTGTTGTCTGCCAGGAAGAGTCCAGCCCCTCCATCATATATTGATAGCTCAACTGCCCTAAGCTTTGATAGGATATACCGCCAAAAGAGATCGTGAAATTTCGTTCGAATGGCCCAAGCTGGTAAACAGATCGCTGTGGCAAAGACTGGCCGGCGATACTTATGCCGGTCATATAGATCCCGGGCGGTACCGTATCGGCATTCATAAAGGCCCCGGGCATGATGGTAAGCCCTTTCGAGGTACCCATCCATGCCGTATCGTTCCTGACGAAGATATCGTTAACATCATCAGAAACCAACCCGTCCAAAGTGCCGACATGCCTGATCATATAACTATTACCGGGTCCGGGAACGATATAGTTCACGCCACGGTTTGTGGCTACCCAAACGTGCCGTTTATCGTCGATGAACAACGCATTACAGGAATTGCTGGATAATCCCTCACCGATCGTCAATTGTTTAACGCTATCCCCCTCGAGGATGGCCATGCCCATACCCCGGGTGGCTATCCACAATTGTCCAGGCGCCAGCCATTCCATATCGGCGATCCGTGTATTCAAGGCGGGATGCCGGTCTTGCCAGGATATGAGCTGACCATTCGTCCATTCGAATAAACCGTGAATGGAACCGATCCACAAACGGCCTTCTTCATCCAACCTGAACCGTTGCACCCGTTCATCGATCAATTGACGCCGGTTTCGACCCAGGTTTGGATAACCCCGCGAATGCTTATAACCGGAGGAGTTGACCGGGATTGCATCGGCCGGAATGGAATAGGCCTCATTAAAGGACCCGATAACCAGGTCTCCGTTTGGCATGGCGGCAATCGTTTTTCCGGCATTTTTGAAGTAAAGCGTATCCTTTTGGTAAATAGCCATCAGGCTGTGATCGGATATTAACCAAATGTTATGATCCCGATCTACGATCATGTCGTTGATCCGGCCTCTTCCCGACGATAACCTGGATCTGACTGTCTTGGGAACCGGCCCATGATCGAATATGGAAAACCTGTTCCGGTCTGAACCGATCCATATCCTTCCCAAATGATCTTCCCGCAGCATCGTGATATTTTTATCGGCCAAACCGTGCGCTTCGTTATATGACAGCACCTCCACCGAAGGCGTATAAAATACGCCGTCGCCATCCGTCGAAAACCATAACCCCCCTTCAAAATCCTGGCAAATGGCCGTGATGGTTTTGCCGGCCAGGAAATGATCCGGGTGTTGATCCTTTAAATTCCCTTGCCCAAAGCGAAAGGCGCCATTACGGCTACCCATCCAGATATCGTTTTGATGCCCGGAACCGGTAAAGATCACTTGGGTGTTGATGGCTTGGGGCAATTCGATCCGGCTAACCGAATGATCTTCCGGGTCTAAGACCGACAGGCTATGCTTATCGCAAAAGAGTACTTCACCGGAAGGGATCATTTTTGGCCGGATGCCGGATAATATTATCGTGGTATCGATGTCATAGGCCAAACGGTCGTCCATACTATTAATGGTTATGACGCCCTTCCGGGTGGCCAGGTGGATTTTCCCGTCGGGGCCATCCCAGAGGTAATAGATCCAGGTATATTGACGCAGCCTTTCCGACAGATCGTATTCCGCCGTCCGGCCGTCGTGGCCGATGAAGAGCAATTTACCTTTATTGGTACCGATCCAGACATTGGCTGCCGTATCTTCCGTAAAACTATGCAGCTTGTACTTTTTCGCCAGTTTGGCAAGGCTGGTATCATTATGGCTATTATAGATGGTCCCGGCATGATAATAAACGGG
>JANQFB010000057.1 GCA_028278085.1 Chitinophagales bacterium
ATACCGAGGAAAGAGCGTATCATGGGGTTTCCGTATTTATACGATGCTAAATTTAAAATAAAAACTATTTAAATTTTCGTTTTCTTCCAGTTCCCTTTCCGGAAAACGATAATACTGGTTACCGCCAGGATGGATTCGGCGATAGCGATGGCCATAAATACTCCTTTGGGGCCCAGGTCGGCTGTTACCGCTAAAATGTAGGCGATGGGGATCTGCAGCACCCAAAAGCCGAAAAAATTCAACAGGGTAGGGGTTCGCGTATCTCCGGCGCCATTGAACGACTGGGCGAGGACCATACCATAGGCGTAAAAGATATAACCCATGGAAACGAATTGCAGGCATTGTATACCATAGCTTAAGACCTCCGGTTCCGTGGTGAAAAAGCTGACCACCGACTTTGCCCAAACGATATATACCACGGATACCAGGCCCAAAAAGATCATATTATAAAATGCCGTTCGCCAGACAGCTTTTTCCGCCCTATCCGGCAGGCCTGCCCCAAGATGCTGTCCTACCAGTGTGGCTGCGGCATTGGCCATTCCCCAGGCCGGGAGTATGGTAAAAATGATCACCCGGATACCGATGGTATAACCGGCAAGGGCCTCACTGCCGAACATGGATATGATCCGGACCAGGAAGACCCAGCTCGAGGAGGCCAGGAGGAATTGTCCGGTGCCGCCGGCGGCTACTTTGATCAACCGTATGATAATACTCGCCTGGACCTTCAGATGCTGCATCCCGATCTTGATGACCCCATTTCCTTTGGCCAGATGGTAAAGCTGGTACAATACCCCGATCCCCCGGCCGGTATTGGTGGCATAGGCGGCCCCTTCCACCCCGAAGGCCGGGATAGGTCCCCAGCCGAAGATGAAGATCGGGTCGAGGATCATGTTGAGGATATTGGCGATCCAAAGGGCACGCATGGCCAGATGGGCATCTCCGGCGCCCCTGAAAATGCCGTTGTTCAGGAATAGCAGCAGGATAACCACATTGCCGCCCAGCATCCAACTGATGTAATTTTCCCCTACCCGGATCACCTCCGGACTGCCGCCCATCAGCCGTAAAATATCGGCTGAGAAAAACAAGCCTATGGCAGCAATAAAGGCAGCTACCAGGATCCCCAGGTATATGGCCTGAACCGCTGCAATAGCTGCCGCCTGTTCATTCTTTTCACCGATCCTCCGAGCAACCATAGCCGTAGCCGCCATGCTGACCCCGATGGCCACGGAATAGACAATAGTAAGCACAGACTCCGTTAAGCCTATGATGGCTATGGCATCTACGCTTACCTGGCTTACGAAAAACACATCCACTACCGCAAACAGGGATTCCATCGCCATCTCCAGGATCATCGGTACCGACAGCAGGAAAATAGCCCTGTTGAGGCTGATGCTGGTATAATCCAAAGAAGGATCGCCCACGATCGCAGCCCTGAATAGTTGGAATAAACGCTTGATTTTTTGCAGAAAGTTCATGAATGCCCTTTGAGGTCCGTGCTACCGCTGGAATTCCAAAAAGAATGTAAAGGAAAGAAAAGCTGGTGAAAAAACAATGGACAGGAAAGAATATATCAAAATTGTGTCAAAATAAACTTAATTTGAATACAATTTTGACGCAAAATTGTATTCATCTTGCCGGTTGAGGAAGCCATTGCCGGATCGGTCAGACCCGAGGGATGTATGAATATCCAAGGAATTCAAGGGATATGGTCCAAAATAACTCCTTCCCTTGAAAAAATTTGTCTTTTTTTAGGAACTTCATTCGTCAATAATCAAATATCTATTTATTCACTCCATCAAAAAAATAGCAACATGGATGCGACAACGAATTCTTTAAATTGGTTTGAGATCCCGGCGACCGACATTGACCGGGCAAAGAAATTTTATGAGTCCATTTTTCAGATCGAAATGATCCCTATGGAAATGGAAGGCATGAAAATGGTCAGTTTCCCCTACGATCCCGGGTCAGGCAAAGCTGCGGGTGGTTTGATGCAAAGTCCGATGCACAAACCCAGCCAGGAAGGTGCGGTTATTTATCTGAATGCCAATCCCGATATGGCACCGGTGCTGGATAGGATCGAAGCTGCGGGTGGACAGATAGCCATGCCAAAAACCGAGATCTCCCCGGAGATCGGCCATATGGCGTTTTTCATCGATAGCGAAGGCAACAAGGTAGCCTTGCATTCTCAGAATTGATCAATACCAATATCCGATAGGAGGGTGGATCGGAGGCAATTCCAAAAGGCTCTCGATCCACCCTTCTTTTTATGGATGCCTGCCATAATCCAGCTATTATGATATCACCGGCCCAGACGGCTTTAAGTTGCCAGAAACATTTGTTCGATCTTCCCCACGGGAGCTCCTACCTGAACGGCGCTTATATGTCTCCGGCATTAAAAGCTTCCGTGAAAGCGGGAGAGGCGGCAATGCAGCGTCTACAGCGCCCTTTTCAGATAAAAACGGAAGATTTTTTCGAGCCGGTCGACAGCGTCCGGCGGTCTTTCGCCAGGCTCATTAATTGTGATGATCCGGACAGGATCGCCATTACACCGGCGGCATCCTACGGGTTCGCGAATGCAGCCAGGCAGATCAAACCGGTCGCCGGTAGCAACATCGTTGTGGCAGGCGGACAATTCCCCAGCAATATGTATGCCTGGATGCGCTTATGCAAACAATCGAACTGCGAGCTTCGGACAGTAGATCCGCAGGTGGGTTCTTCTCAAAGAGCAGTCGACTGGAACGAGGCCTTGATCCGGAACATCGACCGGCGTACGGCCGCGGTTTCCATCCCGCCCCTGCATTGGTCGGACGGTACCTTATTCGACCTCAGGGCCATCGGGGAGAAATGCCGCCAATGTGGCGCCGTCTTTATCGTTGACGGTTCCCAGACCATCGGAGCCATGCCCTTTGACATTCGCGATATCCGGCCCGATGCATTGATCTGTGCCACCTATAAATGTTTGTTCGGGCCCTATGGGATGGGGCTGGCCTATTATGGCGGTTTCTTCGACGACGGGATCCCGATCGAAGAGAACTGGATCGTGCATGAAGGGGCCGAGGATTTCAGGAACCTGGCCAGCTATAATATGGCTTTACAACCCAAAGGCAAACGCTACTCTTCCGGAGAGCACCCGGCACTGGTCCATATAGCCATGCAGCAGGCCTCGCTCGACCAGATCCTGGAATGGGGCGCCGAAAGGGTTCATCGGTATTGCCGCGAGCTTTTCGATGCACACGAAAGCGACTTCAGGGCCTTGGGGCTTCAACTGGAAGACCGTGATCACCGTGCGGCCCACTTGTTCGGCCTGCGGCTCCCGGAAGCGATAGATCTCGACCGCCTGAAAACCCGGCTGGAAGAAAAGCAGGTCTATGTTTCCCTGAGGGGAGATGCCGTCAGGATTTCGCTGCATGTTTATAATGAAGACAGGGATCTCGGGCAATTGTGCCGGGCCCTTCGGGAAGAGATCAATTGATATGACACTCGATATCTACCAGGTCGACGCCTTTGCCTCCGGTTTGTTCTCCGGAAACCCGGCAGCCGTATGTCCGGTAGAGGAGTGGCCCAAGGAAAGCCTCATGCAGGCCATCGCCAGCGAGAATAACCTGGCAGAAACGGCGTTTTTTGCCAAAGAAAATGACGCTTACCGGATCCGGTGGTTTACCCCGGCCGTAGAAGTGGATCTGTGCGGGCATGCCACCCTGGCCAGCGCTTATGTCTTGTTCAATTTCCTGGAATCCGGTATGGACCGGGTCGATTTTCACTCTAGGAGCGGGCCCTTAACCGTTACCCGGGAATCGGATATGCTACAATTAAACTTTCCGGCAGATGACCTCACACCTACTAAACTTCCTCATGAATTAAGAAGCGCTATTAACTTGACGCCTAATGAGGTATACAAAGGCAAAACCGATTACTTGTTGATCTTCGACCGGGAGGAAGGCATCCGGTCTATCCGGCCTGATTTTGGCCTGCTCGCAAGATCCGGTGGAAGGGGAGTGATCGTATCCGCACCCGGAGCATCGGTCGATTTTGTGTCCCGTTTTTTCGCCCCACAATCCGGAATCGATGAAGACCCGGTTACCGGTTCCGCACATACTTCCTTGACCCCTTACTGGTCGAAAAAGCTAAATAAAAACCGGCTGATAGCCCGTCAATTGTCATCCCGTGGCGGGGAACTGATCTGTGAAATGCAGGATGGCAGGGTGCTGATCGGCGGGAAAGGGGTGCTATATATGCAGGGCAAGATCTTTGTTTGATCGTATAAAGTTATTCTTTTAGCTATACCAACAGGAGGCGTTTGCCTGAACAACTGCATGCCTTTGACTTTCAGGTCATCCAAAGACCTTAAGACTGCGATATAAAGAGAATATTGTCATCTTCCGACCGAATTCAAGCTGAATGTCATCGAATTCAAATTGGTATTCATCGAACACTAATTGTACCCTTGACATTCATATGGGATTGCATAACTTGCAGTGATTATTACGGTATACATTAATAGTATATTCAAACCATTCCCTTCTACCCGCATATAGTTTGTCAGGTTCGTTTAGATATTTTTCGACGAACCGTTCCGAAAGAATCAATTGCGTTCATTAAAAAAATGCCATGATGAAGTATTACCTGACTTTTCTAGCTTGCTGGTTTTGCCTGACCAATCAAATCCTTGCACAATGGGCCATACCCGATAGTAAAGATGCATTGGCTTTACAAAAAATGACCTTGTTGGTAGCTTTACCCGAATTAGACCGATCCGTTCTTGAAAAACTCAAGGATCAAACGGAGGAGCATGATCTGTATAGATCTTTTATCCATTATCATTCAAATGCCATACAGGAATCCGTCGGCAATTACTGGAAATTCAACGAAAAAATTGAATTCAAGCCCCTGTCGGAGGCAGAAAAGCTGTTTGAACAATATCCTTCCAAATATGGTCTCTTGAAAAGTTCATGGGCGAAGAGAAGAGTGCAGACCGGGCCTGATCTTTATACAGATTTTCCGGTATACAATATTTTTGTCTCTATCCGGGGGAAAAAGGACATGAAGTTGCTGACCAAGGTAACTTATGAAACAGACTTACTTTCTCCGGGAGATTACAGGTTTATCATGGAACAACTGAATATTTATTTGGAGGCCGGTGCCAAAGGGTTAAAAAAGAAGGAAGTGATGAACGTTGAAGAAAACCTGGCCACATTATCGACAAAAACCTTACTATTGACAAAATCTATGATGGATGCTTCGGGTTCGGATATGGAAGAATCCTATGAACATGCCTTTAAAATTGTAGAAACAGATGAAATAGAAAGAGCGATATTGGAAAAAGACAAGCAATACGCCTATTTGAATTTAATCTGGTCCAACAACAAAAATACATCCGCATTTATCGCTGTTGATGCCGAAACGCAGCGTGTATTATCGATCGTTACTGTTGGGGGTATTCACTTCAGCGTACAGATGATCGATCCTATCGATGCTATGAAGGAACTGAATTTACAAATAGGTAATATTAATCTGACCTTCGATTTCCGGGAAGAGGAAGATATGATCAAGACCATAACTTTGTTCAGTGCCCGCTCCAATATGAAATTAGATAAAGCTCATTTGAAATATTTTACCAAAAAATTTGCGCAAAAGTTGAACAATTAGCACCGAAACCCCAGAACCGAAAAGGTAAATTAGTTAATTGGAATTTGCATCCCTTTGAAATCCCTCCACCTGGAAGCGGCCGGTGTGCTGAAACCAGGAACCGTTTTTAAAATCGAGTTTGAGCTTACGGACATATTTCCGGTTATGACGGATCATGATCTTATGGAGCTCGTCATTATCTGCCAGGATGTAATAGGTTTTCCGGCCTTGCCGGTGCGTTTGTTTGATCTTGAATTGCCGGTTCAATTCGAGAACGCTGACGGAATCTTCATTCGGGGTAAAAGAGATGGTATACGACTGGCACATCGGCCCTGACGGGATAACAATGTCCAGATAGGTGTTGGAGGATGTATCGCTAACCTGGCCTAGTGCGGATAAATAGCAAATATTCAAAACGGCCACAAAGAAGATCGGGATAGCTTTCATACGCTTAGAACGGGATAGGGATTTTATTATTGTTCGGACAATTGCTCGTTCAGCCCTGCCCGGGGAGTTGGACCGCTTCCGCATCATGGGCCAGTTTGTTGAGTTTTTTCAGGAATAATAGCAATAAGATGCCAAACATTGTACAAAAGGAGAAGATACCGTTAAAGATCGCTGTCTCCCCGAATTTTTGTGCGGCCTCACCCACTTCCCCGGCCAGTTTATTACCCAAGCCGGTGGTAGCAAAATAGGCACCCATCATGAATGAGCTGTATTTATGTGGCGCCAGCTTACTGATAAATGACAGGGCAACGGGCGATGTACACAGCTCGCCTATCACGTGCAGCAAATAAGCCCCCAGTATCCACCAAATAGCAGCTTTACCATGTGAGGCGCTATCGGCTTCACCGGAAGCCCCGGCCATCAGTAAAAAACCGGCCCCCATAATGATGGTGCCCACCGCCATTTTAAACAAGGAAGCGACTTCCGGGTTCTTATTCCGGATCCTCACCCACATCAGGGCTACGGGGCCGCCGAACAGGATAACATAAAGAGCCGGTAATGACTGGAAATAACTGGCCGGTATCTCGAAGCCGCCAACCATTCGGTCGATCTTTTCTTTGGCATAGATATTCATGAGCCCGCCGGCTTGCTCATAGGCTCCCCAGAAAACGATCACAATGAGGAAGGACAAAAATAGCAGGATCATCCGGTCTTTTTCCTCCCGGGTCAAAGGTTTGTTATCCTCTTCTGTATGCCTGACCCTTTCCGCCGGACTATCGCCCACACCGGTTAAATACCGTTGTCCCCAGATATAAATAAGCTGCCCAAGGATCATTCCCAGGCCGGCTAGTCCGAAACCGTAATGCCAGGAAACTACCTCTCCTAGGTATCCCACCAGCAAGGGAGCCAGGAAAGCGCCGATGTTAATACCGATATAAAACAAAGTAAACCCGGAATCCCTCCGGACATCCCTGCCAGGGTATAAGCCCCCTACCATGATGGATATATTGGGTTTTAGGGCGCCGACTCCCGATACGATCAGCGCCAGTCCGAGGTAAAAGGCCCATAAGGCTTCCAGGGCCAAAATGCAATGCCCCGCACAGAGGAGCAGTCCGCCGATCATGACCGTTTTCTTCTGACCCAGCCACCGGTCGGCGATCCACCCGCCGGGAACACCCATCAGGTAAACCAGCATGGTATACCAACCATACAATTCCAGGGCGCTGGCATTTTCCCACCCCAGTCCGGGGTTATCTCCGGTAGTGGCCGCGGTCAGGTAAAGCACCAGGATGGCACGCATCCCATAATAGCTGAAACGTTCCCATAATTCGGTAAAGAATAAGATATACAAGCCCTTGGGGTGTCCCCATAAGGTTTTTCTGGCATCGGGCATTTGATGGAAAACTTGATTGTTGCCATGAAGATATCATAAAATCGCAGGCTTTCCTAAGAGCGATAAGGAAAATGGACTACTCAGGGAACCGATCCGGGTTGCCTATCAAAATGGGAAACAATTATATTTGTAAGCGGAAATTTGCTATGGGCTTTGTTTACCCGAAAATTCACGGACAGGTGAGGATCCCGAAAATCCATTTCAACATACGAACAATCCTTTGGACATTCCTGTTAGCGGGAGTGATCTTGTGCACCGCTTCCGGACCTCCCGGGGATACAAACGTTAAACTGGTATCCACGGCAGGCTCCAGCGGTGCGACCGGTAATACCGGGGGTAATAAGATCATCGAAACCGAGGATTTTATCTTCGTGACCTGGCTGGGGGTCGGCCGGGAAAATTTTGAAGTGCTCATCAACCGCTATGAAAAATATTCCAAAACATGGTCGAGGCCGGTGGTGGTGGCTACAAATCTTGCGGATAATCATGCTTCTCCGGCTTTGCTGCTCGATAGTGAACAGTATCTCCACATCGTCTTTAGCGGACATCATAGCCCGTTCTATTACCGGAAATCCGTGAAACCGCTGGAGATCGACCGTTGGTCGGTTACCGAGAAAGTCGGGGAAGAGCTGACCTATCCGGCCTTTACCATCGATTGCAACGATAATCTTTACCTGGTGGGAAGAGCCCGGTATTCCCTGGTCAAGGAAAGTATGAATATCTGGACCTTGCAGTATTTCAGCAAGAAAAAAGGCGGGGAATGGTCGCCGGCCAAAGAGATATTGCAAAGCAATTATGAAAAATGGAAAGCGGAGCGCCGGAAGTTAAGCGCCTTCTATGGCTATGTGGCCTGGAACCAAAGCCTGAGAATGGGACCGGATTGTCAAACCTTGCACCTGGCCTTCCGGAACTGGGAATATTTGCCGGCGGATCTCAACGCCAATTATGCCACGGAAAAAGGAGCAGGGGCCTATTTTGTGGGTTATATGTATTCCGACGATGGGGGAGGATCCTGGAAAGCCGGTGAAAAAACGCTGGAACTGCCAGCCAATCCGCAAACGGTGGAAATCATCGACGGGGAACGAAACCCTCCCGCAGTAGGGCCGAATTTTGGGATCAGCGACCTGGTCATTAATTCGGAAAATAATCCTGTCCTCAGCTATATCAAGCATTTTAAGGATCATTCGGAAGTATGGGTGAGCCAAAGAACCAACGGTCAATGGGACAACAACCGGATCGACCTTCAAATTCCCGGCCATCAGTTCACCCGGCCTTTGACCCTGGGACTCGGGAAGGATGACCACTTATTGGTGGTGGCGACACTGGTGGATCAGGAGCGCTATGCTCATCACCCGAAAATAGTTCCCGGCAGCAGGCTGGGCGGCATTGCCGTCGATGGCCATTATAAAGTCAACCATCGGTTCATCATCGATACGGCTGCGGTAAAACACCAAACCATTGCCCGGCCTTCGATGGCCTATTACCCTTTAATGGACAAATCCTCCTATCCGCCATTCCTGGTGACCGCAGGGAAAATTGCAGCCAATAAAAAAGATATACAAAGAACCCGGGTATACCTGGTGAAAGACCCGGACAAATCGGGCAAATCCGCCGGAAGGCTAAAAAATATACCCTTGATCCGGCTTCCCGAATAAGCGTGCATATTTCCGGAGGAGTGGAAAGATAAGCCCCTAAATTTGGCCGGGATCCGTGAAATGGCTTATTTTTAGGGAAAACAATCGACCAAAATGGGTAATATAGGCAAGGCTTTTTTTCGGATCAGTTTGCTTTCATTGTGCTTCAGCTTAAGCGGACTGAACAGTTTCGCCGGAACAGATTCCATCCGTTTTCAATATCTATCGGAGTTCCGCTATTCCTTCCTGTATTCGGCTTATACCACCTTGTTCGACGATGCCGGCAGGCCGTATATTTACGCGGCCAGTAATGAATTAGGGGTGATCGTATTCGATATATCCGATGTGTTCGACCCGGTTCCCGTCGATACCATCCGCAAACAGGATGTTAACGGCCTGAATGTAACCAACATTTATCAACATGGCGATTACTTGTATGCCTCACTGGGGGGCTTTCAGGGGGCGCCGCAAAGTGCAGGCCTGGCGATCATCAATATTTCCGACCCGCAGCACCTGAGCCTTACCGCCGTTTGGGACTCTTCGGCATTCGATCAGGGATGCGCCATTGCCATCTCCGACGGTCAATATGCCTACCTGGGAGCGATGGAGCATGGGCTGATCATCCTGGATGTGCAGCAGAAAAACGATATCCGCTTTGTGTCGAACCTGGTGCCCGACCCGGATTTTCCGGAGCCACCGACTTTATTTGCACAACCCAACGCCCGTGGGATGGTTGTCCGGAACGACAGGCTCTATCTCTGCAACGACTCCAAGGGTTTCCGGATGATCGATGTAAGCGATAAGCAAAATCCCGTCGAGATCGGAAAATATATGAATATTGCGCTTGACGACACCGCCCAACCGGCCTATAATAACGTTGTTATTATCGACAATTATGCATACGTCGCCGTGGATTATTGCGGAATGGACGTCATCGATATAACAGATCCCGCCATGGAAACCGTCTATTGGTGGGATCCCTGGGCCTGTGATTCGATCAATTGGTTCGGCAGGCCAGGGCATACCAATCAACTGGTATCGATAGGCGACAGCGTGCTGATGCTATCCGGGGGCGACAGTGAAGTGCTGGCCCTGGATATTTCCGACCGGGAGATGCCGACGCTGATCGGAGCCTATGCTTTCACCGGTGATAGTTCCGCAACCTGGGGCCTGGATGTATTCGGGGATAAGGTGGTTTTGGCCCAGGTCAATAACAGTGTATTCCAGCAACCTTATTATTCCGATTGGGGTGGGATACAACTGTTGCAATGGGAGTCCGTGATCACCGGCGATCAAAGCTATGACGCGGAAACCGGCTCCCTGGAAGTAAGTCCGAATCCAGCGTCGGATAACCTGGTGCTGTCTTTTAACCTGGAACAAGCAGCAGATGTTGCGATCGACATCTTTAATGCCTGGGGGGGACGGATCTCCCGGATCACTGCCGGCAGGTTCGGGCCTGGTCACAACCGGATCACCCATAACATCAAAGACCTCCCCGCCGGTCTCTACCTGGTGAAATTCTCCGGGAATGAGATCCGCACGGCCAAATTGGTGAAGCCTTAGCGCCGTTTTCATCCCTGCAACAAACACGATCCTGGCAGGTTTTTATCAAAAAACAGTCCTAATTTTGCACGTTTAAAATTGAAACATGTCAACGATCAGGAATATTGCTATTATTGCGCATGTCGACCATGGGAAAACAACCTTGGTCGACCGGATCATCCAGGAATGCAAGATCCTGGACGATCGGAAAGAGAGCGGAGAGTTGATCCTGGATAACAATGATCTGGAACGGGAGCGGGGCATTACTATTTTGTCGAAAAATGTTGCGGTTACCTATAAAGATGTTAAGGTCAACATTATCGATACCCCCGGCCATGCCGATTTTGGAGGAGAGGTGGAGCGTGTGCTCAAAATGGCAGATGGTGTCCTCCTGCTGGTCGATGCTTTCGAAGGCCCCATGCCCCAAACCCGGTTTGTGCTGGGAAAGGCTATTGAATTGGGTCTGAAACCTATTGTGGTTGTCAATAAAGTGGACAAGGAAAATTGCAGGCCCGAAGAAGTCCAGGAAGCCGTGTTCGAATTAATGTTCAACCTGGATGCCAGCGAGGAGCAATTGGATTTCGTTACCTTGTTCGGATCTTCGAAGCATGGCTGGATGAGCAAAGATTGGAAGGTTCCCTCAACCAATATTATACCATTATTGGACAGCATTATAGAAGAGATCCCCGAAGCACCTTACGTCGAAGGATCCCCGCAAATGCAGATCACCTCGCTCGATTTTTCAAGTTTTGTGGGCAGGATCGCCATCGGGCGGGTATACCGGGGTGAATTGCAGGAAGGAAAAGAATATTTGCTTTGCCGGAGAAGCCTTGGTACTGCGGATCCCGGTGCACCTGACGGGAAGAAGGTAAAGATCAAAGAATTGTTCGTTTTTCAAGGGCTGGGCAGGGAAAAAGTCCAATCCGTACGCTGTGGTGATCTTTGTGCTGTCGTGGGCCTGGAATATTTCGAGATCGGAGATACCCTTGCGGATCCGGACCACCCCGAAGCATTACCCAGGATAGCAGTCGACGAACCTACCATGAGCATGCTGTTCACGATCAATAATTCTCCCTTTTTCGGCAAAGAAGGCAAGTATGTAACCTCGCGGAATATCCGGGAGCGATTATTTAAGGAAACAGAAAAGAACCTGGCCCTAAGAGTGGAAGAAACCTCGAGCGAAGAGAAATTCAACGTTTTCGGCCGGGGTATCCTGCACTTGTCGATCCTGATCGAAACCATGCGTCGCGAAGGCTATGAGCTGCAAGTGGGTAAACCGGAAGTTATCCTGAAACAAATCGAGGGCCGGCAATGCGAACCCATCGAAACGCTGGTGATCGATGTTCCGGAAAGCTATGCCGGCAAGGCGATCGAATTAGTAACACAAAGGAGGGGAGAACTGATCGTCATGGAACCAAAGGGCGACCTGCAGCACCTGGAATTTGAGATACCCTCCCGGGGATTGATCGGCTTGAGGAACCTCATCCTTACCGTTACAGCCGGGGAAGCGGTAATGACCCACCGGTTCAAAGCCTACCTACCCATAAAAGGGGAGATCTCCTCCAGGAAGAAGGGCTCGATCGTATCCATGGAAACCGGGCAGGCCCTGGCCTTTGCCCTGGACCGTTTACAAGACAGGGGCAAGTTCTTTATTGATCCGGGTGAACAGGTTTACAAAGGCCAGGTGATCGGGGAATATACAAAAGATACCGACCTGGAAGTGAATGTGATCAAAGGAAAAAAACTGACCAATATGCGGGCCGCCGGTTCCGATGACGCCGCCAAACTGGCGCCACCGGTGAAATTTTCCCTGGAAGAGGCTATGGAATATATCGCCGCCGATGAATACCTGGAAATAACACCCCTGAACCTCC